>NZ_JBHSOW010000084.1:0-7350 GCF_042656405.1 Paenibacillus solisilvae | reverse complement strand
CGAAAAAAATGAAGGCGTTAATATTCGGTTAGTCTGATTACTGAGAAACCGATTTATGAAATTGATTCAGGTGTGTACAATTTAAGCATGCTTCTGGAGACACTCCATATGTTTGGAAGCATTAACGAATATCCTACTTGCCTGTGATGCTTGGATTGGAGAACAGGATGGACTCCGTTGTTTCCCAGAGCCTCGGCAGGAATTGGATGACCTCCTCGGCGCGATGAGTGAGGGTATCGGCAGAAGTAATTCCCAAATCAGCGATAGCTTCTTCAAAGGCTGGAGTGAGTGAGTGCTGCAGGTCCGCTGGAGCGTCCGCAGCAAGAATCTTGTGGCAGCGTGCAAAGGTCGCAATGATCCAGAAGATCGCTTCGCGATGGCAGCCTGACTGGATGAGATCACGGCTTCCGTCGATTGCAACCGGCCGCGCTGCAGCCGTAATGTCGGTGCTGAAGAAGAAAGGCGTCTTGGCAGCAGCCGCAGCGGCGTCGAATGTCCGGCTTAGCGCGTTTAGATGATATTCAACGCGCTGAGGATTAAGATTAGCACAGCCGAGCAGCTTCAACAGGTCAAGATAGAGAGCGTCATGGCCGTATTCCTTAAGTACATCGCGCGCCGCAAGATAGCGCAGACGCACAGTGGGGTTGCGAAGAGCTGCTACCAGGAGGACATGTGTAGTTACACCGGTCGGGAACAGCCATGAATTCACCAGATCGTGCAAAGGTGCGGATGTGTCGATGGCCCGAAGTCCGTTCTCGATCTTGAGCCGGACGTTCTCGCAGCGGCGGCGTACCCATTCCAGATCAGCAAATTGCCGAGCAACCTGTGTTTGAAGGCTCTGCAGATATCCGGTGGGATCGGCTATGATCGTGTTGACGCGGAAACTGCCTGCAAGGTGATAGGAAGTCAGCACCTCCTCAACGGAGGCTAGCTGACTCATCGACAGATAGGTTGCCTCCACAAGGGTATCCCGATAAATGAACTTCCCAAGTTTTAACGGGGGTTCGTCATCCGCAATGACAATTACAACGTCGATATCGGAAGCCGCCGACATCTCTGCGTCATCGGGCAGCCCTATCGTTGAGCCGCTGAAATAAGCCCCCTGAAACCCAGCCTCCCGGCTTGCATGGTGCGTGACCCATTCTGCCGCTGCAGATCGCGCTGATCCTACCTTCATAGCTATCATCCTCCAAGTCGAACGGATAAATTGTGATTCGCTGCTTGAACTGCCTTTAGCGATTATTTTCTTTAGCCGTCTTCATTATACTTCAACATTCTAGTAGAAGTAGGAGATTTCCGTAAATTAGGAGGCGCTATTATAAAATATGAAAGAGTAGCTTCTATTGTTGCTCCAATAAAACGAAGTGATCATGTAAAAAATGATCATTTAGAAAATTGCAACCAGTCGTTTGGTTGGATAAGTCATCCATAAAGCAAAAGCAATCCAAAAGCATCGGTAAAAAGGTTTCCGTGGGAAAGCATCCTCGGTACCTTTTTTTGTGTTCAAGTGAACTATAGAATGAACTTAAAAAAATGCACAATATGTTTAGTTGGTGAAAAAGCATGCTGCTGATTGAAAGAGGCTTCTGGCAATGCGTTTTTTGTTTTTTTCGGTCCCATAAATTCTATTGTTTAATATAGTTAAACATTTCGGGTGGGAGGAGTATTACCACTGAGACGTCAAAAAGTTCGAATCTCTCAAAGTAAGGTACTCTCGTAGGAATCTGTGCAGGCGGTACTCCATTATCGCTTCCATTGCCACCACTGTTGCCGCTACCACCGCCAGCACTTGACGTTGCTCTCGTTACCGTCACGGAGTACGTATTCGTCGTGCCATCCTCTGCCGTCACCACGACCGTAATCGGGTTGCCCCGCGAATCACTAGCTGAAATACACGACAACGGACCACCAAGGATACCGTCAATATGCTTCCGATTCGGAGAAATGCACACGTTCCAGGAACAAACGAAAGATCCTAACCCGCCATGTATGGGAAGACAGCAAGGAATGGGTTAGAAAAAACAGATTGACCAAACCGTGCAGAACATGAACCTGGATAAGGTGGCCAGGGGATAAGAATCCCCCTCTTTTTTCGCATCTGTCTGACCCGATTCCAATGTCTGATGATAAGTAAACTTTCAACATAAAAAATCCCCCGTCAGGGAGAAAAACGTCAGCGGTATTATGGATTGCCAGTAAAGAAGGGGCAGACAAGTTTTATGATTTATTTTGCAATAATATTCCAAAACCTGTTTACGACTCGGGATCAAATCGTGCCACCCGATGGAGAAAAACAGAAAAAATGTTGCAAAATGCAATATTTTAACGATTGATAAAGAGGTTTATTGCCATCATAATTCTTTATGTAGCGCTCACATGTTTTAAGTGTTGCAAAAATACACCAAGGAGGATATAACGTGAAAATTAAGGCTGCAATCGATCGAATTCCTGGTGGCTTGATGATCCTTCCGCTATTTCTTGGAGCCATCCTTCGGACGATGTTTCCAAATTTGGCCGACGATACGATCTTCAAGGGATCATTTACAGGCGGAATGATGACAGGTGCGACGGCTTTGCTCGGTGCCTACTACATCTGCTTGGGCACGACATTGCAATTTCGATCAACCGGTTACATTTTAAAGAAGGGCGTCTCCCTTTGGGCAGGTAAGATTTTGACTACACTTGTAATCAGCTTGCTCATCCGTTACTTTGCCCCTGATCAAAATCATTTGTTCTTAGGTTTGTCTGCTCTAGCCATTGTTGCTGCTTTTTCGGATTCCAACGGCGGATTGTACATGGCACTCGTTGGACAGCTCGGAAAACGGAAAGAAGATGTGGCCGCTTACTCCGTCATGTCCCTTGAATCCGGTCCGTTTTTCACCATGCTGATTCTCGGCGTTACGGGACTCGCGAGCTTCCCTGTGGAAGCATTTGTATTTGCTCTCTTGCCGCTGGTCATTGGTATGATTCTTGGAAACCTGGATATTGACATGCGGGAGTTTCTCAGTAAAGGGATCCACATTCTCATCCCGATGTACTCCCTCGGTCTTGGTTTTGGAATTAACCTCAGCAACCTCGTGAAATCCGGAGCATCTGGCATCATCTTGGGCATTGCGGTCGTTGCCATCACGGGCATCGTTCTCTATTCATTGGATCGCCTCACTGGCGGCAACGGCGTTGCCGGCGTGGCAGCAGCATCCACAGCAGGGAATGCGGCGGCCGTTCCAATGACTGTTGCTGCCGTATACACGGGCTATCAAGAAATTGGGGCATCCGCGACTGCGCAAGTCGCGACTTGCGTGATCGTCACGGCTATTCTCGTACCGATTTTGACCGCTTGGTTGGCACGGCGTAATCAAGTGAAGGAATCGGCCAGCGGCTCTTAATGGAAGATTACGGTTCTACGTGATTCGCAAAGTTTACAAACGTATTGTGCCTGCCCACCCTGTGCATTTACGATGCTAAGGGTGGGCAATATTCTTGGCCGACTGTTTTATAGGGAGTGATCAATTTGTTAGCTCAGTATCAATTTCAATCAGCAAAAAAAATTGTCGCGGGCAGACATTCCATTGAAATGCTTGCGAGTCAATTACAAGAAATGGGAGAAGTTCGTTCGGCGCTCATTCTCACTCAGCCAAGCCTCATTCGCCTTGGTCACATCGATGAGATGGTTCAAAAGCTGTCTAAAGCGGGAATTTCCTCGGAAGTACTGACAGGCGTCATGAACGAACCTACAGTTCAAAACATTGAAGAACTGGGTCAGAAACTAGCCACACAAGATTTTGACGTTTATATTGCGATTGGCGGCGGCAGCGTCCTCGATGCAGCAAAAATTCTGTCCGTGTTAAGGACAAACTGCGTCCCTGTCTCCGAACTCCTTGGGACCAATTTGGTTAAGAAGCCGGGCGTCCGAACCGTACTCATACCCACCACATCTGGAACTGGTTCCGAAGTAACGCCAAACGCAATTGTCACCGTACCGGAAGAAGAACTTAAAGTCGGGATTATCAGCCTGTATCTCTTTCCCCAGCTCGTTATTGTTGATCCTATTTTAACTCTTGAACTCCCGCCAGCTGTGACAGCGGCGACAGGAATGGATGCCTTTACCCATTCCATTGAATCATTCATTTCAAACAAGGCTAACCCGCTAAGCGACATGTTTGCCCTTGAGTCCATGCGCAAGATCTCTGCCGGCATTGTCCAGGCGTATGAACATGGATCATCGGTCGAAGCCCGCGAAAATATGCTCCTTGGCTCGATGTACGGCGGAATGGCCTTAACGTGTGCCGGCACTGCTGCCGTCCATGCCCTTGCATATCCGCTAGGCGGGAAATTCAACATTCCTCACGGTGTCGCTAACTCCATGTTGTTACCACATGTCATGGAATTTAACTTCGACGCGATCAGTGAGAAACTCGCCCAATTATTCCCGGTATTAGGCCTCTCCGCTAGCAACAGCTTAAGCGAGGTTGACGCTGCGCGGAGAGTCATCGAGCAAATTGTCGCGTGGACAACAACTCTGAACATTCCTCAAGACCTGACTGCATTCGGCGTGTCTGAGGATGACGTCCTTGACATAAGCAAATCTGCGATGAATGTAACTCGACTTTTGAACAACAACCCAAAAGCGGTCAGTATCGAGGACGTTCAAGAAATTTATCGAAAATTGCTACCTTAAAATCATTTATGGAGGTTCGCACTAATGCAACTTACACTAGACCTCGCAAGGAAACTGATTGAATTGGGGAAGGAAAAAGCGACCAAAGACTTCGGCAGACCGATCAGCATCACCATCGGAGATGAAACGGGTTCGGTGCTGACATTTGACCGAATGGACGGCATGCCGCAGCGAAGCGTCCAAATCTCCCAACAAAAGGCCTATACGGCCGCTCGTATGGGTGTATCAACGGACTCTTTGTTTGAAAGAATTCAACGGGAACATCTTGAAATCAGTTATTTCTGCGATCCCGGATTGACAGCTTTGCCCGGTGGAAACCTGCTGAAGAATAGATCCGGAGAAATCATCGGGTGCGTAGGAGTTAGCGGTCTTGCCGTCAACGAGGATCATAGCATCACTGAATATATAGCCGGCATTGTCTCCGAAGAACAAGTAAACTGACAACCTGAATTATTACCGTTACTTATGGTAGACTTCTCCGTATATCACTCTAAATGTGAAAAAGCTTCGAGCCTGTCATTATTGACAGGTTCTTTCATTATTCCTTACTGACCAAATATTTCGCCTCACTTGTGATAAACTATCCTGCCCGTTCTTCATAATTAAAACGTCAAGCCCCGCAGCGGCGGAGCTTGACGTTTTACGACCGGAAGCCGGATTAAACCCGTGGTCAGAACGACTATTTGATGGTATTTGACAATTACAGTGCATCTTTGTCGTAGATCGTAATCACGCGCTGTGAGGGCGTTCCGAGCTTAGCTCCCTCTTCGGGAACCGATAGCTTCAATATAAAAGATTCAGCGCCTTCCGGTATGTCGTCATCCGAAATTTCGATATCAAACGTTCTCGAGCTATCGCCGTCTGAAAAAGTCAGCGTGCCTGACACATCCGTATAATCCTCGCCCGGCGTAGCCGTTATCGGAATAATCGAATAATGGACCGTTACAGGGCCGTCAAATCCGCCTTGCCTTAGAACTTTCATATGGATGGACCCCGACTCTTCAAGCGTGTAATAGGTGGGAGTATCGAAATAAAGCTTGCCGTAATGATCGTTGCTCTTAATCGTGATGACTGTTGCGGAAGCGCCGTCGGTCAATTTCGCACCGCCGGTCGGATTGCTCAGCGTGACGGTAAACCGCTCGTCGCCTTCCTCGTTATTTTCGTTCAGGATCGGAACCGTTATCGTCTTGCTCGACTCTCCAGAGGCAAAGGTTAAGGTGCCTGATACAAATTCGAAGTCGCTTCCTGCGGCTGCCGTCCCGTTGCTAGTCGCATAATCGACCGTTACGGTGCCACTGTTGCCGTACACACGCGATACCTCAAGGCTGATTGTCCCGTCAGCTTCATTTATGGTCCGGCTTGGCTGCAGCTGCAGGGAACCGGGCGGTTTGCTCATGCTCACATTATCTTTGTCGTAAATCGTAATCAGGCGCTCGGAGAGCGTTCCGAGCTTCGCTCCTCCCGTCGGATCGGAAAGCTTCAGAATAAAGGTTTCCGGGCCTTCCGGTACGTTGTCATCGATAATATCGATATCGAACGTTTTCTGATAAGAGTTAAAGGTCAGCGTTCCCGACTGGTCGATATAATCCTCGCCTGGTGTTGCGGTAACGGGTATGAGCGAATAGTGAACCGTCACAATGCCTTCAAATCCATTGGTCCGAAGCACCTTCATATGAATCGGCCCCGACTCTTCCAGCGCGAAGTAGGTTGGCGTATCGAAACTAAGGATACCGCCGCGGCCGTTGTCTCGGATGGTTACTTCCGTCTTCGAAGCACCGAAAACAAGGTCCGCCCCTCCAGTCCGTCTTACCTTCACATTTTTCAAACTGCTTTCGGACACTTTCTGGCTTGCGGCAACAAAACCCAACTCGACCGGAGAAGCCGCGAAGGCAGCCTGTCCGATGGCCGGCGCGAGAAGCGCCAACAGTATGACTGCCGAGAGCACCCGGGCCAGGCTTTTCCTGAAACGATAACATAAATGCTGAAACATCACACCGATCACCACCCTTGTACAATTTTTGGTCTATAACCGGAACTCAAACCAGATACAAAACGTATCAACGAGGATAATATAATCTATTTTTCCATTTTAAGTCAATCATTTTATAGAATCTAAATTTTCACCAAGATGGCTCAAAAATCAACAGGCTGCCGGTAAATCAGCAGCCATCTCGGGATCCAACTCCCACGGGCAGGATAGCGTAACAGTGCGCCTAGCAAAGCTAGGCACAACTAGTTGGTGAAAGTCCAACCGAGGTAGGGACCAAGCCGCCTCGTAGCTAGCAGGCATCTGGTGGCGAGATCCTAAGGATGAAGCCCTGTGAAAAACCCCAATCAGGGTGAAGCAAAACTGCAGGCTGTAACATAAAGTGAATCCTGCCGCATCGTCATATACAACCCGAAAGGGACAAGAGGGAGCCGAACCCCGTGTTGCACGGTGAAGGCCCATGGAACGCGTGAAGAACTTGGAAAAGCAGCGCGGAAGAATCCTCCGGTGTATGGGGAACAGCATGTAGTAACAGCTGTGTCTGGAACTAGGGAGACCCTACCTCGCACGACAGCGTCGTAAAGCTTGAACCTATAAGCCCGGAGGGTGAAGTGGTGAGCGGCGGGAAGGGAGTCGGAGAGGGTGGTAGTACCTAAGAACGCAGGACAACATAACCTGCGGGAGG
>NZ_JBHSOW010000083.1:0-20746 GCF_042656405.1 Paenibacillus solisilvae | reverse complement strand
CTCTAGGCAATAGACTAATGGGTGTCGCCGAGGCTTTCTCTGTGTCTACTTTTTTGAGGCAAGGTCAGTGACTTGGAAATGCCGATTCAGGTATTTGGTGGGGGAAATAGCCGTGAAGCGAGTCGAGGAGTGGGGGCAACGTGTTCTTCGTTGTCCCCACTCCGAGGGGAGCGAGAGGAACCGCAGCGTTAGTGAAGGACGTTGGATGCCCGAATATTCCGGTTACCTTGTTCCTTTGCAAGCGCCAACGTCAGCGTATTCACCGCCGCCTTGGTCGATGCGTAAAGCACCGAGCCCTGAACCGGATTTTCACTTGCTATCGAACTAATAATGATGATGCTCCCGCCTGCGGGAAAATGCTTCAGCGCCTCGTGAATCGAAAGGAACGGCGTGGATGTGAACGGTCGTGTATGGCTCATTGAAGCAAATCCCAAGCCCGGTAGAACTTTGTTCATTAAAACGGGAGAGCGTAAGGTTTACCGGACTTCAGTGCGAAGACCGCTGCAGTATGCCATGTTTTAAGTAGAACATTTAGTAAGAGGGGGCGTAAGCTCTCGTAAAATACAAGTCCCTTTTTAAAACTCAACAAAAGACCCTTTTTAAAACTCAACAAAAGACCCTTTTTAAAACTCAACAAAAGACAACATTAAACCGAACCAGGTCCCTCCTGGTTTTTCTTTTTTTAACCTCTTGTTATCCGGCTAGACACTCGGCTATTGCTTTAGCCAAGAATTGCTGAGAAGCATAGCGCCGCGAGTTGATTCGGTGTCAGCCAAGTCATTAAACATAACAAAAGCGTGGATCATGCCTCGAAAGCGTACTGAAGTTACCGGAACCCCAGCTTGTCTAAGCTTGTTAGCGTAAGCCTCTCCCTCATCTTGTAATACGTCTGCTTCATCTGTGATGATTAGCGCTTTTGGAAGCCCTTTTAATTGCTCAATAGAAGCACGAAGCGGAGAGGCATAGATTTCTTCTCTTTGCTTGGGATCGGTCGTGTATTGGTCCCAGAACCATTGCATCGTATCGCGATGAAGGTAGTAGCCGGTAGCGAACTGATTATAGGAAGCCGTATCGAACACCGCATTAGTTACAGGATAAAAAAGCAGCTGCTTTTCGATTTTCGGACCCTTGCGATCTTTGGCCAGTAGCGTAATTGCTGCTGAGAAATTCCCTCCAACACTATCGCCGGCTACCGTAATTTTTTTCTCATTCATCCCGTACTTTTTGCCGTTTTTAGCCACCCATTCCAAGACCGTGTAAACCTGTTCCAGGGCAACTGGATATTTGGCTTCCGGTGAAAGACTATAATTTGTGAAAACGACGGCCGATTGTGAACCTACTGCAAGCTCACGTACTAGGCGATCATGCGTATGAGCGTTACCCAAAACCCAACCTCCCCCGTGACTATAAAGAATGACGGGTAAATGTTTTGGAGCCTTTTTCGGTTTAATAATGCGTATGGAAACCTTTCTGGTAGGTCCGCCTGGGATCGTTAGATCTTGTATATCCGCAGCAGGCTTTTTAACCGGACCGGATTGAACTTTGTCAAGCTCCTCTCGGGCTTTTACCGGGCCAAGGTCAAACGGATACGGCGGGTTAGCCGTTTTCTCTACAAGTTTCTGAGCTGCCGGTTCAAGAATGACTTCGTTCTGCTTCACGGGGGGTTGTGATGGTTGTGAATCATTAGAAATGGTTGCTTGTGTTGGATTAGCTGCAAGCAGCAAGAACGTTAAGACGGTTGCCGCTAATGTTATTCCTTTTTTCTTCATGTCTGGCTCCTCCAAATTATGTTATCTTCAATAAAGTTTCCAGAGACAGATATTTTTATTTAGCAATTGACATAAATAAACTATTGTCAAGTATTTATTGGGCTTTTCATTTGGTCATTTATCAAGCTTTATGTTACATAGATAGTACAATTCTTGGACAAATTTATAATTTCGTGAACGAGATCGCCAAATCAGTGGTCGTGATCGCGGAAATCGCAAACCTGTACTCACAAAATATGAGCGCATCTGCTTTGAGAAACAATTGATTCGCGTAACAAATAAACCAATGGCTGGCTTAGTGCATACAGGTCATCCACTATCCTGCAAGAAGCATGGACTCGAGTGAAAACTAATAGTGGCAGTGCGTGATGGACAAACGATCGCATTCATCGTTCGAGAGATTGGCGAAGAATCCTTCATCGAAGAGATCAGGCAACAGCTAATGAATGGGGAATATCGACCGTCTCTCTTATACTGATACTGAAGTTACGACCTCATCAATAGCCTGCTTGAACAGAAGATGCTGGTTCTCGGTAGAACCCTTTCCGCTTATTTATTTTTTAGAAAGTCGTTACCGTCCGGATCATAAAGACCGGATTGGCGAAGGTTTTCACCCATGGCCGGAGTGGATGTAATCAAGGAGAGTTTCGAAAATTAAGCATATCTAGAGGAACATCCACAGTCTAATGTGGGCATTCCAAAATGGCGATGGATAATATGCATAAAGAAGTTCTTGAAGTGAAAAAATAAAGATCACGAGGAGGGATTCCGTCTAATGACGATGTATACCGTATTGATTATTTTAGCTGGCGCGGTATGTGTTTTTTCACTGGTAAGCTCAATTTATTACATTCGCAAGCAAGAAAGTAAAGAGTTGGACAAAAGCATTAATCTATCTACAGTGAAGCATTCGATTATAGGTAATCCAGCGTTGATCGCTTATTTAGCACTTCCAATAATTATAATTTTAGGTGCGATTATACTGTCATTCTTTAAGAAATAAACGGTGAAGGGGTAAAGGCCCATGGATAAAAGAAGGTATTATGTTTCCATACAATCCAAATGTATCATGTATAACCAGGGCGATGCCGCTTATGAGCTGGAAATTGATGCTACCGAGGAAGAGGTAGAAAAATTAACGGAGTTATTCAATCAATGGGAAGATGCGGAGGAAAAAACATTTTTTCGTGCTCAAATTCCAATAATCCCATATCATCATGACAGCGAAAACGATGTATACGATTACTTATTAAAGGAGATCTATAAAGCGATTTATCAAATGGGTACGGACCAAACCAAAAGTCATATTTCCTCGATGAATTTACAAATGGGTTCAGAAAACGAATAAAACGACGCAAGCAATACTTACAATTGGTTTGATTAAAAATCTGGGAGCGCTCGGATGACGTTACCCATCGCGAATGGTTTCGATTATTTTGGACACGCTTTGAGTAGGAGGTGCAAGTGATGAATTGTAATGTCGGGAAAACGGAACAAATTATAAGAATCTCAATTGGGGTAGGTATCCTTCTTATTGGTCTGGCCTACAGAAGTTGGTGGGGAGTCATTGGATTGGCACCGATCATTACTGGGGCCACCCGATATTGTCCTGCTAATACCTTTTTAGGGATTGACAATTGCAAGAAGGCACGATGAAAACCATACCTAATTTATGTGAAGGTCGCAAATATTGCGGCCTTTTTGGGCTCTACAGTCCTTTAGGAGTAATACCTAAAATGTTGACGCAAAAGGACTGCATGCCCGATGACAGAAAATGACTCACCATGGCCCAGAACAGCGGAAAGGAAAGAATCGCCGAGATGAGCAGTTTACGCTTTTGCTGCGATATTGCTTTCTCGCGGTGCTTGAAGGGGACTGCTTCCGCTTTATAGCCTAGCTTCTCCATTCGGTTTAGGATATCGGCTATCATGACTTCCGCCGGGTTGTATTCAACCCGGGCAGATTCCATCGCGAAATTAACGACAGCGTTCGTGACGTCAGGTTGCTAATTCAGCGTTTTTTCAATTTTGATGGCACACGCTGCACAGAACATGCCAACAAGCTCCAGATCGACGACTTCTTTAGTCGTGCCATATCCAAGTTTTTGAATGCTTTGTTCCATTTGCGCGACATCCACTTTTATAGGATCGTACGTAACCGTAGCCCAAGAGGAAAGTTTACATTCGCTTTAGTTACTCCTTCGAGTTTATTCAATCCCTTTTCTATCTGGTTCGCACAAGCTGCGCATGTCATGACCGTTAATTGCAAGGATTTTTGCTCCGTTTCCAACTTGGCTGCATCCATCACGAAAATCTCGCTCCTTTCTTCGTTTAATTAGACAACATCGTAAAACTGTTCTTCGATCGCTTCCTTAATGGCACTAAGCATAAGTGATTTTTCATCGTAAGCAATCGCGACCGTACCTCCCGAAGTACCTCCCGAAAGACATGGTCAGGATGATAAGACGATTTGTTCATATCATACAGAAGCATTTTTTAATTCGCTTAATAATACTGGAGCAATTAAATTAAACTTCTATTAGTTGATGGAGTGGGCCATGAAAATTTGATAACATCAAAGTATTCTTATTTTTATATCTGTACACTGTGGGATTGTTTCTCAAAAAGAAATGATAAAAAGGACGGATTGCTTTGATGCAGCTTTTTCTATTGACGGTTATCTTCTATAACATATATACGTGCGAAAAAGATTGGATATCAATTGTTTGTAATTTGGTGTTGTCGTCGTTTTTAGGCCATAGGCAATTGCCCAATCTTTAATTAGGCAATTGCATAGGATAAAAGGTAAAAAGAAATCATGGGAGGAAAATGAATATGTACCGTAATTCATGCTATCACTATCAATGGCATAATTCTATGCATGACAACTGGAATGGAAAAAAATGGAGCTATAATTGGAATCCTTATTATTACAATTGGAACAATACCAACTGGAATCCTTATAATCGAAACATTAAATTAACAGATTATGGACCAAGACCATTTGTAGTGAATATTAACCAAGCTACTAAGCAAAACAATACTTACCGCACCGCTTTATGGACAGGGAAACACTTTCAAGTGACCCTAATGAGTATTGACGTTGGAGATGACATTGGTTTAGAAGTTCATCCTACAACTGATCAATTTATACGTATTGAAGAAGGTCAGGGACTTGTTCAAATGGGTGATAGTAAAGATAAATTGGATTTTCAAGAAATGGCATTTGATGACTATGCAATTATGATACCTGCTGGAAAATGGCACAATGTAACCAATACGGGTAATACACCACTTAAAATATACGTTATCTATGCTCCACCTGAGCATCCACATGGTACGGTCCATGAAACAAAAGCAGTTGCCATGACTGAAAAATAAAATCACCTTTACTAAAGATTCGAAATGGGGATGAAATTATATCTTTAAATATTGAACTCCCTCAGTACTATGTTTTTCTCACGAATACTCGCTTATTCGCAGGATTTCGCCCGATTGGTTAAGGATGAAAGACAAGAAGGGGAACTCCGTGTTAGACTTCGGCAACATGAAGGCGCAGGCGCACGGGAATAGAGGGGAATATATACTGCCCCATATAATTCCATTTACTGCACGCTTTCTCCACGCCGCCCCTGGAGGTTCTCACTCCCATGTCTCAACGGGTCTATGCCCTTTCATTCCTTCGTTACGCCTGTCCAAGGGGTGGAGGACGGTCTTGCTATCGTTACGGGTCGGTGCCCTTTGGTTCAATATATCCGGTACTCCGTGCTTTCTTTGAAATCCTGCGAATAAGCCAAAACTCGTTCAACGAAACGGTAGAATATAAGTTAAGCTGCTAGCTGATTAGGCAACGTTCTAGGAGGATTATAGGCTTCGCCGCTGCGAGCCATTCCAACTAAGATTCTGGCTAATTTGCCACACAGCTTCATAATGGACCTCATTTTCTTCATCTTCTTTATCTGTACATTGTAGGCATGCATGGCTTTGAACTCCGAATTGTTCGCGACTAAACTCAGGGTCATCATGAAGATGAAACGTCGGAGACGAGAGCGTCCACGTTTGCTAATCTTCATCTGTCCGGTCCATTTACCTGAGCTTGCTTCTGCGAGATTGAGACCAGCATGACGCAGCAAGGCATTCCCGTGAACAAAGCCGCTTAAATCCCCCGCCTCACCTAAAATACCGGCTAGTGAAATGGCACTAATCCCTTTGACAGCAAGCATGGATGTAGCAAATGGAATGCGTTCTAAAACGGCAACAATCTCCGTTTCTACCGTTTGCAATTGCAGGCAAGCAAGGTCGTACTCATCGAGCAGCTGCTTCAGGTGGAGCTTATAGGCATGTGTGGCTTGCTTAGAACCCACAGATCTGCAAGCCAATGAGATAAGAGCTCGGGCTTTTCGCTCACCAGAATGCCGCTTCATAAGCGATTTCCAACCTTGTAAGACGTCTTGAGGCTGTAATTTACCCAATTCTTCGGGCGTTGGGAAAAGACGAAGTGTGGCCAATGAACCGATACACATAATGTTTTTGGAAACTTGTCGCAGCTCAGGAAAAACAACGTCGACCCAGCGGTGAATTTGGTTCTTCGCACTAACGAGTTTCGTTACGACAGAGTCGCGGTTGGAGAGAAGACACGAAGTTCTTCAAAGGCTTCTGGTGTGTAGCGAGTGAACGAGTAGTAGCCGTTTTTGACCATGTCTGCGATGACAAGGGCATCCTTTTTGTCGCTCTTGGATGGTGTATTGTCGCGGTTCTCCTTGTTCTTTTTCACCAGATGTGGATTGACGAGAACGACTTCAAATTGGCGTTCCGAGAGCCCCTTGGATACGTTAAGCCAGTAATGTCCGGTAGGCTCCATGCCAACAATGGCCGCCGTTAAAGCATGGGCAGATTGCAGCGACTGGATCCACCGAAGAAGGCTGTGAAAACCTTCCTCATCATTCGAGAAGGATAGGGAATTACCGAGCACAATACCGCGAAAGTTAACAGCTCGTGCGACATGCGTTTGCTGGGCGATGTCGATCCCGACGACAAGGTGCTGGGCGGTAATTTTTTCAATGAGTTGATTTTGTTTGTCCTGCGATTTAAACTTCATAGTAGAGCGTCCTCCTGGATGATGGGATTTAAAGGGATATGCCCCGTTGCGTACTCCCATCGTACCGAGGCCTTCCTCGATATTTTACCCTTGCAATTTTGATATGCAATCTGCAAGACCCCTGCCTACAGCGGAATAGATAATGTTTGTCGATTTACCGCCTCCAGAGATACCCCCCATGGATTCCGTTTGTTTCTTTGGAGAGATAAGTTCGACGGTCATTCAATGTTTTCCTCGTAAACATCAACGCCGACCCCAACCACAAACGATTTATCGTTAATATCCTGACGATCCCAGCAACCGCATAAACACAACATCGAAGTGATTACAACGGATACTTTCGTTATTTTCCAATATTTCCTAATGGTAAGATGTTTCTCCCTCGCTTACCCTTTGTTCGAAACCATGCAATGATTAAGAGCAATATCGGAATAGCTTCTTGTGGCAGTATGGTATAATACGGATAGATATGCTCCAGAAAATTCTTGATATCACTAAATCTCCCAATTGACATTAGGCTGACAACGCTAATTAATATGCATATGGGAAATACAATCGGACGGTAAGTAGAAAGCTTAGTCAATTGAGCCGTTCCTAAGGAAAGGATGTAAATATAGATGGACATTTTTACAAAATACAGGATAATCCAATCCGCTATAATCAGTAAATCAATATGCTCTAAGAAATCAGCAATCTTAATGATCTCTCCAGCCGCAAGAACCGGGTAGGCAATGTCAGGCATGATTGTACCGTAAATCATCTTTGGGACAATAATTGCGGCTACCAAGTCAAAAGCCACAAAACTGACGGCTCCTATACCCCACAATAATTTTTTGGACCCTTTATTTAAAAATGGCATCATAAACGATAAGAAAACGGCTTGTGAACTCCAGCCGTTATGAAGGAAAACCCCTTTTATTTGCGGGGTAGACCCATGTTCCATAACGGGGAAAAGATTATGTATATCCATATCGGGAATGGTGAGAAATACATAGAGCATAAATACAAAAATCCAATAAAAAATAGTGATAAAGGCAAATCTCCCGAGAACTTCGACTCCTTGTCTGACCATATAACCGGCTAGCAATAGTAAAGGCAATACAATGACAATGAAAGGAGTGAAAGGTAAATATTTGGCGTTAATTAAATCGAAAAATTCATGAGTAGTAACCGATACTATATGAAGTAAGTACAATAAGAAACCAAGACCAACGACTTTTCCAGGCCATTTTCCTATAATCCGAGGGATATATTCAATTGGCGTTTGCCCAGGGTACAGCATACTCAACTGATAAACCACGTAAACAATCAAATAACTGATTACACAGGAAAAGATCGGTGTCATCCATGAATCCCGTCCAACAACATTGTCGATTGTGGATGGCATTGTGATCCAATAGGTCGGCACTACGGAAGCGTAAAAAATACATGTCATTTGTAATCCTGATATTTTTCCCTTTTCCAGCATATTTACACCTCATCATCTGTTAATAACTTATCCTTACTTTTATTTTTTCGGATCTTTGTTTCCGGCTGCTTGTTGGGATTAAGCTTCTCCCCGGATAAATGAGGACGCGTTTTCATTTTCCAGAGTGGAAAAGTGACTCCAAAACTGCGAAGTGCGCACAGATGAGTAAATAAAAAGATAATAAAATAAACAATCCCAAGCATCCTCAAAAATCCTAACACAACATAATAACAAATCGTAATACGCGAAACGAGATTGAAAAACTATAATGAGGCACAGCAAAATTTGAGATTCCTGTGAGAGCAACGATCATAATCATCGGAGCGGATATTAACCCGGACGATACAGCTACTTGCCCAAAACCAATGCCTCGACAATGCTTACGGAGGAACCAAACTGTTTCGGTAACCGTACCCCAGCCTCACGTAGCAGTTGGTAACATTTGCTGATGAAAACTAAGAATGGCGATGTAGGTAGAAGGCAATAACAAAGAAATAATGATCGCAAATAATCTTAACTAACGCATGAGCGAACTGAAAACCCAATTCAAATAGTAGTCTTCGGGAGAGGAAAGGAGGGCAAAAAAGGTGGTAGATCTAGATGTCCCTTTGCTTTAATTAACGGGTCGTAAAACAAAATCGTAACAATCCGTAAATAAAGCTCGAATTGTGTTAATATTGTTGTCTAATTGTTCACTTATAGTCACTGCACATGATTTTGAGGCATTATCCATCAAAGATATATCCTTATCATTCTTATTTCAGGTATACACCATATTATTTACGGGACTTCTTGAAAATATGCGAGTGGCATTCATGCTTGGACTCGGGAAAACACGAACCAAATTAGGAAAATGGTTTAAACAGGACTGGGCCAGTTCTCAGCTCGTATTCGAGTTGAATTCCGCTTTATCGATTCTCGAACTGAGCTCAAATAATAATACTTCATTCATCAAATTAATGTTCGTTTTTGGTTCAACAAAAGGGTCATATGGTGATTCCGGGGCAGGCCGCGCTTCAACCATTCCCGAGTGCTTACAACCTCATAAAAATAAGGTCGACCAGAAAGATCTGGTGACCTTATAATACGAACGGGCAGATTAACGCAACATATTTATTAGCATAGCCGTCTACTTTAAAATAGCATCCAGTGAAAATTGTCCTGCACCCGTAAGAGCAACAGCGATTGCTACAACTAATATGGCAAGACAGTATTCATATCCACCTTTTGTAATCCAGTACCCATTTGGTCCATGAACTTTTAAAATCCCTACAACCATAGTTCCAGCAATAACAACGCCTGCAAGTGGTGTCAATAACCCTAATGCAAACATAGCCCCACCTATCAATTCCGATAGCCCAGCGAGTAACGCCATTGTTACACCTGGTCTTATTCCCAATTTCTCAAAATGTGCCCCAATTACTTTTAAACCACCGCCATCAAAGCCAAATAACTTTTGAGCTCCATGAGCCATGAATGACAATCCAATTACTAAACGTATTAACAATAAACCCAAACCTACCACATTTTTGACCTCCTTATTCAAGAATAATAATAAACCATTAGAACAAGCATCATGCCGCCAGTGTAAAAGGCAACCGATCATTCAAGTCAATTACTCATCCCATTTGGAATGAAGTACATGATGGCAAAAGTTGGGGCGCTTATATCCCGGAAGAAGCAGTTCGCATACGTCGGCGTTAATCGTTCCATATGTTGTTTCCGGTTTGTGTTTGAAGCCTTCCAAGCTGCCGCGCTTCTGCTGAGATAAGATCGAAGTTCTTCCCGACCACATCATAACCGACGCCAAAATTCATAAGCGCCGCTTCGGTTTCCTTATATTCGACGATTACCTATGCTTCAGTTGAGGCGATGTCATTAGATAAGCTTGATTTGCAAACCCTGTACGATACGATGGCTTACGACCCGCCTGCTGCAGCAATTCCGCGGTATCGTCAATCAGGACGGCGTGAAAGTGTTCGAGTAAACTATATTTTTTTGGGAAGAAGATTTCTTCTTCCCATTTTTTTTATTTTCGATCTGTTCGAAGTTCGTTTTTCCAGAACTATTCATCCGGTTCTAATGAATAACGAGTTCGCAAGAGGCCATAATAAAAAAGATCCATTTTATTTCTATCCTAGACAGAACCAGACAACCAGTAAATGAGGAATGCGCCATGCTCAGACGAAAATTCGGACGAAAACGTCATACTTTCGCGAGCAGCAGAAGTCAGGATTTCACCTTGGGACATGGGGGACCGTTAAGCGACAGTCTGCAGGTAAATGAGATGTGGGTGAAAGAAACGCTCGGCGGCAGCGGCGATCTTGTCGTTCGTCGCATCCGGATCGGCTCGCTAAGCCAGCTTGAGGCGGCTGTGCTCTACATAGACGGATTGGTCGATATTCAATCCGTACAAAACTTCATCATGGAACCGTTAATGCAGCATTTCCGGCAAATGGATGCAGGGCAGCCCTCGTCCGGTCCGGAGCTTTTAACATTCCTTCAAGATGCCGTTCTTACTGCGGGGGACATTCAAAGTGTGATGGATTTTGCAGCGCTCGTTCAGGCGTTAATGTCCGGCAATGCGATCTTGCTGGCGAACGGGATCTCCCAAGGGTTGGCGATCAGTATGCAGGGCGGCGAAGAGCGCGCTGTGATGGAGCCGGCCTCCGAAACGCTCTCCCGAGGACCGAGGGAAAGTTTCACCGAAAATTTGCGTACGAACACAGCCATGATCCGAAAAAAGATCAGGGATCCCCGCCTGTGGATGGAAAGACAGAAAATCGGTAAAGTCACCCATACGAATGTGGTCATCATGTATGTGAAGGGGATCGTCAATGAACGAGCATTGGAAGAAGTTCGGGCGCGGCTTGACCGAATTGAGATCGATGGGGTTTTGGAAAGCGGCTACATCGAAGAGTTGATTCAGGATGAGACCTATAGCCCGTTTCCCACAATCTTCAATACGGAACGTCCCGATGTTGTCGCCGCCGATTTATTGGAGGGCCGTATCGCCATTCTTGTGGACGGCACCCCGTTCGTTTTGCTGGTTCCGGCGTTATTCATACAATTTTTTCAATCTGCGGAAGATTACTACCACCGTTCCGATATCGGCAGCTTGCTACGGCTGCTGCGGTTTGTCAGCCTGTTAATCGCCATGTTCGCGCCCTCCCTGTACATTGCGGTTACGACGTTCCACCAGGAGATGATCCCGTCGGGGCTGCTGCTCAGTCTTGCCGCGCAGCGGGAAGGAACTCCATTCCCCGCGTTTATCGAAGCGATACTGATGGAAGCGACGCTGGAAATTTTGCGCGAGGCCGGGTTGCGAATGCCTCGTGGGATCGGTCAAGCGGTGTCAATCGTCGGAACGCTGGTCATCGGTGAGGCCGCGGTGCAGGCGGGAATCGTGTCGGCGGCGATGGTCATTGTCGTTTCGATTACGGCAATTGCCACCTTCGTCATTCCCAAATTCAATATGTCGATCTCGATTCGAATGATTCGCTTCGGACTGATGGGGCTGGCAGCTTCGTTCGGACTGTTCGGCATCGTGATGGGAATGATTGTGCTCGTACTTCATTTGAGCGGACTGCGTTCCTTCGGCATCCCCTATATGAGCTCTTTAGGTCCCTTTCGACGGAGCGATCTCCAAGACGTCTTCTTGCGTCTGCCCCGCTGGGCCATGGTGAATCGGCCGCGTTCCATCGTGCGGAATAATTCGGTGCGCATGCAAACGCCGCCCCCCAGACCGCCGGATGAGGAGTCGTAAACCAATGACGAGAAAAGCGGGTATTTTATGCATTCTAATCCTCCTTTCCTTGTTCTTTTCAGGATGCTGGAACCGAAGGGAATTAAACGAAATCGCCATCGCGGTGGCGATCGGCATAGACAAAGCGGGCGACGATCAATACCGGTTATCCGTCCAGGTCGTCGATCCCGGCCAGGTTGCGCATTCTGTCGGCGGGGTGGGCGATCAGGCGGTTGTGACGCTATACACGATCTCCGGTAAAACGATTTTCGAAGCGCTGCGGAAAATGACGACCATATCTCCTCGGAGAATTTTCTTATCGCATCTGCACGTGCTCGTAATCGGCGAGGAAATGGCCAGGGAGGGGATTGCGAAACCGCTTGATTTCATATCGCGGAATAACGAAGTGCGAACCGACTTTTTCATCATCGCGGCCAAAGGAACGACGGCGGAAAATGTGCTGAACGTGTTGACGCCCATCGAAAAAATTCCGTCCAACTACATGTTCTCCTCGTTGGAAAGATCGGAGAAGGAGTGGGCGCCGACGGCGACGATCACGTTGGATGAACTGCTGGCAAACTTGATGACGAAAGGAAGACACCCCGTTTTGACGGCCGTTGAAGTGATTGGAAATCCGGAGTCCGGGACGGACAACAGCAACGTGGAAAAGATCAAGCCGCCGACAATGCTGAAATATTCGGAGCTGGGCGTATTCAAAAAGGACCGGCTGATCGGTTGGCTGAGCGAAGAGAAAAGCAAGGGTTATTCATACATTAGAGACAGGGTTGTAAGTACGATCGGCATTGTGCGGTGTCCCGGCGGCGGCTCCGCATCCATGGAAGTGGTGGACGTCGATACGAAAGTGAAAGGCAGGGTGGAAAACGGAAAACCGGCAATTGACGTGAACATCCGGATAGAGCAAAGAGTCGGGGAGTTTACATGCACCATGGATTTGACGAAACCGGAAACGATCCAAAAATTGAATAAGTTATCCAATAAAAGGGTCGAAGAGGTGGTCCGATCGTCCGTCAACACAGTACAGCGCACCTTTAAAGTGGACATTTTCGGCTTCGGTGATGCGGTTCACCGAGCCGATCCGAAAGCCTGGAAAAAACTCGAACCGCAATGGGACAAACTTTTTCCCAAACTTACGGTCCGCATTAAGAGCAATGTCCAAACCCGGGAAACGGGCACGGTCAAAAATTATTTTATGAAACAGAGGGAGGAATAATGGGATGTGGGCTGCCATCTTGTTCTTTTCGGTCATTGTTTTTTGGATCGAAGGGCGTCTGCTGCGAAGAAAAAAATGGTACCGGGAATTTTGGATGTTCTCCGCGCTGCTTTTGTTTGCGGCCTCGGTAAGTGTGGCGCAAAGCTTGCAGATTCCGCTCCCGAATCCTTTGGATCTTATCGTAAACACGTTCGGGCCGGTCGGCAGTGCCTTGCTTAAACCGTTCAAATAGGAGGCGTATCCGAGTTGAACATCGGGAAAATTTCAAGTTCTCAGCTGATGATTCTCGTGGCTATGAACGTGATCGGCAGCGCCATATTGGTCATTCCGACGACTCTTGCCGCCACGGCCAAACAGGATGCCTGGATATCCGCGATCGTCGCTTTGGCAGGCGGATTGGCCGTCGTTCCGATTCATGTGTTGTTGGCCGGCCGTCTCGAAGGCGCGGGTCTGGTCGACAGCATGGAGCGGCTGCTCGGCAAATGGCTGGGCAAGTTGATCGCCCTGCTGTTTGTTTTGACGTTCCCGCTGGTCCTTGCCGGACGGAGCACCCGCATTATCGGCGATTTTCTGACGACGCAGATGATGCCGGAAACGCCAAGAGAGGCAATATTCATTCTGTATATGGCTGTCGTCATCATTGCCGCGAGAGCCGGCATCGAGGCGGTAGCTCGTTCCGCCCAAATCTTTTTCCCGTTAGTGGTGTTTTTGTTTCTACTGATGACATGTTTTCTGGCGCCGGAATTAAGGGGGGAAAACATACAGCCGATCTTGGAAGACGGCGTGCTGCCCGTCGTGGTATCCAGTTATCAAACCATCAGTTTTCCGTTTATCGAGTCGATTGTTTTTCTCGTTCTGTATTCCGGCGTGAGCCGCCTCAAGGGGATGGGTTCCTCCTTGATGTGGGGTATCGCGATTGGAGGGATGTTCTTATTCACATCGACACTTCTCTGTATTTTGGTGATCGGCCCCAAGTTGACGATAAATAATGTGTTTCCGGCATATGTGTTGGCGAAAAAAATCAGCGTCGGACGATTTGTTGAACGCATTGAAGTTACAATTGCCGTACTGTGGTTTTTGACGATTTTTTTTCGCTCTACCGTCATGTTTTATATTTCGGCCGTCGGACTCGCTCAAATTTTTAATATGCGGGATTATAAATGGTTGACGATTCCGCTCGGTATGATAACCGTCGTGTTTGCCATCGTGTCCCGTCCCGATATCACTTATCTGTATAAGCTTGCTCCGGCCTGGGGGCTGTACGCGCCCATTCACTGTATACTGCTGCCGCTTGCGCTGCTCGGCGTCGCCGCCATTCGCGGCAGGAGAAACAAGCAACAGTTGGACGATAAAGACAATCTATAATTCCGGTGCTGCCAGTTAACTAATAATCGTTGATAGAAATCATCAACATCCCGTTGTCCGTTAGATGAATTCAAAAAGCCCCTCACGTTGGTCATACCCCTCTCAAGTAGACATTAGAAAAAAAGCTATGCTGCCAGCGCGCACCGGTATTCAATCGGTGCGCGCTGTTTCAGTTTGGCTTGAAACCGCTGGTAGTTATAAAAGTAAGGTAATATCCATACAGCCAATAGGCTCTCAACTAGAGCGGATTTCAGATATTTGTTTCCGTTTTTGGCTTTGGCAACGGATGGGCTCTAAGGCACCATGAAGGGGATAGGATTGCCAGTAGTCTTTCCGCTGTCATCTGGCCCAAATAACGAGCCAGCTATTTTACAATATCGCAACATTAAGAAAACATTAAGTTAATAATCAAGAACTATTATTAATAGTATAAATGTCGAAAAAAGGAGTAATTCGTCGAATGGTGTCGAGAATGTTGGATGAAGTGTATAGCTCAAGCGAAGGCTGGCTTGAGAATTACCCATACTTCCATTCGTTTTCACGAAATAACGTTCCTCAACATCCGGGTTAGAACTTATTTCGAGGCTTCTCCAATACTTCGAATGACGAAATTGTTCCATTTATCATTGTAAAGAAGAAAGACGATTTCTCGGCACAATCATGTCGTTATCTACTCATGGCTGCCGCCGCTTTCGGAGTTTCTTTAATAATTTATTGCAATAGTTACTAAGTTCAAAAATAAACTCAATGGAGGAAGTTATGAAACGGTCATTACTGAAGTTGAAGGCATTAATACTTTGTACCGTTCTATTGGCAAGCAGTTTTTCTATGATCGGTACAAGTTGGGCCGATCCGAGCAATCTCCCTCCCAGCATTACTCATTCTCCAATTACAAGTACGGAGAAAGTGGATTTAACGGTGACAGCCACTGTGTACGATGAGACTCCATTACAGCAAGTAACATTGACTTACAGTACAAATGCTAACTCAGATGATCCTATTTTTAACAATATTGCTATGCAGCCGACGGCTGAGAATCCAAATATTTTTCAGGCTGTTATTCCACAGTCCGATCTTCAAAATTCGGACCAACTGCAATATCATATAACGGCGACGGATTCGCAAAGTGAAACGTCGCGGCTTCCGGCAAGCACAAACTACAAAGTACCAGTGACTGCACCGTTTTTAGAACCGGAGCATCTCTCCCTCAATTTAAGTGTTAATCAGTCTGTGTATGGAACGGTTCAAGTGAATGGGAAAGGCGGCAGTCTGTCGAATTTGCAGCTTCAGCTTGATAGTAACACCGTTACAAATACGGAAAATATTTTGGAACGTCCAGCAAAAATCGTATTTGACGGCAATGGGCTGCAAGCAACCCAAAGATTGAAAAACGGCGTTTACTTAAACGATCAGTTACTTCAAGTCATCCCTGTTGATATTTTGAATTTCGACACGTATGAAGTGCCGATACCGGCCGGTGCCCTCCTCTCGAACACAGATAAAATTACAATTCGAGCCGGCAATACCATATCCTCGGAGGATTTAACGGGCAACCACGATGATTTTACGATTCGTAATGTGAAATTGGTACTAGATGACGGGACACAGCTAACAGATCCGACCTACGGGGCAAACGAATCGATTCCAATGGGTGATGGTGCTCCTCCGGCAAATCCCATCATACCGCCTATATTGTCCAAGGATTTTAACATCCAGATTCCCGCTGCTGTTGCCAAAACCATCGTGTACGACTGGGACACGACTCAAGTCGGCGATGGGGCGCATGTTCTTACTCTGAATGACTTAAACCATAAGTTTGATCCCATCCAAACGACGATCCAAGTGGACAACACGTTGCCGGACTTAACCATTCAATCACCGATTGAGAACAAAATCTACAAGGGAACGATTCCCCTGACATTCGAGTCTAACGATAGCGGATCCGGCTTGAAGCCGCTTAAGTTGACGCTGGACGGGGTCGCGATAGCAAACACCGCTTCTCTTCGTGTCGTAGACTTACAACCGGGAGAGCATACTCTGCAAGTGAGCGCTCAAGATAACGCCGGCAACGTCACGGTTAAAGAAGTACATTTTACAAGCGTGGAAGAACATCCGCTTCCGCCGCAAGTGATTTCCCCTGCGGATAATTCCGGCAATGTCTCTACCGATCCAGCATTGAGTGTGAAAATAGAGGATCCGACCGGAGATGCGTTGGACGCTACTTTCTTAAAGGCATACAAATATGATTTTAAAGACGGCTTGAACCATACCGCATATACGAACGCATCTGACACCGAACCGCCTCTTGAAATGACGCCTGAAGGCGAAACGCGGCTCGCTTCCGATCAGATTCAAGCCATCTCCGCGGATGACGGGACATATATGACGACGGACGATACGGTGAAGTTTCCTTATCAGCGCTTTGAATTTAAGATCAAAGACAATTTAATGAATGCGAAATCAGTAGATGCCGTTTGGAATGGTCATTCGTTCCCGGGCAGACGAGTTACGCTATATGGCTGGAACTACACAACAAGTCAGTGGCAGGAGCTGGACTCGAAAGTCGCACCGGACGAGAACGACTTTACGTTAAAAGGCGCCATTTCCGTAGCGGATATGGTCCGAGGTAATAAAGCAAATCTGATCGTACAGGATTTGATTCCTTCGCCTCAAACGCCTGATCAGTACAATTTTAGCTTTGTGTGGTTGCCGGACACGCAATTTTATTCCAAATCGTATCCGGAAATTTACGACTCACAAACCCAATGGATCGTAGATCAAGCGGCGAATCAAAAAATTAAATACGTCATCCATACGGGAGATGTTGTGGACGACGGAAATAAACCGGAACAATGGGTAAATGCGGACAAAAGCATGAAAATACTGGATGATGCCCATATCCCTTATGGCATAGTGTCAGGCAACCATGACGTACAGCCGGGTGCCACCAAATCGTTCGATTACACCGCGTTTGGCCAATGGTTCGGGGCAGACCGCTTCGCTAACCGTTCGTATTATGGCGGACAGTTCCAAAACAACCGCGATCACTACGACCTCATTTCGGTAAACGGGAATGACTTTGTCATTGTCTATCTGGGTTGGCAGCCGGAGCAGCCGGATTTGGATTGGGCTGACGGCGTGTTGAAGAAATATGCGGATCGCAATGCCATCATTGCCATACACCAGTTTATAGACGGAAACGGGAAGTATGGGGGAGCGGCAGAGCAGGTAAGAGAGCAATTGATTAAACCGAATAACAATGTGTTTTTGGTCATGAACGGACACCATACAAATACACCAAAAAATATAACGGAACAGTTCGGTGATCGCACGGTTCATGAAGTATTCACCAACTATCAGACGCAACTGGAAGGCGGCATGGGCTACCTGCGCCTGATGAAATTCGATACAGAGAATAACATGCTGTACATGAATACGTACTCTCCTTACAAGGATGATTACAATTGGTTTTCTCCAAAATTGGATGATTTGGCTCTTCCGGTGAAGCTGCTACCGATTCAAAAACGTGTAGCTACCGATTATATCAGCATCCAAGCACGAACCAATGAAGTGATTGGAAACAAATTGACCGCTGCACCAAGTGGAAGTGTGGCAAGCATGATTTGGAACGGACTTCAAAAGAATAAGATGTACAACTGGTATGTAAGATTGGAAGATGCTTATGATGGAATGACCGAATCGGATATCTTCACCTTTACAACCGGTAATAAAAAGTAAGCTACACCTCGATCCTACCCGTAGACAACAAATTGAAGTTGGTAAGTGACGTCTACGAGATTAAGAAGAATCAAGACGGCGTGTTTAGCAAATCGGTCGTCATTACGTTGCCTTTCGACAAGACGCAAATAGACTTTGCCAAGTCGACGGTGGGCATATATTGGCTGAACGAACAAACCCATCAGTGGGTTCAGTTGACTGATTTGAAAACCGATCAAACGAACGGGACGGTATCCGGATCGGTTAACCATTTCACGAAATTTGCCGTTCTGGTATCGGATATAGCAAAGCCCGAAGTACCTCCAACGAGCAAAGCTATTCAAGGGCATTGGACGGAAACGAACATTCGGGATTTGGTTGAGCTTGGTGCGATCAGCGGCTATCCGGACAAGAAAACCGAATAATAGCATTACGAGAGCCGAATTTGTTACCATCATCGTCAATGCCTTTCATCTCGAATTGCAGGACGGCAAAAGCTTTGCCGATACGTCAACCCATTGGGCTAAGAGTGCAATTGCGACTGCATCGTCACACGGTATCGTTACCGGATTGAGTGACAGCAAATTCGCTCCTGACGAACAAATTACCCGAGAGCAGATGGCTGCAATAATTGTATGTGCAGCCAAGTTATCCATGGTATCTGACAAAATTACATTTAAAGATAGCTCGGATATTTCCGGATGGGCAAATACCTCAGTGGCTACGGCCAGAGCAAATGGCTTAATTTCTGGTTATGTAAACGGCACATTCAGACCTAAAGCAAATGCAACACGTGCTGAAGCCGCAACTGTCATTTTGAAAGCCATAAAGAAGTAATGGGTAAAATGGCTCCCCCTGGAGCACGGTAATTGAACGATGACCCGCAAGATGAACACTTTGAAAAAAAGTGGTCACACTTGTGGGTCATTTGTGTAATCATGGGTTGAACCCAATATCTTGTTATTTATAGTAATATTGAAACAGAGACCCACCAAACCTTTAGTGATATTAACCGGAAGGAGGGTAACTGTCTACTTTCGCCTTAGGAATGATATGCTGACCTAATCACATAATCCCATTGGAGTATACCGACCAAGAACTTGAAGATGCTCCATGACAACGAAGCACAAAACCATTAGATTAATCGCTGAGAAATCGCTATACTTACTTCAACATGCTTCAGCGAATGTTAACTGGGAGGCAATACGATGAATATACTCATTACAGGCGCAAGCGGATTTATCGGAAAGAAATTGGTTAATAGTTTGGCAAACAATCATAACGTTATTTGTATGTCGCGGTCATTTCATCCTTTTAAAAAAGATGTAGCGTATGTTAAAGGTTCGTTTGATAGTATTGAGGATTTACGCGGTTTGGATCCTCATGAGATCGATGCGGTTATTCACCTGGCTGCCGTTACCGGCGGTTGCACCGAAGAGGATGGACTAGCTGTCAATGTGATGGGTACGAGAAGACTTTACCGGTACTTGCTCGATCGCGGGTGTAAAAAGTTCGTGACGGCCAGCTCGATTGCAGCAGTAGGCAGCTTGGATGATGATTTTATTCCGCTTAAGCTACCGATCCAAGCTGATCATCCTTGTCTGGCAACAGATGCGTATGGGTTAAGCAAAGCCTTAGTGGAGGAATTGACCCGTTATTTTCATCGCGTAAATCCGGACACGGATTTTATCAATTTACGCTTTGGCGCGGTAGCGAACGAGGATTGGGTACCGCCCTTGATTGAGAAGGATAAAAGGATGTCTGTTCCGTTTATCGTCTTAGGACATGTGTATGCAAGCGATGTCGTTGAGGGAATTGTCAGGGTCATGGATGCGCAAATCAAATCAGGCGTAAGAAACTTTAACCTGGTAGGACCGGATATCAGCAGTACGATACCCGCGCGGGAAATTCTCTCTTCAATACTGGGAGACCATTATTATCTGGATTATTACAAACTTCCAGGCAATGAATATAAACCCTTGTATGCCATGGATGATTTCATCGCGGAATTCGGCTACGAACCCCGCAGATCAACGCGCCGTCCCGCAGAATAAACTAACTTTCCTACATAATGGTGGGGCTCTTATTTTCTGTCTTATGGATAATAATTGGAATTCCTATTTACATTAATTACCTGTCGTCCATCACCGACGTTGGAATGAAATTCTTGATTTTTTCTTTAAAGATTCCAGTCCTTTTAGAATGAGATTACTAGGCATAATCATCAGTTAGCCCGTTAAGCTCTAAAGGGGAACGATAGTTGAATCATACAGCGGCAGCCAAGGATGAACTGCACCCCGTCAAGTAGACAGTACAAATAAATAAAGGCAATTAGGCGGCCTTAGTCCTGTACT
>NZ_JBHSOW010000082.1:23484-23688 GCF_042656405.1 Paenibacillus solisilvae | reverse complement strand
TCGCCTTGGTGAGCCGTTACCCCACCAACTAGCTAATGCGCCGCAGGCCCATCTGCAAGCGGCAGATTACTCCGCCTTTCTCAGCCCGATCATGCGATCAAACTGCGTATCCGGTATTAGCATTCGTTTCCGAATGTTATCCCGATCTTGCAGGCAGGTTGCCTACGTGTTACTCACCCGTCCGCCGCTAACCTAATCGGGAGC
>NZ_JBHSOW010000082.1:0-23451 GCF_042656405.1 Paenibacillus solisilvae | reverse complement strand
GCTTTTTAAAACCTTTATGACAGGTCACTCATGTTCAGTTTTCAAGGAACAAATGTCTAATTTAGTTCTTCGTGTTGACCGCCAATCTCTCAGCGGCGACTTGATTAATATATCACATTCGCCCAATCAATTGCAAGCATTTTTTTTAATTTGTTTTCGCAATTGACATTGCCTCTTGTGACGCGAAAACTAATTTACCACATCCTTTACGTTATGGTCAAGCATAATCCTTTTATTCTTCGCAGTAACCGTGCCAGTCCCTAAAATAACACATGCTGCAGGCCCAACATAAGGATTATTCCAGGCAAGCCCAGTAAAACTACCGTACCAATTGTCGTTGGATTAAGCGGAACTTCAAATCCATGTACGATGCCGGAATAGTTAAGCAAATATAAGGCCATAGCTGCGACAACCAGATGAAGTGAAAAACGTTTGATCCAGCTCCAAGATAGCTTGTTTCTCAGTATTATTCCGACCAGCAGGAGCGAAGACGCTATTAATATAATTAACCAAATCATCTTCAAATGACTTCCCCCCTTATCGTTTCCTTAATAAGCACTGACCATTCGGATGTCTCGACTCGATGCAGCTTCGCCCTGCGAAGAAGCATTTCGTACCGTTTCTCAGCTGCTTCAATTGCAAATATGGCATAATCAATTTGGTCCTTACCAACCGCATATTCAAAATATCTTCCAGCGTTATCCCATTCTTTCTTAGCTAATTGGATCTCCGCATAGAGCTCCAGCGCCTCTTTATGAACCCCGGCATCGTATTTTTTCTTCTTTTTACTCTGCCAAAAGTTTTTCCATCTCATCGCAAATCCCTCCGCTTGTCCATTTTTTTGTCTTCATGCCTGTAATACATGTAGTACAAATGTATGAAATGGCGCGGAGAATAGAACGGCTTATATGAGTAAAGACACAAAAAAGCTCTGCGAGTGATCCTCGCAGAGCGGCTTAAATCAAAATTTCGTTTAGCTAAGTTCTCTTCTGCCTTCCAACGCTTTGGACAATGTAACTTCATCTGCATACTCCAAATCGCCGCCAACCGGTAATCCATGCGCAATACGCGTCACTTTAATGCCAAAAGGCTTAACGAGTCTCGATAAGTACATCGCTGTCGCTTCACCTTCAATATTCGGGTTGGTTGCCAAGATCATTTCTTGTATGCGGTCATCACTAAGCCGCCTTAACAGCTCGGCAATGCGGATTTCATCCGGTCCGATTCCCTCCATTGGTGAAATCGCACCTTGAAGCACGTGGTAGAGCCCTTGAAATTCTTTGGTTCTCTCCATTGCTACAAGATCACGCGATTCCTGCACGACACAGATTACAGTGTTGTCCCGAGACTTATCTTGGCAAATTCGGCAAGGATCGATGTCGGTAATATTGCAGCACACGGAACAGAAATGAAGATTGCGTTTAACGCTGACGAGCGCTTTGGCAAAATCTATTACGTCATCTTCTTTCATACGCAGCACGTGAAAAGCGAGCCTAGCCGCCGTTTTGGGGCCGATACCCGGCAGGCGGCTAAAAGCATCAATAAGTTTGGCTATCGGTTCAGGATAATACAAAGCGCAGCTCCTCTACATCAAACAATTCGGGTGCAGGCATCCACCGTTATTAAACGGCAGAACGCATCCTTCATCCTAGAACAATCCAGGTATCTTCATACCGTTCGTGTATTTACCCATGTCTTTATTCGCTACTTCATCCGCTTTGTTGATGGCATCGTTGATTGCAGTGAGCACTAAATCCTGCAGCATCTCGATATCGTCCGGATCTACTGCCTCCGGCTTGATAACGACGCTTTGTACGTTCTTATGGCCGTTAACGACAACTGTTACCACTCCGCCGCCAGCTGATCCTTCAATTGTCTTTGTACCCAGCTCTTCTTGCGCTTTAAGCATTTGCTCCTGCATTTTCTTAACTTGCTTCATCATTTGATTCATGTTGTTCATTTAATTAGTCACTCCTCAAGTTTAATTAAGATTGTTTTCCTACTTATCTTCCACAACAACAAGATCTTCCCCAAACAGCTTCACAGCCTCTTCAATCCATTCGGGCTGAGGCGGAGAGCCCCCTTGTCCGTCCGGCGTTAACGTTAGCATTTCGGCCTCGGGAGGAGGTCCCGCTTCGGCTGCCGTCTGCCATTCTTTGAGCATGACAGTGGCCAAACGTACCGGCCTTCCGAATACTTCCTGCAGCACACCTTCAATAACCTCTCGGTTGGCCGGCTTTTCCGTTGTTTCACGGTGAATCGAGTTCTTGAAAGCGACTAAGATCGTATTATCGGCTGCCGCCACGGGTTCGCCATTCACAAACCAGGCATGCGTAGAAATGTTATGACCCTTAACTCGCTGCAGGATGTCGCTCCACTTCATCCTTATCTGACCGAAGGCCTGACTCTCGACAGAAGCCAAGAAGGGCTCAAGTTTGACGGTAGATCTCATTCCGCCTGAACCCGATCCAGCCCGCGAACCAAAGCTGCCGCCTTTTGCACCGCTCTTCCCGGAAGATGCAGCCGCGCCGGCATTGGAAGCTGCTTCACCCTCCGGCCGTACACCATTACGCATCAGCTGCTCGATTTTACGCTCAAGTGCATCAATACGCTGCTGCATACGGAGTACATCGCCAGAAGAAGTTTTGCCAGCTCCCGATGGATCACTCGATTCTGGCACTTCCATAGAGGATGCAAGTTGAGCCGAAGCTGATAAGGCACCTGCCTCGGGCAGTGAGCATATTTTCATGAGAGCGACTTCAAGAATGGTCTGAGGCAGAGAAGCATGACGGATCTCCAGCTGATATTGGTTCAAAATATCAATCATCCGAAACAGCCGATCTGTGCTGAATGCCTCTGCAATAGAGCGGTATTTCTCCTGATCTACGATCCGTTCCGTGGATACCTTACTCTGCGGAGCAAGCTTGAGCACGAGCAGGTCGCGGAAATAGTACACTAAATTCTCCAGGCATTTGTCCGCACTCTTACCAGCCTGCATAAGCCCTTCTACAAGGGGAAGTATGGCTCCCGTATTGCGCTCCCGTATCGCTTCTGCCAGCTGTGCAAACTGCTCTGCTGCTAAACCGCCCGTGACTTCTACTGCTGAGTCTAATGTAATCCGTTCACCGCTGTATGCAGATACCTGCTCAAGCAGGCTGATTGCATCCCGCATACCGCCATCTGACAGTCTAGCGATATAGGCGAGCGCATCATCTTCAGCTTGAATACCTTCTTCCGAGCAAATTTGACGCAGCCGCTCCGTTTGCTCCGGCAAAGAAACTTGTCTAAAATCAAATCGCTGGCAGCGGGAAATGATCGTCGCGGGCAGCTTATGCGGCTCCGTAGTTGCAAGAATGAATATAACATGTCCCGGCGGTTCTTCCAGCGTTTTAAGCAAAGCATTAAACGCTTCTGATGTTAGCATATGGACTTCATCGATAATATACACTTTATTACGGACTTCAGAGGGCGCATAGCGCACTTTATCTCTGATATCGCGAATCTCATCGATACCCCTGTTGGAAGCGGCATCGATTTCCACAACATCCATAATCGTACCTGCGGTTATTCCCCGGCAGGCATCACACTCATTACAAGGCTCTACAGCGGGACCGCGTTCGCAGTTAATCGCTTTAGCCATGATTTTGGCCGCCGTCGTTTTCCCTGTTCCCCGTGGACCGTTAAAGAGGTACGCATGAGAGACACGCTGCTCACGGATCGCATTTTGCAAGGTTTGTACGATATGCTGCTGGCCGACCATATCCCGGAACGTCTGCGGACGCCAGGCTCTATATAGCGCAATATGGGACACGCGGATCGTTCCTTTCGGCTCTGACATCTATGGGCTTTGCCCTATCTTCCTATTATACACGAACGCGTTGTTCAAAAAAACCGTCTCGTCGTTGTAAAATAGCTGATTCATAGAAGAAACGCAGGTGGCGGATGAAGAGCCGGCACACCCCTTCAGCTCTAATAAGGAAGATCGACCGTAAAGCATGAACCGATCTCTGTCGATACCGCACGGATGGAGCCGCCAAAATCATGCATAATACGCTGACAAACTGAGAGTCCGAGTCCGGTTCCGTTGGCTTTCGTCGTTACGAAAGGGTCAAAGATCCTGTCTATTATCGATTCCAAGATTCCCGGTCCCGTGTCTGTAAAGTCGATCACCAAACTCCGTTCTTTTCCTTCGCCGGCTGTATAGCCTTTAATTGTTAATTCTCCCCCTTGGGTCATCGCCTCAATGCCATTCTTGCAAATATTAAGGTAAACTTGCTTAAGCATCTCATGGTCAGCCGTTACAAACGGCAGCTGACCTTCCGATGTCCAACTCACAGTAACACCGTAGAGGAGCCCTTCGCTTGCAATAATGGGCATGATTTCACGCATAACGGATTCCACATTGACCCATTCGTTCATTGTTTTCCTTGGCTTGCTCAACATAAGAAATTCATTGACAAGCTCATTAATACGATCGAGTTCAACCAGCATAATCTCGGTATATTCCGCCTCTTTGTTCATGCCACGTTCTATCGTTGTCTTACGGAATATCTGCACAAAACCACGAATTGCCGTCAGCGGGTTACGAATTTCATGAGCTGCCCCTGCTGCTACCTGTCCGATCATCGCCAGACGGTCACTGCGCAGAACCTGCTTCTCAAGCGAACGGAGATTCGTCACATCCTTGAAAATAATATAAGCACCTGCCACCCCTCCTGGCGGACTGTGCAGCAGACCTACATCCATAAGCAGCTCGGTATGCCTATCCTCAAAAATCCAGGTTAACGGATAATTCCGAACCGGGATGCCTTCATCGAGGGATTGGCAAATGAGGGCGTATTCATTTGGTGCATTGGCAAAAAACTTCATTAGAATCTCATTCATAATCGAGGTCTTCGGAAAGCCCAGCAGCTGACTGGCAAGGGGATTAATATCGATAATGCTTCTGGTATGCCTGTCGAGGAGGATGACTCCTATATGATCATCGCTTAGCATCGTTTCACCAAATTGTTGGACTAGGCTTCCCCCGGATAAAGGTTCCAGACTGTGCAGGAGCAGCAGCATATAATTGCCGCCTGTTTCGGCCTTATTGAGAATTGGCATACAGGTTACCCGAAGCAGGTCTCCACTGGCTTTGTTCAATGCTAAGGGGAAAGGTTCAACTGACAGCTGTTGAAATTGTTCTAGAGCCGCGCTTCCTTCAGTTTCTGTGTTACTGAAGCGCTCACTGTCAGTAATTACTTGGATAGAGCGAAGTAGAATGTCTGCAGCCGTGTAACCGGTTTCTTTTAAAAATAAAGAGTTGCACTGAATGATCTCTGCTCGTTCATTAATGGCAAGTATCATTGTATTAGGCAGCTGTTCCGAGTACTTGCCGATTTGCTGAAAGCTGAGCTGTTCAGCTGACGCTTGTGGAATTTCGTACATAGCGATCTCCTCTTCATTAAATCCGTTCTTATTTCTTTCGCGCCAAAATTATGAAAATCCTGCCAGAAATGAAAAAACATCCTGCCGGACTCAAAGTGGAGTCATGGCGGATGTTAGTCGGCTGGTTCATGTTAAGTTATAGTACCGTGCACCTATCTTCGATGTATGCAACCCAGGCGGCCCTTTTACTCCCAGCTCGGGTCAGGCACTCCTCCGGCACATGAACGTACCTGCTTATGGCTGCTTCCTTCCGGACCTGACCGGGTTCACAAGCGTCCATTGCGGAGGACCCATCCTTCAACACTGGTTATAAACACCAGCCCTGCATCAACATAACCTCTAATAGGAATTCAACCTCGCTACAGCGGATTGCGAGTTACAGGGCACCGCTACCTCCCCATCTAGCACGGCAGAGATAAGTATAGCTTGTTCTGACTTAAAGTGCAACTAGCAGGAAGAAGTTACGTAAAGCTTCACACAAGAAAATGAATTACAATAACTCTCCAACCGGTTTAGAATTCACAACGATTGAGTTGCGGACAATAAATTCACCGTACAATAAAGTCTTCTCTATAGGACGGTTCGGATGATTAATCCGTCTTAGCAGCATCTCGACAGCCCGTTTTCCCATAGCCTGTTTAGGAACATCAACGCTGCTCAGAGAAGGGACATACTGCATCCCTTCCTCGGAGTTGTCGAAGCCGGTAACAGAAATCTGTTCCGGAATCGAAACCCCCAGTTCACGTAATGTATTCATAACGCAAAAGGCCAGGAAGTCGTTAGCGCATGCAAATGCTGTTGGAAGCTTGCCGCTTGCATGAATTTGTCTCACTGTGTCTGTAACGGATTTATACTCATTCACGATATCAATGGCAAGCAGCTTATCCGAATCCTGCGGTACAGGAATTCCCTGCTCCTCGAGAACTGAACGGAAGCCCATCCAACGATCATAGAAGCTTCTCGAGTACCGCGGGTTGCCGACAAAACGAATCGCCGTATGACCTAGTGCGGCCAAATGGGCAGTCGCCCTGCGCATGCAGTCGTAGTTGTTCATAAATACGGTATCCGACGGTACAAGCTCCTCCTCATGATCAACCAGCACGAATGGAATCTCCGCTTGACGTACGTCAAGCAGCACCCGGCTTGATATGAGGCCTATGCCAACTAAGCCAAGAATACCTTGAGGATTTATAATCGATAAGAAATTATCTGTATTATGCTCAGTCACCATCATGACCCCGATACCCTGTTCTTCCAGGCTCATGGTGACTCCATCAATAATTCGTCCCCAATAGAGTGATTCTTGGTTCTGATAACGAACATTAGGAATCAGGACGATAACCGTGTTCTTCGTTCCAGAGCCCTTCTGCTCAACAGCTTGAAGAGGCAGCTGCCGAGGTTTAAGCCTTACTCGACGCTGCGAGTAATAGCCGAGCATGGATGCGGTCTGAACGATCTTTTCTCTTGTTTCTTCGCTTACGCCATGCTTGCCTGCCAAAGCTTGCGAGACCGCAAACTTTGAGACTCCGACTCGGTCGGCTATTTGCTGCATCGTCACTTTCTTCATAAAACCACTCCACATTTTAGCGCATTGTGATTAATTTTATCATAACAATCCATGAAAACCAATCGCTATTTGATTCTGGATGCCTAGCCTGCAAGGATGTAAATAAGCGAAAACTTAACCTACGACCCCAGTACGTTCCACACTTTCAACGAAGAAGCGCTGAACAAACAAATACATAATAATAAGCGGCGCTATTGCAAGCAGAATACCAGTGTCAACAATCATCGAAATATAGTACGGATCGACCCTAAAATTAGGATCTCCGCCGCTGAGGGCCGCCACAAGTACCTGGTTGGCATTAAAGCCAAGCATCGTAATTTCCATCGACATCACATGCGATTGATTCATGAATGTTGCAGTCATGAACGAATCATTCCACTGCCAAACGAATGCGAACAGCATAACTGTGACGATAGACGGAATCGCATTAGGCAGCATAACGCGGAAGAAGGTCGTAAACACACCGCATCCGTCAATAAATGCCGCCTCTTCGATTTCTTTGGGCATCCCTTTAAAAAATTGCCTGAAAATATAAATATAAAGACCGGATTTCAGTCCATTGGCTGTCGCAGATGTGATGAGCAGCGGCCAATACGTATTAATTAAATTCACACCGTCTTTCCCGGTGAAGAGATGATAAATACCCAGGATGTCAAAATTTTTAAAGTGCAGGTAGAGCGGCACCATCAGCGTTTGCGGCGGGATCAGAATCGTCAGAATAACAAGTATAAATAAGAACCCGCTCCCTCTGAATGTTAGCCTCGCAAACGTATACCCAGCCAGTGCCGATGCTATCGTCTGCAGAAGCATGGTTGAAGTGCTAAGGAAAATCGTATTCATCAGTGTGACGGGATAATTCATCATGGTGTAAGCGTATTTCAAATTGCTTAGTGTCAGATGATGAGGGAGCCAAACAATGTTCGGATTAAAAATATCCTCTTTGCTCTTGAAGCCGATAGAAAGCTTCAATAACAACGGGTACAAAATGACATAGGAAATCCCGATAATGAGAACCGTGCGCAGCAGCACCCACAGCCAATGCTTTTGCTTTTCAATGTTGAGCATATTTTGCACCGGACGTTTGAGCTTATAGCTCAAACGAAACCCGGTTTCTTTATCTAATACCTCTCGCATACTCGTCCCTTCTTTCTAACTGTTGTAGAATACTTTCTTCGAAACAAAATATCCGATGACAGCTAAAATGAGGGCCACTACTGTCGTATACATCCAAGCCATTGCCGAGCTCAAACCAAAATTCAATGATTTGAAAGCAGCATCATAAATAATTTGAATCATCGTATTATCGGAGAATGAATCGATGATCGTATAAATGACATTCGTCAGTATGAGCGGACTAACCATAGGAAACGTGATTTTCCAAAACATCTGGTAGCCCGTCGCCCCCTCAATCTTAGCGACTTCATACATCGAGGAAGGAATGGATTGCAAACCAGCGAGAAAGATCAGGATTTGTATGCCCGAGTGGCTGATGATGTCGTAAATTCGATCGACTGCACCTACTAAATAATCAACAAAGCTTTCATTAAAGCCTGATTCAATTAGTAAATCACCCATATTAAAGCTGCTTGAAAGTTGACCGCTGCTTAGACCGAGATCACTGGCCTGACCGGATGTAACGCTTGTCATCAGACTATTCATCAAGCTTGTAGCCTCCGCAGACGCCACAGCACCCGAAGCAAGAATAACCGGAAGAAAGAAAATTGCACGTACAATCGTTCTTCCGCGATACTTCTGATTAATTAAGGTTGCTGAGAACAAGCTGAAGAAAAGCACCAGCGGCACACTGACAATCATTGACGTAACGGAATCAGACAGAACCCGGTTAAAGTCAGCATTCACGAATAAGGCTTCCTTAAAGTTGGCTAGTCCCATCCAAGTAAGCGAATAGCCTGTTGGTGTTATCTCCAGCTTGCTGAAGCTGAACCGAATGGATTGGAATAACGGTGATGCGAATAGGAATAAGAACCCCAGCAGCCAGGGAAGAAGGAACAGCACGCCCGTTATGCTTTTTTTCTGAGACAGCTTTAATGGCTTCATTATGAACGGCTCCCCCTTCCCGCATCCGTAAGCGGCTGCTGAAGCAATGCATATCCCATTGGCGATACGGATTGTCCCGCTGCTTCAACAGCCTCATTCGTGTAGTTCACTACAATTGTTTTGCCGCTCTCGTAGGAAGTTGCATAGACACCTTCTTGAAGCATGGTATGGCTCGTCATTCGTTCATTCTGAACATCCTTAAGCGCCGCATTAATTTCTTCATATACCGAAGCAGCATCTTTAAGCCAAGGCTTATATTGCACGGAGTAGAGGTTGTTGAAAATCGTCTCTTTCACTTCAGAGGCATCGGCATACGTCCAAGTGAATCGTATGTTCGATCCGTATTCCAGAGCTTTGAGCATGTTGACACGAACATCTTGGGAATCAGCAAGGTTGAACGGTTTCCCCGTATACGAAACATAGCCATGCAGCACCATCTGGTAGAAAGGAACCGTCTCATCGGTAATGTTAAACTGGGTATCCGTAAGCGGAGCATCCACGATATGTTTAGCAACTCCCAGCGAATAAGCATTGCCTCCAGAAACGAGTAAATCAGGTGCAGCCTTAGCAAGTTTGCCCATTTCGTCCGTAACAATATTGGCTGATTGCTGGCGATTCACGATGGCAGAGACCTGGTAATCCGGATCCAAGCCTTTGCCCATATCCCGCAGCGATAAGCCGTTCAGATCTAGATCCTTGTAGTCACTAATGAAGCCTTTAACAATAGAAGGAAGCTTAGCCGGCGATAACAGCCAGTTCGTTCCAAGATTAACATTCATTCGCATGTAAGCAGGATCGTACGGATATTTCTCAATAATTTGTCTGGTGATATATCTCGATGCGTCCTTGGAAGGAGAAAATCCCCATGTGTCATGGTAGACCGTCAGGAACGAAGCATCCGGATACAAAGCCGCACCGTTGTCCTTCAAATAAGTATTCAGCTCTTCAAGCCCCGAACGTCCGCCAAGTTTCCTATCCACTGAAATATCATCCGGCAATTCGTGGTTAACCCCATCATTGAACCAACCCAGGTAGCGCATGCGGACATTCCCAATGCCATTGTCTTTCATCTCTTCCGCTATTTGCTTCGCTTGAGAGAACGTCGTCAGCGGCTCCATCGCTTCATATGGAATTCCTAGAATGGACTTGCGCTTCGGAATATCACCTATGATATCAACGTAGAATGGTACGTCTTCTTGCCCTTCCGTTTTTTTCATCCCGGCCGTATTCACTAAATAATGCTGGTAGGTCTTGGCGATCCCAGCGTAACTTGCATCATCCCCGTAAAGGAAGCCATAGCGTATTGAAAGCTCGGCATTCGCCTTCTCCAGCTGCACAATAGGCACATAGTTGAAAGTTTGCCCATTGCTCATCGGCAGCTCATCCCAGCTGCGAATCGTGAAGCTTCCATATACGTAGTTGTATGAATTCGTGCGCCCGCTAACCTCTGCATTAATGTTCGCTAATGCCGCGCCTTTCTCAATAATTCCGTACATCGCATTCTCACCGGTTTTGATACCGAATACCGGCAGCTTTATCCCTTCTGCATTCTGGGGTTTAGTCCTTTTGCGGATGGCCTCATCTGCTCCGTACACCGGCTGTGAATAAATGTCATCGCTAAATTTGCCATTGTTCAGGTAAATCAAGCTTCCTGAACCATCCGGGACCAGCATGTACCCTTTATCTTTCAGTCCACCGGCAGAGAAATACGGGAGCATATTAATATCCGATATCGTATAGTTGCTCGGTTCCTTAAGCTCGGAGGTCTTAATAGCAGCTACCAGATTCTCACCGTCAAGCACATACTGAACAGGAACCGTGAAGACCGGTTTGGCATTATCCGCACCATTTCCAGCTTGATTGGCCTTATTATCTGCAGCCAAATCTTCTGCTGTATAGCCAGCTTCCTTAAAGGCCTCGGTCACCCGAAGAAGAGCTACATTGCTTTTAAGGGAACTGTCGAACCGGGTGTAAATGGTTTTGGAGGCATCAATTTGATATTTACGATAGACGTATTCTGCATCTGTCTTTTTAATTTTGGCCATGAATAGATCAAGTCGTTCTTTGGTAATGACCTTAGGCAGTGCATCAATTCCAGCCGTCAAATCCCCTAGCGTATACTCGATTTGAACACCGCCGGAGACGAGGTTGACTTTAAATTGCTTTTTATCAACCGCATCATTGAAACTTAGAAACGTTTTGCTGTTGCCCGCTGCATCTGAGAATTGCAGGGATAGCTGAGAGGCTAGCCCCTGCTTCTCGAATGCGGACGCCTTGGCATCTTGGTCACGATCCTGCGGGTTCGTATACCAGACATGTCCCGAGCGCTTATCGTAAACTGCAAGCTCTGCCGTTGTCTTATTCATATACAAGGCAAGTGTATCGTTCTCGGCCGCCTTCTCCATACCGGGGACACTGCCTTCTTTGGCTTCGAAGGCCGCTTGGACCGGTGTGCTGCTTGAAGCCGCATTTGACGGGGGCTTCTTCACTGTTCCGGTAAGCAGGGTCTGCGTGTCGTTACCCTCTTGTTTATTCACAATAACCAGTGTTCCTGCACCTGTGACAACGAGGCCAAAAACAATCGATATCCCAATGAACTTCTTCAATTTAAGCTTCAATTTCTTTCGCCCTCCCATCACGACCAGAACACGATTTCCCTATATATCGTCTCAAAGAAAAATTGGATTTGCTGGATTAAACTAAAGGTCAGTAAACCTAAGAAAATGATAATGCCCATTACAATAACCGTAAGTCCCATGGTAACCACTGTCATGAGCGGTGTGTACTGGTGAATCGTCATCATCCCAACAAACAGCAGCCATGCCGCCCAAACCACCGCAGCGGAATTGAAAAAGTAATAAAAGGCGCCTTCCTCCATGGTGATAAAGTGACTCATGATCATGGTCGGCACATAAACGACAATAAGCGGAAGCACCGCATAACCGGTAGCCGTCAATATTTCTTTAAATTTCCCTTCCCCATCCATAAGCACCGTTAAGGACCAGTTAGAGATACACCATAAGAAAAATGGCAGAACGATATACTTGAACTCGTTAATGCTGTTTAAATATTGCGGATTGTTGAAATTATAAAGGAAGCCCACGTACTGGCTGCGCAGTATTTGCACAATAACCAGAAAGAAAAGAATGATGTACGCAATGGTCAGTCGTCCCTTTTCTTCATACTTCATGTCCCAGAAGCCATCGAATGGACGAACGAGAACCCGAAAAGGCAATGTAAGTAAATCAAGCTTCATGCGTCACCGACCTCCTGCTTCGAATAAGTATGAAAATTCGCCAAGCCGCAATAACCGCAGCCAGAAGCACAATATAGGTTAGCACCTCTCCCATATGCGCACGCATCCATTGCTTACGGTCTCTTGCAAAGGCGATGGAATAGTATTTGCGGTCTACGCCTAGCTCGAAGCTGCGCATGGCTGACTTGTAATCCTGCTCGCGAAGCTGTGCTTTACCGATCCCGATATAAGCAATATCGTAGTTCGCATTTAGCTGCAGCACCTTCTCCCACGCCTTAGAAGCTTCTTGTTCCTTACCGGCTTCATGCAGCCTGGTAGCTTCATTGACTTTCATGCCGAATAACGTCGGTTCAAAGACCGTTATTCGACCCGTGCCTCCGTCCAGGACGAGCACCTTTTCACCGACTTTATCAATAGCCACAGGCGTTTTGAACGTTCCTGCGCGCGATCCGATCTCACCGAAAATGTATAACAGGTTTCCTTCCTGATCATAAGTGAATATACGGCCCCGAAGCGAATCTAACGCATAGTAGCTTCCTTCAACCGTTGATTTAATGTCTATGAATTGCGATGTTCCTGCACGATCGCCATCCAAAATGCTGAACACAAGATCGCCGCTTACCGTAAAGTTACCGAAACGCTTCAGAACATCCTTACCCGAAGGGTTCAGCCGTTTGATGGGCGCATCTGTTGTTTTGTCTATGTTTGTCGCAAAAAGAAAGCCCTTCTCATCAATATCCATATTGGTGAATTCAGTCGGGACAAACAAATTCATCTGAGCTCGCTGCGCCTTGGTGGAAATCACCTTCCAGAAATAATCTGCAGGATTAGGGGTTATCGTGTTCGTTCCGATATAACCGATAAAGGCACCTTGATCATCGAACTGCATGATCCCCTCAAACACACCCTTGGCAACCACATATACCCGGCCCGCACGGTCAACGGACAATTTAACAGGGTTAAAAACAAAGTCTGACGCAAGTACATCCGACTTGGGATGGTCAATCTGCCTCAAATATTGCCCTTCACCATTCAGCAGTACGACCCGCTGATTCTCATAGTCCGCTACGTAAATCGTTCCATCTTCTTTTACAAATAGTCCTGTCGGCTTGTTAAAGAGGTCCGGCTTTCCATCATGATCGAATTGATTGATCGTGCGAATGACCTTCCAATTCGAATTCAGAACCACGATACGCTGGTTGCCCGTATCTGCTATATAGATCGTCCCGTTCTTGGAAACGAACAGATCGCTTGGCCCTTTGAGCTGTCCGATTGTCAGCTGGTCACCCGTAATGACCTTTGAGGGAAGATAAGATGCCGGAGAAGGTACAGAGTCCTCCCAAACGGAATAATTATAGCTGTCATACGGCGCAGCCATGGCCAGCGGACTTACGATACCCGATAGCAGCGCCATGATCAGCATGAACATGCTTAAACGAAGTGCTTTCAACGCTCGCCCGCCCCCTTAATCTTTCATCCCGGATGTCGCCATCGTCTCGATAATGCGGCTTTGTGAGAAAATAAATAATCCAATGGGGACGGACATGAGGAGCAATGCTACGGCAGAACCAACTCCAGCCCGAGCAATACCACCCTGAACAATTTGTCCCATTGCGTAGTGGAGCGGCTTTAACTGTTCGGCATAGATGAAACCGCTTCCATCCGACCCCCATAAGAGCTGGAATAACAAAATAATTAGTGTTAACCAAGCAGGTTTAACGTTAGGCATGACCACAGACCAAAAAATCCGATATTCGGTCGCGCCGTCGATTTTAGCCGCTTCAAGCAAGGCATCTGGAATCTGTTCCATGAATTGCTTCATTAGATACAGACCCAGCGGGAATGCAAATGCCGGTACGATGACCGCCCAATAGGTATCAATCCAGCCCAGCCAGGACATGATCATGTAATTGGGAATAACGGTAACTTGCGGAGAGAACATCAGAGAAAGGACAACAATGGTAAACAGAAGTCCTTTGAATGGAAAATGATGCTTCGCAAGTGGATAAGCAGCGGCGCTGGCCAGCAGCACGTGCCCAATAATACCCGCTAAAGTAATGAATACCGTGTTGAAGATATACCTGGAGAAAGGTACCCATGAGTCTGCCAGCAGGTTAAACAAATCGCCGAAATTATTAATCGTTGGATGTCGAACAAGAAAGCGCGGCGGAAACAGAAACAATTCATCCAGCGGCTTAAAGGCGTTGTTAATGGCATAGATAAGCGGCAATGCCATGAATGCACCGAAAAAGGCCAACAGAATAAATAGGGAAATGTTGCCAGCCATCGATCGATTAACTTGTTTACGTCTGCGGGGCAGCGCAAATGCTAATTTCATTGCCTACTCCCCCACTTTCCGCAGTAATTTTTGAACAATCAGGTTCGTACCTACCATGGCGCCAAATAGCAATGTCGCGATAGCGGAAGCATAGCCCATCTCAAATCGAATCGTTCCGAAATCGATCAAGTGGGTAACCACTGTCTCTGCTGCATAGTTAACGCTTGGGAAGCCAGCCATATTCATAGCCACATCCGCTACAGCGAATGAGGTTGTTAACTGAATGACCGCACCGAACATCAACTGCGGCCGCATGGAAGGCAGCACGATATACCAAAGCTCCTGCCATCTATTCTTGACACCGTCCACTGCCCCAGCCTCCAGCAGCGTCCGATCAACCGTCTGAAGCCCAGCGATAAAGGTAAGGAAACCTGTTCCTAAACTAAGCCAGAGCTGTACGAGCATAACGATAGGCAAAATATAGGCTTCCGTCTTCAGCCACAATATAGGCTCGAGGATGACTCCAATCTTGATGAGCAATCCATTGGCATATCCATAACGGTCGCCCGAGAAAATCATCTGCCAGATGAAATAGACGTTACCTGAAATAGAAGGAGCATAAAAGATAAGCGTCATGAATGCCCGAACCTTAGGGGAAAGCTCGTTAATCAGCCATGCGAAGAAAAAACAGGCAATGTAACTGAGCGGTCCCGTTATGGCTGCGAATAGAAAGGTGTTCTTCACGGCTATTAGAAAGACATCATCGTTAGTCAAAAGACGCGTATAGTTCTGCCAGCCGATCCACTTCGGAAATTCAAGCATATTAAAATAGGTAAAGCTGATGACGACTGAAATGACGACGGGCAGTACCGTGAAAATAAAAAATAGCAAAAAATAAGGTCCCATCAGCACATAGGAATGCTTATGCTGTTTCATATCAGCCATCACACGCTGCAGCCTCGTTGGCCTCGTAATTTGCGGCAAGGCGATGGACGTCGGAACGCTGCTCGTCTCTCTGCTGCTCGTAGGCAAGATTCATCACCCCTTATGGCGGTAGGCGCTGTCACTGTTTGTACAGCGCCGTAACATATATTCAATACGGCAATTCATTAATTATTCGGGAGATTAAATTCACGCCGCTTCAGTTTAATCTCTTGATTGATCGTCTCAATATAATCCTCAAGCGTCTCCCTGGCACCTGTATTCGCTACGTTAACAACTTTCCAGAAGGCGTTATCCAAGTGACGGCCTAAGAAGTATCCACCTGGTACTTGCGGGATGCCTCTTACCCACTTAAATTGCTCGGTAAGGTTCTTATAATCCGCAAGCGGCCAAGGCAGCTTCTCAAGCGCTGCGATATTAGCCGTAGGATAACGGGCGGCTGCGCCCATTAATCCTTCCATCTCCCGGCCAAACGTCGTTTGCGTTGATTCGTCTGTCCACCATTTCATGAATTCCCAGCTAGCTTGTTTATCATCCGCTTGTTTCATCATGACAACTGCAGAGCCGTTGCCTGCTACTTCACGGTGGATTTGTCCGTCAGCTTGCTTAATGCCCGGCACCGGCACAAACCCCCATAGTCCGCGAATCTCCGGCGCAGAAACAGCTAGTTGATTGTACACCGAGTAATCTGCCAGACCGATTGGCATTTCTCCTGTACGGAAACGGTTAGCAAAATCAAATTCAACCGGTAATCCATAATCTGTATAGAATTCCGTCCACTCTTTGAACGCCTTCATTCCAGCTTCAGAGGAGAGCGCGCTTTCCTTCCCATCCTTTGTATAGAACTGGCCGCCATTCTGGTAAAGCAGCATTGCCATTGTTGAGTTTGGATCCGGGTTCTGATAGGCCTGAACGGCTGGCGGCCGCTGAAGACCAAACAACATATGATTCTTGTTCAGAACCGGCAGCATATCATATACCTCATCCCATGTGTTCGGGATTTTCAGGTGAAGCTGCTCCATAATGTCTTTGCGGTAGAAGAGCATATTAAAAGTTTGCGTCTCTGGCAGAGCATATGTACCTGCCTCGTACCGATATGGAACAACCGCACTGTCTCTAAAGCGTTTTGCAACCTCTGCATAATCAGGAAATTGGGCTAAATCTGCAACCGCATCCCGCATCGCGTAGTTGACCGGTATATCGCTTGATACCTGCATCGCTACGTCTGGCCCCTGTCCGGCAAGAGTAGCCGGGAGCAGTGTATTGAGAGGTACCAGCTTGACGTTGACGCTAATTCCCGATTTCGGAGTAAACGTATCATCAATCATCGCCTTGACAACTTGCGATTGGTCACGTCCGCTGCCTATCCAAACCGTTATCGAACGGTTCGTATTCGACTTGGATACATTACCGATATTGCTGTAATCAATAAAGAACGAATACATAAACGATCTCATCTCATGCCAAGCTCTCGCCGGGAACGAAGCCTTGCCGTTTGGCAGCTTAAAATCCGGTGAGGATACATCAATCGCATCGATCTGCAGCGGCTGCTCACGGACAGTCAAGATCCATGTTCCTAAAGCACCGACATTAATGTTATAGCTAGCCAGTCTTTTAGGCAGTGTCTCCGGCCTGTCTGCTAAATCCGCAAGCTGATCGGCCATGGTCCGCAGAGATGCACCTTGAGAGCTGCTTGCACCTGCAATTTGTTCTAATCGATCAGCAACTTTATTGAGCGTATCGCTCTCACTCCGGAACGTTTTTTCCAAATCCGGAATCTGTTTCTCAACTTGATAATCCCGGTAAGCATCAGGCGTCGCTCCCGTAATCATCAGCACCTTCCGGTACATCTCGTTTAGCGAGAGGACACTATTCTCGACTTGACGAATTAGCGGAGCAAGCTGACCAAGCGTAACTTCGAGCTTCAGTTCATGCTGCCCTTCCGTCAAATAGAACAGATAGGGATTGTCGTCGCCACCAAGCACCTCCATACGCCAGTCGTTCTCGAAATAGAAAGGAATGTTCTCCATCTCTTCAAACGGAACTTTCCCGTCAACCGTTAATTTCCGTGTCGAGAATAATCCACGCAGGAAATTCTGCTTGGCCTTAAAACCAATCTTATATAAACCGTCCTTCGGAACAGTTATATTCCATGAGATCCACTGTCCAGGCAAACGCCAGTTCTTGCCTCCGACGGTGTTGATTTTTATCTTGGACACATCATAGGGTTCTACCGCAGGGGATGAACGGTCAGCAAGCGGATATAACGTCGGCGATGAGGTAGCTTGCATACTTTCGCCTTGTACGATAATTTGCTGATTATTCGTTTCTTTGTAGCCGCTAGCTTTGTACTGCTTGCTGAGCTCCTTGTAGGTTAGCGGATCGTCCGCCTGAAACAATTCGATACGATGAATAACTACGGGCTCACGCTCTGAGCGCAAGGCGATATTATGCTTGCCTTTCGTTAAGAAAAACGAAAAGGGCTTCTCGTAATAGCCCTCGCGGTCTTGAAATACCGCCTCTAACCAAGTCGGCTTCTCCGCTTGCTCCGGGCGCAAATCATTCCCTTGATTATCCTGTTCGACATTCGGCTTCTGGTTACCCCAAACGCGCGGCAGCTGCATATTAGCCGCTTCAGCAAATGGAAGTTTGCCGTCGATCAGTACCGTTCGCTCAATGGATCCGCTTTTGCCTTCAATCGGATAATAGGTTAATCCAATGTTGTACAATCCATCTTCAGTCACATCGACATCCCAGCTGATTGTACCCTCATCACTGGTTTTGACCGATTCCCCTTGAATACCTTGAAAATCACTAAGTCCCTCTGCAGCCATGCCACCCGCAATCTGGTATTGCGATAAGTTCAAAGGTATGGATAAATCCGGCTTCACAGCCGACGGATGTGCAAGCAAATAACGATCATATCCGTCTTTCTTGGATGACACCGGCTGAGGCAGATCACTTTGTGTAAGATTAATCGCAGTACCTGATGAAGATTGTGCCGTTGATGACCCTACTAGGGAAATCGTCAGTATTATGGCGGCGATCAGCAACAGCACGAGTATGGTCGACTTCTTCGAAAACAATGAACCGATCAACTTGTTATCCCCCTTTCCCATAGGCAGTAGACCATGGAATAAGGATAGGAAGCCCCTTGAAGCAGGCTTCCTCCGTATCCCTTATTTTCAGTTATCGTTTTATTGAGCAGCTTTCAGGATTTTGTCCATCGCCGCTTGTGCCGGTTGTTTGAACTTCTCGGCAGCTGTTGCAGCTGGCACTTTATTCTTGGTAACTTCGCCTACGAAATCAGCGAATGGGAAGCCTGGGTAAGCTGTAAAGTTCATGAATCTCACTTTACCAGCCATACCTTGAATCAATTCGATATCTTTTGGCGTATTCACGATTTGCTCCAGCCACTCTTGACCTGGATATTCCTCTTTGGTAGGAATGTCGTTAATCTCTTCATAGATTTTCATAACGAGATCCGGGTTTTTAACGCCTTTAGGAATGAACCATGCGTGTCCGCCGCCCGTTACCGGGTTCACATAGTCGGTTGCTTGCGGACCTTTAGGGAAAGGAACATAGCCGTAATCGATTTTCTTGCCTTTATATTCACCATTCAGCCAGCCGAACGCATAAGTCATCGCAACATCGCCATCACCAAATGTTACACGTTCTTCCCAGTTGTTAACGTCGCCTTTTTTAACTTTTACGACATGATCCACATTGTACATTTTGTTGAGGAAATCAAGGGCTTCGATTGTTTTAGGATCAGAGATCATCTCTTTACCTTCAACATCATCAGAGACCGCGCTGCCGTTAGAGGCGATTAGGAATTGAGCCGTCTCAAAGTTCCAGCCCGACCAGCCGTAAGTATCCGGTTTACCATCATTATTGGTGTCTTGCGTCGCTTTTTTAGCTAAATCTTCAAATGTATCCCATGTCCAGTTACCCTGATCAAAGATCTCTTGAGGGTCTGTAAGCCCAAGCTTCTTGAACAGATCACGGTTGTAGAAAACACCTTGATCATTAATTGGATTTTTACCATCGAATCCATAATCTTCACCTTTGAGCGGATAAGCTTTGCCAAATAATTTCGAATCGTCGATATTGGTATAATCGTTTAGTTTAAGCAGTTGATCCTTGAGCGAGGCTACAAGAGCCCAGTCATACTGCAGCCGCACAATGTCGGCGAACGGCTGTCCGGCAAGAACTGTTGTTGTAAATTTGGCTTGATATTGATCGAAGGGAACGTTTACATATTCGATCTTCACACCGTATTTGGCTTCAACCTCTTTGGTTTTCGCGATACGGGCGATGCTGGAGTCGGAATCCGGTTTTGGCGTTCCGTCCCACCATGCTGAGATCTTGATTGTACGTCCTGCCAATTCTTTCTTGATCGTCTCCTCTGCAGCTGCATTATCTTCTGCCGGTTTATTATCTGTAGTTGCATTAGCTGCCGGCTCATCGGCTGGTGCATTTGCAGGTGTGTTAGCTGGTGCATTAGCCGGTGCATTTTCACCATTCGTATTTGCTGCGTTATTACCCCCGCCACAAGCTGCAAGTCCGGTAACAAGAATACATGACATTAACATTAGTCCCACACGATTCATCTTCTTCATTCAGCGACGCCTCCCATTTTGTATTGCGATCACAGAATTACTTGAAACCCGATTAACTCCACAGAATAACGAAAGTGAGATTTTGTAAATAATAGCGTTTACATTAAATCTAACAACACACCCCGTTTCCTTTTTCATGAATCCCCTGTTCTATTGTTTTGTTATTCAAATATTGGATTACAAAACAATTAAATAACAATTTTAAGTATTCGTCAATACTTTTTTGCAAGCGTTACCAATTAAATAAAACGACATCATTCGACAGTTTCAATTGCATTTTACTCCACCTGAATTGTCAAGAAGAATAACATTAGGAATCATTTAGTTGATATCTCAAACTCGATTTGCTAAAAATTAAAAAATATCTCCCATTAAGTTAGTTATTCTGTTATTCTGTTTTTAATAAAATCAAATAACAAGGAGATAATACATGAACTTATCTTTCGATACCGTCCCATTTGCCAACTTTATAACCCGAGAGGGTGATCGGTTATTCGACGGACAAGAAGAATTCCGATTCATATCCATCAATATTCCGAATTTACATGTAAACGAAGATCCCCTGCCTCACTGGCACCGGGTTGATGCATGGGAAATAGAAAACGCCTTCAAAACAATCCGGTTGATGGAAGGACGTGCTACGCGCATTTATACCTTCTCTATACGAGGGGGATTAAGACCTGGCAGCGATGGAATTGCCCATATATACGGTCCAAACAGCTACGATGAGCAGCTCTTCTGCGACTTAGACCTTGTCCTTGCTCTTGCTGCTAAGCATGGCGTTCGTGTCATCATTCCTTTCATCGACCAGTGGCCATGGTTTGGAGGAATCGAGCATTTCGCGGCTTTCTTCAACAAATCGCCAAAGGAATTTTGGATTGATCCCGAGATTCGCCAAGCTTTCAAAAATTTCATTTCGTTTGTCATTAATCGCACGAATACGGTTACCGGCCAGCCCTATAAAGAAGATAAAGCGATTCTCGCATGGGAAACCGGCAATGAACTCGATAGCCCCGATGAATGGATTTCAGACATCGTATCGCATATCCGCAGTTTGGAGGTGAAACAGCTTATTCTCGATGGCCGTTACGGGGTTTCGCCTGCATCCGTAGAAAACCCCGCTATCGACATCGTCTCCAATCACTATTACATCGACCGCGGCACCGATTTTATTGCCAGAACTACAGCTGACCGCAATCTTGCGAGAGGCAAAAAAGCGTTTCTCGTCGGGGAATTTGGGCATTCGAAGGCAGAGGTCATGTCGGAGCTGCTGGATGAGGTCGTATTGAACGGTACAACAGGGGCAATGGCTTGGAGTCTTCGCTACCACAACAAAGACGGCGGTTTCTATTATCAGGGGAATCCTGCTCTCGGTGAGAACCACTGCATGAACTGGCCTGGCTTCTCCAGCCGCCCAGGTGAGCGCGAGAAGATGAGCAGCCTTCGGGAGCATGCTTTTGCCATCCAAGGAAAAGCTGTCGAGCCGAATCCGATTCCGGAATCGCCGGAGCTTCTGCCTATTCAATCCCCCTCTCAAATTGCTTGGAGAGGGTCAGCTGGAGCGGCCTTTTATACGGTTGAACGTGCTGAACACCCCTCCGGACCTTGGGCTGTCATTGCCGAAGAGGTGCATGAGCATGGACTGAAGTATATGCCATTTAGTGATAAACCTCCTTACCCAGCTGCCTACTTTTACCGAATGTGTGCCGGAAATGAAAGCGGCTTATCCAAACCATCCAATGTTCAGACCGTCTACTATAAAACTCAAGGAGTTGAAACTGCTTAATGATCATGAAGCTAACGACTGAATCAGCCAAAGCAAACGGTGATGTATCTATCGCAAGTGAACGAATGGGCTATGTTGGACAGGGATATGCAACCGGCTTTCTCCAACAAGAGGATAGCCTCACCTTCCCGATCACTATGGATGAGGAAGGGCAATATCAGATTACAGTGATGGCTGCTGTCACCATTTTCGGCGAAGGTCCGAAATGGAACGCATTCTTTGTGAACGGTGATAAGCTTGGGGATATTATGACTCCTGATACCCCTGATTTTGTGCCTTGCATGTATCCTAAAGCCTATCTGCGTAACGGGATCAATGAAATTACAATCATGAAGAACTGGGGCGGTATCGACATCGATAGCATTCTAATCGAGAAAGCACCCTCAACAGACCGCAGTCGGTTCCATGTAACACCCTTACTGGTTGATTCAAACGCAGCGCCTTATACCCGTCGTCTAATGAATTATCTGTGCGACAGTTATGGTCACCGCATTCTATCCGGTCAGGAAACAGGAGGCAGCAATCCTCCTGAGCTCGAAGTGATTAAGCGGGAAACAGGGAAGCTTCCTGCAATTAGGGGACTCGACTTTATCGACTATTCCCCTTCCAGGCTCCCATTTGGTTCTACTTCCCAAGAGACAGAGGAAGCGATTGCATGGTGGCGCGATGGAGGAATCGTCACCTTTTGCTGGCACTGGAATGCACCGACTGACCTCATTAATCAGCCAAATAAAATGTGGTACAGCGGCTTTTACACGTATGCCACGGAATTCGACCTCGCCAAAGCGCTGGAAAATCAGGAATCCGAAGCTTATCGCCTTATCTTACGGGATATCGATGCCATCGCTCTGCAGCTGCAAATCCTGCAGGAGCATGAGGTGCCTGTATTGTGGAGGCCGCTTCATGAAGCAGCCGGAGGGTGGTTCTGGTGGGGGGCTAAAGGAGCTGAAGCCTGTATTCAATTGTGGCGGCTCATGTACAAGAGGTTGACCGTACATCATCAGCTGCATAATCTGATCTGGGTATGGAATGGTCAGGGCAAGGATTGGTATCCCGGGGATGATGTAGTCGATATTATCGGCGAAGATATTTATGGAGGGCCGCGATTCTACAGCTCCCAGTATGGTAGATTCCACGATGCATTAAGCTACACAACTGCGAATAAGATCATTGCTCTAACTGAAAACGGAACGATTCCAGACCCGGATTTACTGGAACAGGATGAAGCGGCATGGGCTTGGTTCTGTACTTGGGCAGGCGAGTTTGTTTGGAAGGAAACATCCGGTGAACGCACTTATTCTGACAAACATACGGAAGTGAACATGCTGCGCAAAGTCTATAGCCACTCCAAGGTGGTAACCAAAGACCATCTTCCAAATTTACAGACATACCGCCTTTAACAAGTCTATAGGGACCTAAAAATAAAAGAGCTGCAGCAGGGGTTAAGTGAACTGCACCCCGTCAAGTAGACAGTACAAATAAATAAAGGCAATTAGGCGGCCTTAGTCCTGTACT
>NZ_JBHSOW010000081.1:0-60400 GCF_042656405.1 Paenibacillus solisilvae | reverse complement strand
GATTGAATACCGGTGCGCGCTGGCAGCATAGCTTTTTTCTAATGTCTACTTGACAGGGGTATGACCAGGCCAGCTTGCAAGATAGGGTTTTTCTTAATTGTCCGCTATTTGGGGTCTTGACCAAATTTCACGGTGGTTTTTACGTCATATGAAAGCTTAATTACAGCGTTACGGGTGGATCATACCCTCTTATTTCAATTATTTTCCGTTATCGGCGCGCCAGGCATCCAGCTGTTTTTGCGCTTCTTTCGATGAGTTTGTCAATCCCTGCGCCTTTCAGTTTTTCTACAAGCTTCGGAACTTCAACTTCACCAGATTCTGATAGGAGTTGGCAACCTGGGTCAGCACTACACTTTTGGAATAACTTCCGACTAAAAATAGAATCAGCAGGAGGGGAATCGTGATGGCGCAGAAAAGCAGGATAAAACGGGAGCCGACTGTATTTAATTTATTCATCATGAATGACCTCATAGATTCTTATTATGGGGCTGCCGTAAGCACATCTTCACTATAGCATGATTACAAAGTGGAATTAATCTCTTTTTAATTTCAATAATGAATGTAAAAAAAACGTCGTCCTATAAACCGGACGACGTTATTTTCTGCCCCCTAGGGATGGTTAACAGCTTTTGCCGTTATCCTGCTGCATCGGCTTCGTTCCGCTTTCTTCAGTCAGCTTCCCGCCGTATTGATCGAGTCGGCCCGGATGTGATTCCGGTCCTCTCTTCTTCGGCTTATTATTTCTTCCTGTCAATGCTCTCACCTCCATCTTACCTAAGATGAACGGGACGGGATGATTTCATGCACGAGAGCAAAACTCCTGGAGTTTCCTTGTATTCGACTAAGCTGAACTATGAATTACCCTCCATCGGCCGATGCAATAACCCGCCATCTTTCTTCAGCAGCCGGGCTCCAACTTGAAATTGATCGTATTTTCTGACAAGATTATTCATGAGGTAAAGCTTCGTCATCCCCATCTACGATAAAGGAGAGTATACGCTGTGAAAATTAATTACCATGGACATGCCTGCATCCAGATTCATACCAACGGAAAATCGCTCGTCATCGATCCTTTTCTAAGCGGCAACCCTACAGCCAAGATCAAGCCGGAGGACATAAAGGTGGACGCCGTGCTGCTAACCCATGCCCATCAGGATCATATTCTGGATGCGGCGCCGATTGCAAAAGCCAATGACGCTCCGGTCGTTTCCATCGTCGAGCTCGCTGCTTACATGTCCTGGCAGGGTGTGAAGAATACAATTGGGATGAATATGGGCGGGACGGTCAATCTCGGCTTCGCGAAAGCGAAAATGGTCCAAGCGTTCCACAGCTCCGGTATCGTCATCGAGGAAACCAAACAGATTCTATATGCGGGAATGCCTGCCGGATTCCTCATATTCGCCGAAGGCCTGACCATTCTGCACGCCGGCGATACATCGCTCTTCAGCGATATGAAACTGATCGGCGAGCGTCATCCGATCGACGTCGTCTTCCTTCCGATCGGCGACCATTATACAATGGGGCCCGAGGATGCGCTCCTAGCGGCGCAGTGGTACAATGCGCGGCTGACGGTGCCGGTTCACCACAGTACCTTCCCGCTCATTAAACAGGACGCGGAGCAGTTCGTGCGGCAATTGGAGAAACGGGGACTGAATGGGAGAGTAATGGCTCCCGGCGACGAGCTTCAAGTAAACGGACACTGACAAATTGCCGTAGGAAGAACAAACGACAGGCCGTCGCACCTTGCCAAAGGTGCTTCCCGGCCTGTCGTTTTTATTAGGTGGATGCACGATTCAGTCTCAACCTGTTTTCGAATAGCCTATTCAATCGAAGTGCAGGAGCAGCGTCTTGATTTCGTACGGCTTCATGAGGAATGAAACCGGTTCTTCCATCCGGCTCTCCGCATAAGGGCGCTCCATGAGATCCGTCTCCTGCCAGCCGGATACGGACAAGCCGCACTGAAGTTCCACCATGCCCCGGCGGCCCGTATATTCGTGAAGCCGGACGATGACGGCATCGCCGTCCTCGCTTTTCTTTACCGCGTCGATCATAACATGATCGCATGAAGGAAGCGCAAACAGCGAGAACCGTTCAAGGGTTGCGCTTCCTTCTGCGGCGATCAGCGGACTATTCAGCGCCCACGCCTCTTTCGCCGTTCCGGCCGATGTCCATTCCTCTTGATGGGGGAACAAAGCGTATGTGAAGATATGCTCGCCCTGATCGGCCTCGGGGTCCGGTACCATCGCCGACTTGATCAGCGACAGCCTGATTACTCCGCCCTGGATGTCGTGGGATTCTTGCTTACAACCGGCCTTGATGACGGGCTACAGGATGGCACCGAAGATTTGCTAAATCATGAGCAGCAGCTTATCGCGGCCGACGTCACCCCCGATCCGTCAATATGGCGCTTTCTCGTACAAATTCGCAGGCAATGCCTGCACGAACGGCGACCATTCGCCCGTCGTGTAAAGATGAAGCCGGTGCATGGCCCGCGTACATGCCGTATAAAGAAGCTTGCGTTCGTTGTCCCGGCCGTAAGCTTCGGGCGAAGCATCATAGACCAAGACTGCATCGAACTCGACACCCTTGGCGAGATACACGGGAATGACCATCACTCCCTTTTCAAAGTTAAACGTCTCCTTCGTAATGAGATGCAGAGTTTCGCCTCCATGAATACGTAACGATTCATAGGCCTCACGGCTTTCGGCTGCGGTCTTCGTAATGACGGCGATGGAATCGAAGCCCTCGGCTATGAGCGCCGCGATGTCTGCCAGAATTTGCGCATCACGCTTCTCCCCGCCGTCCAGTTTCGTCAGAAGGGGCTTTTGGCCCCCCCTTTCAAACGGTTCAATTTCTTCTCCGCCTGGAAGCATCGATTTCGTAAATTCAACAATCTCCCTGGTTGAACGATAACTGCGTACCAGGCAGACTAGGCTTGTTTCGGCTTCGCCGAAAAGGCGGAACAGCGGCGAATCGGATGCGGCCAAACTTGTAGCCTGCATGTAGATCGCTTGCCCGAAATCGCCGAGCACCGTCATCCGGGCACGGGGAAACAGCTTTTTTAGATATTCATATTGAAACGACGAATAATCCTGACCCTCATCAACAAAGACATAACGGATTTCCGTGTTCGTCCGGACGCCTTCGATCAGTTCTTTTACATACAAATACGGAGTCGCATCCTCGTGGAACAACTCGTTCCGGAGCAGCGTTTCCTTGGTTTGCCTGCATATTTCAGGCCACAGCAGAGGGATGACGGCCCCATTCGTTTTCTCCCGATAAGCGGCTCCGCCCTCAAACAATTGGCCATATATGCCTTTGACATCTACAAACGAGAATTTCTTCACACCTTTCCTTAGCGGTTTAAAGCTTTCATTCACGATCCTTCGGCGGAGCAGATCTTCCTCCCTCACGGCGAAGTCAAAATCGCCTTCGTCTCCCCGGCGCTTGTTGCTCATTTTCTCGCGAACTGCGGCGTAATGTTCCGCAAGGTCTAATAATTCCTTCTCTTTATGCAGCATTCCGAAGACTTCCACGTACTGCTCGGTGTCGAGATAATTTAACTCTTCCTGTACCCAAGGCGCTTCCCGTTCCATGCGTTCCAGCGAAGCCAGTTCATTCAGCAGCCATTCCTGCAAGAGAACGACACGATTGAGCAACGGCAGGGAACGGTCATAACCGTAAAATTTCGCTCTCATTCGCTCCGCGGTAATCAAATCGCGGTCCCGAATCCGAATACCGTTGAATCGCATGCCTTCCCGTCCCAGCCACATTCCATAGTTCTGCAGGGCTTGCAGGAAAGCCTCGGAAGCTTTATACTCGATCCCCTGAAGACGAGCCTCATACCCCGGCACTCCTTGTGCGGTCAGTACATATTCGATCTGATCAAAGGGATCCTCTGGCCGTAACGAGGAACCTAGCCAATAGTCGAGATATTCTTGAAAAGTCGTCTGCTGCATATTCTCTTCACCGAGCTCCGGAAGGACGGTGGAGATATAACTGGTAAACATCGGATTCGGTGAGAAAAGAACGATCTGATCAGCCCTGATCGTCTGGCGGTGTTTGTACAGCAAGTACGCCACCCGCTGCAATGCCGCGGAAGTCTTACCGCTGCCGGCCGCCCCTTGTACGATAAGCATCCAGCTTTTGTCATTGCGGATGATGGCGTTTTGTTCCTTCTGGATGGTTGCCACGATACTCTTCATTTGCGAGTCCGCACCTTTGCCGAGCACTTGCTGCAGCAATTCGTCTCCGATCGTTTCGCTCGCGTCAAACATGTTGCGGATTTGCCCGTTTTGAATCTGAAACTGCCGTTTGAGCTCCATCGTCCCTTCGATTCGTCCGGCCGGCGTGACATAAGACGCCAGGCCGGGGGAGTAGTCGTAGTACAGGCTCGCGATTGGCGTACGCCAGTCATAGATCAGAAAGCTCAATCCGTCTTCGTCGACGAAGGAAGATACGCCGATATAGATCTGCTCGCTGAGGTCCAGGCCATCCTCCTGAAAGTCGATGCGTCCGAAATAAGGAGAAGGGAGCAGACGGTTCATGCTTTTCCATTGCTGCGTCAACAGCTTGTGGCCGCGCTCCCGTTCGGCCAATACCGCGGACTGCTGGTTAATCGTGTAAAAGGTCTCTTCGAAATCTTCGTGCGTGCTTGTGTTGATCGTAACTTCTTCCCAAAACCGCTTGCGGATGTCCGTAGCCTGATCGCGCAGCCCGGCAACCTCCGGCTCCAGTTCGGCGATTCTCGCCTGCAGCTTGTTCCTGACCCGTTCCAGCCTTTTCTCTCACTAATTATAGCCTCACAAAAACCGCAATCGTTTTCATTTCTGTAATGAAACTGTAATGTTTCCTTCATGTTCCTTTCATATTACATGCCTATAATGGAAACATGACCCCCCTTTATTATATATTTTCTCTTGTGCCTGCGGATATTGCCGCAGGCCTCTTTGTTTTTAAGGGCTGCTTTACAGCGCCCCGTCAGACTAAGCTTGCGCCTTGGCTAATTTCTCTGTTAAGAACGGGATGACCCTTCCCCAGAAAGCGGGGTCCTGCTCCGACTGGCTATGCCCGTTTCCTTCCACGAATAAAGCATCCACCCGCCCTTGCAAAGCAAGCTCTCTCAGATCGCCGCAAGGAATATAGGGATCTTCCTTGGCATGAATCATCAGCATCGGAACCTGCCGACCCTCTTCATTGGCCGTCAACACAAGCGGAATCTGTGCTTCTTTGTATTCGTCTCTGCTGATTCCAGCTCTCAGCAGCCAGATCGCAGGTATGAGATACCCTAGTGGAAAAAACGGAATGTTCTTGCGCTTGAGCTCCGCCTTCAGCATCGTTTCAAAGCGAATCGGCATGGAGTCCGTTACGACTGCCCGAACGGGAAGACCGCGCCCTATTGCGAGCACCGTCCCAAAACCGCCAAGGGAATGGCCGAGCACCGCAATTCGATTGCTGTCGATATCCGGCAATGTCCGGACAACCGCTACGGCTGCTTCTATATCTGCGCGAAACATTAATGCCGATGGCGCTTTGATCGGATCACTGTCGCCATGGCTTCGGGCATCATACATAAATACAGTGAAACCCGCCTCAAGCAGCGGCTTCGTATAACGAAGAACTCTGGAGCGGTTAGATCCCCAACCATGTGCAACAATTACTAACGGCTGCTTCGCCGGCTTCTCTGCAGGATCATTCCGCTCCAAATTATCAGTTACGGAGTAAACTGCCGGATGCAGCAGCCACCCCTGCAGTACAGATCCGCCGTTCTCAAAGGTTATCGTTTCATAGGCTCCCTCAGGCAGCACATTATTCTCTCGAAGTCTGGGCTGCTGACTCTTTGCTCCAATTGTCCATATGAGCCAAATAAGAAGCGCGGCTATCGCCGCGCTTATCGTTCCTGCTATAATCATTCAATCACCGCCTAGAGTGATTTTGCCGCTTCTGCGAATTGGCGGGCTTTATCCGTCAATAGATCGAATCGGCCGGTTCGCACCCAATCCAAATTCACGAGCTTACTTCCCATGCCGACTGCACATGCGCCTGCTTTAAAGTAATCCGCGATATTATCGAGGTCCACGCCCCCTGTTGCCATCATCGGGATTTTATCGAGCGGCGCCCGAATTTCCGCTAAGTATTTCCAGCCTAATGTCCCCATCGGGAACACCTTAACCGCTTCTGCACCTGACTTCCAGGCACGTACGATTTCAGTTGGCGTCATGACGCCGGGCCAGACAGAAACCCCTTTTTTCAATCCGTAATCGACGACAGCTTCATCAAGGTTAGGCGATATGAGAAATTCCGATCCTGCATCAACCGCTTCTTTGGCCATATCCAGATCTAGCACGGTTCCCGCTCCGATTGCAGCTTGATCCCCGTATTTCTCACGCCAGCGGCTGATCATTCCGGCTGCGCCTTCGGTATTCATTGTAATTTCCATCATTGTTATCCCGCCGGCAAGCAGCGCTTCTGCTGCCTTGTCTGCGTATTGATCTTCAATATTACGAAAAATAGCAACTACCTTTTCTTCCTTTAGTCTTTCCAGCATTTTACTCACTTAAGCAACCTCCCGTCGAATAGTGGTACCAACGTCTATTTTAGTCTGAATCTGGCGATGGAATCAATCTGTATTCTCCCAGTACTCCCGCAGCAGCTTCAAGAATACATTGGGAAACGCCAATTCATTCATTTGTTCCGGGCCGATCCAACGATAATTCAAGGGCAATTCCTGCTCAGCAGCAACGGCAGCAGCGCCAAGCTTAAGCCCTGCCGCGTCACTTGGTTCGTATAAAGCGCGCTGTTCAAGAAACGCCGTTACTCCTGCCACGCCGCCGGCTGCTGTCAAATGAGAATTATCAGCTGCGGTGAAGGCACCAAACTCCGACTTGAACACCTGGAGATCCCATACAATATGGCTAAACACATGCTCGGCTTCTCCCCGCCACCCTGTAGGCCTCACAAGAACGCCATCCTCTGCCGACAATGTCCGGCATAGAAAATCCGCCTGTAGGGCATGCTGTTCCAGCAGTCCGCCGCTTTGCTCTTCAATCACAGCACTCGCGGCTGTTCCTGCATCAGCAGCTTTTCGGCCTCGACCGCTGCGCGGCGGCTTAACAGCACCGCCGGCTCCAGGCTGGGGAGCCAGTACATGCGGAAGCTCCCACATCTTGGCCAGCAGGCCGCTCTGCGGACGCTGCCTAACGAGCACTTTACCGGCATCCTTGCCCTTCCCGATAATAAGTGCAGCAAGCCGTGTCTCCGGACGGGGCGGCTTTGCCTTCGTCTTAATGGGCAGCGTATGCTCCATTCCTGCCCTTCTTCCCTCACAATGCACCATAACCGGGCAGGTCAAGCAGCCTGGGGACTTCGGCGTACATACAAGAGCCCCAAGCTCCATTAAAGCCTGGTTGAAATCGCCTGCCGAACCTTCAGGGATAAGTGATGCCGCAAGCTTCTCGATCTTCACGCGAGTCGCAGGCTTGGCGATATCGTCTTCAAGAAGAAAGTAACGGGAGAGAACCCGCATCACGTTCCCATCCACCGCAGGCTCAGGCCGGTTGAAGGCAATGCTCATAATCGCACCTGATGTATAGGGACCTACTCCTCTGAGCGCCGCAACAGATTCCTTGTCATCAGGAACAATTCCATCATGCCGGCTCAAAACCTCCTGCGCACCGGCCTGCAAGTTTCGTGCCCTTGAATAGTAACCCAGACCTTCCCAGCACTTTAGCACTTCAGCCTCAGGCGCCGTTGCCAAGTCCGTAATCGTCGGGAACTTGTCCATGAACCGCTCATAATAGGGAATAACCGTGTCTACCCGCGTCTGCTGGAGCATGACCTCCGACACCCAAATCCGGTAGGGGTCTCTGTTCATCCGCCACGGAAGAATGCGTTTGTTGGCAAGATACCAGCTCAGCAGCTCATGACTAAAATATAGTGCGGCTGTCGTCGTCATCTACAGGAACACCTCTTTCTTCTAAAAACTGACCGCGGTAGGAGCTTCGGAATATTTGCCGGTATCTGCTGGGCGACAGCCCGGTAACCTGCTTGAATAAACGAGATAAATAATGATTTTTCATACCCACCTTCATCGCCACGCTGCTAATCTGATCCGATGTTTCTTCCAGCAGCCTCTTCGCCCGCTCCAGCCGTCTGATATTTACATAATGAATAGGCGAACAGCCAACGAAATTCTTAAAGAAGCCGATAAAATAATTCGGATGCAAATAAACAAGCCGGGCCAGCTCTTCAACTCCGATGTTTTCTGCCAGATGTACATCGATATACTCGAGTACACGATCTATTTTTTCCAAGGTTTCATTATCTACCAGAGCCTGCTCGCTTAAATCGCAATGCTCCAGATAACAGGCTATAATATCAAGTAGTGCGGACCGCATACGGAGCTCTCTTGTTATTCCTCTCGAATGGTAGGCTTCAATTAGTTTGGTAAATAAACCTATCATTTGATCTTTATTCTCAGGAATAACACATATTGGTAATTTGAACAATTCGAAAACCTGCATATCACCAAGCGAAGCGCGAAAATGACACCAAAAAATTCCGATAGACCGCTCACTGTTACCAAATGTCTGAGGCGTACCCGGAGGCAGCAGCACGAGATGGCCGGCCCGCACGTCGAAGATCCGGTCGTTTAAAATGATTTGTCCTTCTCCTTGATAGACATACCACAAACGATAATAATCAATAGAATCCTCGACGACCAGGCCTGGCTTCGTATTTGAAAACGCCGCCATAGACACTTCTGCGCGAAAGCTGTGAAAATAATTCTGGATGATTGTCTGATAGGTAGTTTTCATTGCATCTCCAAATCTGATAAAGTAATTATTTCTGATAAATTAATAATTATATTATACGGACAAACAAACCAAAATGATATGTCAGTGCCTGGTTGCAATGGGTTCCAGCTTCATTTTATACTTGATTTCATCAAGGTTTCCATGTAGTTATTTGATATATTGGGAGGATTTGCTTGTGACTGACAATCTACCGGCAGCCCGTGTGCCCCTTTATGCTTTGACCTCGATCTTGCTTGCCCTCTTCTTGTCAGCCTGCGGGAATTCCTCCTCTGAGCTGGCTGGCCCTTCTGAAACGATTCATGTATACAAAGCCAACTGCATCTCCTGTCACGGCAGCGATCTTCAAGGAAAAATGGGTCCCTCCACCGATCTGACGCAGGTTGGCAGCCGATTATCAAAGGAACAAATTACCAATCAAATTCATAACGGCGGAGAGCTCATGCCCGCCTTTAAAGGCAAGCTGACTGCACAGCAAATCAAAGAGCTGGCACAATGGCTCAGCGCCAAGAAATAACTTCCGGTCAGCATAAAAAACCCGTTTTCACGAACGGGTTCTGCCAACAATATTGAGCCGTCCCAGATGTACAATCCGCCTCTAGCCCCGTCTGGACCTGATTGTTCGTGCCGATGATGGCTGTGATTCATGAGATATCGGGCCCGCATAAGTCCATCTCGACTCCCCCATATCCGGGTTCAGGGGGAACAGCTCTCCCTTCAGAAGCGGGAGGCCTCCGCCCCATATATCATTGAAAATCCCGTCAAAAGGAACAAACTGACCGCTGGCAAACCTCCTTCGGCCACCAACACTCTCCCTTAATTCTCTCATTCCTGATCAACTCCCTTTACCCATGGTTTATTCCAATTATGGGCAAATGGTGACAGCTCTAATCCCGCTTTCTAATTGTCGATCCGTTCAACCACAACAAATGCCGAAGCAAGGGAATGGTCATGCGTAATCGTTACATGGATAACCGTTCCGTTCATACTGTAACCAAGACGTTCCCAAGCATCCTCGCTCAGCCTGCAAACCGGCTTTCCGGCTTGATCACGGATAACCTCAATATCGTGAAAAGCCAGCCTGCTTCCCAATCCGCAGCCGAAAGCTTTGGATACTGCTTCCTTGACAGCGAATCGCCCTGCCACGAACTCGATCCGCCTGCTTCCGTTTACAGCAGCAGCCATATGCTGCTCCGCAGCCGTCAGAATGCGCGTAATGAAGCGGGGACCCGCCTTGCCATCAAGCAGCTTTTTTACTCTTTCCAAAGACGTAATGTCATGTCCGATTCCGACAATCATTCATTTCACCAGCCTATTCCGCTTTAGTAAAACCAAAATTTTCAAATACAGACTGCCCCTCATCGCTTGTCATATAATCCAGCAGCGCCCCGGCTTTATCCTGTTGTTTGGAAGCCGACACAACGGCTCCCGGATATATAATAGGATCATGCGAATGCTCATCAACCTGAAGCACTGTCTTCACCTTGTCTGAGGTTTGAGCATCCGTCTTATAGACGAACCCGGCATCCGCATTACCCGTCTCTACATAGGTAAGCACTTGCCTTACGTCTTTGCCATATACAATCTTGTTTTGGAGCATATCCCATATCCCTTCATCCGTCAACGACTGCTTCGTGTAATCACCTGCTGGAACAGTCTCCGGGGTTCCGACGGCTATACGCTTATAACCGGACTCCGTTAATGCCTTCAGGTCCGCTGGCATCCTGCCTGTCTTCGGAACAATGAGAACCAGCTCGTTTCGGACGATTGGAACACTTGGTAAGACAAGCTTCCTGCTGAATAAGGATTCCATCTGTTTCATACCGGCAGAAAGGAATAGATCGACTGGAGCTCCCTGCTCAATTTGCTGCTCGAGCGTGCCGGAAGAACCATAATTAAAGGTGATATGTACGTCAGGATGAATCCGCTCATAGTTCTCTTCAAGCTTGGTTAATGCGCTCTTCATACTAACGGCAGCCGAAACCGTAATCTCCGCTGAGGCCGCTTCCTTGTTATCGCCGCAGGCCGAGCTTAACATTCCGAATGCTGCTATCGATAGAAGCACAATAATTCTCTTGGCATACATGCTTGCTTTCATTGCACCCTCCCCTATTCATTCCTTGCAAACGTAAAGAAGCTTTATATAAAGATACACCCTCCGCTGCTGCCGGATAGCAGTTTTTGGAGGGTGTATCGAAACGGTCATTTAGAACATGCCATTTATTAAATACCTGGAATCGGTTCGCGTTTATGCGCCGTCTTCACGTACTGCTTCTCCAGCTTCTCACGGGCAGCTTCACTTACTGCCTTCCCTTCAAGATAAGAGCTGTTCTCGTCATACGTAATGCCCAGCTCATCCTCATCAGTCTGTCCTTCCCATAAGCCGGCAGTTGGCGCCTTATGAAGAACACTGTCCGGTACCCCTAGGCTTGCAGCGAGCTGACGAACTTGGCGTTTGTTCAGCGTACTAAGCGGCGTGATGTCCACCGCACCGTCGCCCCATTTGGTATAGAAACCTGTGATTGCCTCAGAGGCATGATCCGTACCCACTACAAGCAGGTTAAGCTCAAATGCCAGCGCGTACTGCGTAACCATGCGGGTGCGGGCTTTCACATTTCCTTTACCGCCTCGGCTGATATGACGTGAAATGCCGATCGATTTCAAGCTGTGCTCGACTTCAATTGCGATTTCGTCAACAGCTTCTTGAATATTGGTCTCTACACGATGTGTTAAGTTGAATGCATCAGCTACCGCATAGCTGTCCGAAATATCCACCTGCTCGCCGTAAGGCTGGAAAACACCCAGTGTCATGTAAGGCTGGCCGGTCTCAGCGCTAAGCTCATCCGTTGCTTTCTTACATAATCCGGCAGCTACTGCGCTGTCAATCCCGCCGCTGATGGCGATCAACAATCCCGTCGTACCAGATTTGCGAACATACTCCTTGAGAAAATCAACCCTTCTGCGAATTTCCGCTTCCGGGTCAATCTCAGGCTGAACGCCAAGAATTTGAATAATATCCTGCTGCAAGCTCATCCAATCACCTCTTATCTTATCGGCAAAACCGTTCGAAAGCAGAAGTGAGATCTGCTGCGATATCAGCTGCCGAACGATTCTCAATTTGGTGGCGCTCGATAAAATGAACTAGTTCTCCATCCTTCATGAGTGCAATCGACGGTGATGATGGCGGATATGGAGCAAAGTATTCACGCGCTTTAGCTGTTGCTTCTTTGTCTTGACCGGCAAAAACCGTAAATAGATGATCCGGTGTAAGATCATTCTGCAAAGCTTGAGCAACGCCCGGACGACATTGACCTGCGGCACATCCGCATACGGAGTTCACAACAACAAGCGCTGTTCCTTTCGCGCCCGGAAGCTTTGCTTCCACTTCCTCCGGTGTGCGCAGCTCTTCGATACCAAGACGTGTTAAATCGTCACGCATCGGCTGAACCATATCAAGCATGTATCGTTCGAAAGACATTGACATTTTATAACCTCCCAAAAGTTTTTGTGCAGCTTCGTGCCATGATCCGAGTATTTCGGATCATTAAACAAAAAACCGCATCGTAAGCATAAATGGTAATTAAAAACATCGTATTTATAATTATTATTATAACGCTACGTGAATTTGAAAGCAAAAGAAAAAGCAACCTAGGCTCTCGCTTCGATTGCTTTTCTCAAAGCCTTAGGATTGCTTCTTCTCAGAGGCATCTTCACCAGCTCGATAGGCGCTGTTTTTATCGGGATGCTGGAAAATTCCTGCCTGTGGCTCAATCTCCTTCTCAAAGAAATCCCGATTCTCACTGGTGAGAAATCCGATATCCTTAAAGGGATGAACCCATTCGTCACCCGCCATAATGGCAGGGTCCGTATCCTCGGTCCACTGACTAAGCGGAGAGTCCGGGGATTCATACTGGTGGTCGCCAATTACAATTCCGCTGCTGTTCACAAACGGCGCAGCGGGACCTCTTCCCGTTCGAAATTTCGGTAGAAAATTAATTTCATAAGGATCGAGCTCGGGATCATCCGGGCTTGAATAGGGTTCTCGGCTCATCGATTTCCTCCTAACCGGAAACTTGGCTGGCGGCAGTCTTCGGGCAGTACTTAAATTGAAGGACGATTCGGGCCGTCCAGCTTCTTATCAAAGCCTTCCGATTCCGGGGCCTTATCTGCCTGCTTCGACCGGTTGTTGAAAGCACTTTGCTTGGATGACGACTTTGAACGTGCCGATTGCTGATTCTGTTCCATAATGGGCACCTCCTTCTTAGGCGTAGTATGCGCCGGGAAGAGTTCTGCTATCCATTTCTTGCTTGGAGCAGGGCACCCAGACCAGCCAGGGCAATGAAGATCCATTGGAGCCGGGTAAGTCCTAATATTAACAGCGGAACCGCACTTGGAGGGTAAACGGTGAACAAGCTGACAAGCAGCCCGCCATAGCCTAGACCAAGGGCGCAAAGCTGCGACGATTTACCGCTGCCAGGAACCGCCGCTTCAGGTGTGCGAATCAGCACGATATAGATGACAATAACCAAGCTGGCATAAGGCAGTAAATAGGGGGTTTGCCATAAGAGCTCCCATACGAAGCAGCCTGGCAGAACCGCATAAGGAAGGATATCGAGTAATTGAACCATAGGAATCCTGCGTCTTCGGATTAGGATCAATAGATAAATTACAGCTGCAAGAAGTAAGGCCGCTGCATCCGAAGCGCTTCCGCGCAGCAGAATTAATGAGCTTGGCCGATTCCAAAGCAAAGACGGATCATCGATTAGAAAAGCCAGCTTCCAGCCAATGAGCGAAATTAGACACATATTCGTAAGCGCTGCCATCCAGAATAGCCTGAGCTCGGATTCAAGAGCAATGCGCCAGAACCAAACCCGCAGTGCGCAAAGTCCGGCAGCAACCGATAAAATCGCGGTTAACAGTGCGCCATCCAAACGAAGAGAACCAACCGGAAGCATCTCAGGCACGCTCTCCCCTCCATTCGGAGGAGGCTGCCGCTTCATGCTCAGCACTATGCTGGAGGGAGAATGCCACAATAAAAGTCGTTCCTTTCCCTTCTATGGACTCTACGCTGATTTGTCCGCCGTGGCGCTCTACAATACTGAGGCAAAGCGGCAGCCCGAGACCGGTTCCGCGCATTTTTGTCGTATAGAAAGGTTCGAACAAATGCTCCTGCTTCTCTTGAGGTATTCCGCAGCCGTTATCGATTACGCGCAGTTCCACGCGGCCTGGAAACACCTTCGTCCGAATCCGGAGAATCCCGTTCTGATCCATAGCTTCCATTCCGTTACGCGCTAAGTTAAGAAGCAGCTGCTTCATTTCTTTCTCATTGAGCATGAGTAAAGGAATATCTTCGGACAGCTCAAGCTCGATCAATTGGCCGCGCATGTTGGCATCTGACCATAGAAGCGGAAGGATTTCGTTGACAATATCATGCAGGGAACTGCTTTCCTTCTCGATCAGCCTGTTCTGGGCGAGTGATAGAAAGTCGTTAATAATGCTGTTCGCCCGGTCCAGCTCATCCATGACGATTCGGAAATATTCCTGCTGATGATCCGGACTTCGCTCGCGCATCAATTGAACAAATCCCCGTATGACAGCCATCGGGTTTCTGATCTCATGGGTGATGCTTGCCGCCATTTGTCCAACCATACTAAGTCTCTCCATCTTACCCATTTCGTCACGAAGACGGTTAAGCTCCGTAATATCGTGCGCAATAATGGCAGCACCGGTTATGGTGTTATTCTCCATGTCTCGAATGCAAAACCCTGTTTTCAGCAAAATCTTCCCTTGCTCCTGCACGATCTCCGTTGATGTTTTGTGACCGTTCAAGGCCTGCTGCAACAGCCGGCCGACCACATCTTTATCGATATTCTCGTACATGGTCATAAAAGGCTGGCCGATCAGCTCTTGACGGCTTCGTCCGCCAATTTTATTTTGTAAAATATGTATAGCCATTTCATTAATATGTGTAATAATTCCACTTTCATTGACAAAAATAACACATAGAGGAGTTTCTTCAATAAACTGCTGCAGCTTCTGGACTTCAACCCTATATTTATCGGATACGTTCTTCAGCTGACGGGGGAGAGCTTGACGCTCCATATAGTCTTCAATCAATGAAACACTAGCCCACATCGTTACCAAATATAATAAGAGATGCAGGGTAAACTGATAATAATCGTTCAATGAGAGCTTAATGCCTTCTGAGATAACGAGTGCAATAAAGGAACAGGCTATTATAATAAGAGACAGAGAGGTTAATAACAAAGCGACTCTTTTTCTGCGTTCTCGAGAAGTCTGCATAAACAATCTCGAAGCCATATAGGTAACCGGTAGACAGAGCACAGCAAAACCAATGATCCCCACCCAATCCGAGACGCTTCCAGCCCAAACCAGCTGGTAGAAAAGATAGACGGCGCTCACCGCCAGAAAAACAGTAACGCCTCCATACAGAGAGCCGGTTAATAATGGAATAAACCGGAAGTCAAGATTGAATCCATGAAAATCCGAGCTTGCCGCAACAGCCAGAATGGCAGCGCCCCCGCACAGAAAACTGATTACAATAGAGATAAATCGTTTTGACTTTGCGTGGTCAAACCATAGTTGAAAGGTAAATACAGGCAACAAAGCAACGATCATTTGGAACAGCAGCTGCTTCCACACAAATATCCGATCTCCCTCCTTGCTTCATCGCCATCCTATTTCACCAAATTATTTCCTTATCATTCCGATTAAAACATAGGACTATAAAATTTACAATCACTGAAATTATTGGATGATTGATATACTAATATTCCTAATAGTGTTTATATCGGCCAAAATGATATGATGAGGTAATGACACAGAAAAGGAAGATCGCAATTGAAATATGATGTTATCGTTATCGGCGGCGGGTCCGCCGGTCTAATGGCCAGTATCGCAGCCAGCGAAAGCGGCAATCAAGTGCTGCTCATCGATAAAGGAGACAAGCTCGGCCGCAAGCTGGGGATCTCCGGCGGCGGTCGGTGCAATGTAACCAACAATAAAGAACTGGATGACTTAATTAAACATATCCCCGGTAACGGGCGGTTTCTGCACAGTGCATTCTCCACCTTCAGCAATCGGGATATTGTTCATTTCTTCGAGAATCTCGGCATTGCGCTTAAAGAAGAAGATAATGGGCGCATGTTCCCTGTCTCAGATAAAGCCAAGACCGTTGTGGATGCTTTGGTGAGCCAAATCAAACGTCAAGGTGTCGCCATAAGGACCAACAGCCCCATTCAAGAGATTCTCTATGTGGAAGGGCAGGTATCCGGCGTAGTCCTCCGGTCAGGGGAAATGATTCCTGCCAAGCGGGTAATCGTTGCCTCCGGCGGGAAATCCGTTCCCCAAACGGGATCAACAGGTGATGGATATGCATGGGCGGAGAAAGCGGGCCATACCATCACAGAGCTGTTTCCAACCGAGGTCCCGCTTACTTCGAATGAGCCTTTCATTCAAAGCAAAGAGCTCCAAGGGCTCTCCCTGCGGGATGTCTCGCTGTCCGTATGGAACCCAAAGGATAAGAAAATCATCGAGCATCAGGGGGATATGCTGTTCACGCATTTCGGTATATCCGGCCCTATCGCGCTGCGGTGCAGCCAATTCGTTGTGAAGGCGCTGAAACAGTTCCAAGCCGGGAACATCATCGTATCGATTGACCTGCTGCCGGATCGAAGCTTGGATCAGGTCTATACCGAATCCTTGCGCCTTGCTGAGGATGAGCCGAAGAAAGCAATTAAGAATGTTATGAAGGGTTATATTCCTGAGCGGCTCATTCCCATACTGCTGAGCAAAGCTGAGCTCTCTGAGAATCTGACTTACGATAATATCCCTCGGCAAAACTGGATGAAGCTGGCCGGCTTGATCAAACGTTTTCCGATTCGCGTTTATGGGACACTTTCGATTGAGGATGCATTTGTTACTGGCGGCGGCGTCAGTCTGAAGGAGATCAATCCGAAGACCATGGAATCCAGGCTCATGAGCGGGCTATATTTCTGCGGCGAAATTCTGGACGTGCACGGTTACACAGGGGGCTACAATATTACAGCCGCCTTCTCAACCGGCTACACTGCCGGTCGGCATGCGGTGTCATCTTTAGAATAAGCGGACGCTGTAAGCTTCCCTTAAGGGCGCTTAAGAGCTTGACGATTCGCTTTTTCGAATAAGCTCTTGAAGCATATTTTCCATTCGTTTCAGCTGCGACTGCATCTCCACATTTTCCTGCTCAGCCTGATAATTGATGGCAAAATCGATCATCGCTTCATGCTTATCCCGCGCTGCTTGGCGGTTCTGACTCATTAGAATGATCGGGGCTTGAAAGCCGGCAAGAAAGGAAAGCACCAGGTTCAGCAGAATGAACGGAGGCGCATCAAAATGAGGAAGCGCCGGGACGCAGTTCCATATTACCCAGAAGGCTAGAATTAAGAAAAACATGACAATGAAATTCCAGCTCCCGCCAAAGCTCGCTATTTTGTCGGCAAGCATATCAGGCCAGGTGCTTTTCTCTTTCTGTTCCATGTTAAGACGGGCTTTAATATTTCCTTTATACTCATGAATAAGCTTCTCTACCCGCTTCATGGTCTCTAGGTTCTTGTCGCCGGCCTCCTGCTCTTCATTGTCCAGCGTATCAATAATGGATATATCCACGTCGACATCGACATCCGTTACTTGCCGCTCCTTATTCGTATCCAGCATGTTAACCCCTCCTTATCTACCCATTAAACGCAGGGCGCTTAGAAGGAAACAATAGACGCAAAAAGGGGCCGTGCTCGTCAAAACTTGACTGCACCGCCCCTTTATTCAACCTGCAATTAAACCTTTACGTATGAACATCGCCGGAAAAGTAGCCATAGGTTCCATCATCCGGATCAAACTCTTCCCGTTCTTCCGCCGCGATCAAATCTTCATTCACGACATGCGCAGGGATCTGAATGGCATCAAGATCGTATGCATCGTTCGTAATGACAGTGTCCGTAATCGGCGATTGCATCGCAAGCTGTCCGCCATGAGCCTGTGCAATCTCCAGCGCAGAGGTCAAATCGCTGCCCTGCAGATGAATATGCACCTCCTGCCCCTGCCTGATAACCGGCTCATAGCCGAGCTCTTCCAAGGTCTGTGCAGCCATTGCTGCCATGTTCTCATCGCCAAATTGAAATAATAGCGAGGTTTCATCCTGCATGGGGGTACATTCCTCTCCAACTAAAATGTTCCATTCCCGTATAGAATACCCCTCGCTTCACAGCCTCATTCATTGAACTTCTTTTCCATGCGCGGTGAGTTCGATACGCCATTGCCCCCAGTCGATCGGGTGTGCAGTCTGAAAGTTTGGAAGCGGGTTCTCACCATGAATGACAATCAGCGGGCGGGGTTCGGCAGCCATATGCTTCAGTACGGACCAGAATGTTAAATCCCCCATACCCAGCATCGGAAGCTGGCGCGCAACGTTCTGAAATAGAACGTCGATCGTTGTTGAAGCTGTTACCTCCTGTAAAGTTGTTCGTTCCACAATGCCGATTCCGCCATTCGAGCTTTGCGGTATTCTCTGCAGATGAAACATCATCGCTTTGGCCATGACCGGCACCGTTTCCGCATCGGGGCCGGCAAGCCACAAGCGCAGTCCCTGCTGATCTGCCTTCTTTACTTCTGCCGCTGCAGAGAAAGCTTCCCATGCATGAGCCCCCGCGGCCAGCTGCTTCTCATTAATTACACTGCGGAGCGGCCAAAGCGATGCCAGCTGCTTCGCAGTAAGCTGGCCAAGACCGCGAAAATCCTCGATGCCGGGAAAGTCCTCCGCTATGATCCATGAGAGCTTCGGAGGAATGTTCGTCCGCTTCGAGCAGCAGGCAAACCAATACAGCAAGGCAGCCAGTATGGTCTGATCAAACAGATCGTATTCAAACCACAGCACGATCTCGAGCTCATCCTGAACCGCCTGCTCTAATTGAGCCAGCTGCTCACCGGATTCCCGGATATAGAAGGCGCTTGGAATCCCAAGTTCCGCCTCAAGCCAGGCGCTCCGCTCCTTAATGGCTGCCGGAAGATACCATTCTCCGGCTGCCGGACCATCAAGCCATGTCTCCCGCCATGGAAGGATCAGTCCTTCCATTCCACTCTCGCGAAGCAGATTAGCAGCGCTGTCTCCATTCGTTACATGCAGCATCATGATTCATTTCCTCCTTTTTTCTTGGGCTTCAAGAGCATGAACGCAGATTGAAACTTATTAACCGCTATCCATATCAGCACAGCAGGTGCTGCTGAGAGCGCGCCCCCTATACCGTAGCTTTGCAAGCCGCTGATTATACTCAGCAATGCAACACTCGGGACGACCAGCCAGAAGCGTACCCGTTCAGCCGATTGTCTCATGGCAGTGTCCGTAAAGCGAAACTGGGCGACATAGGTCTCAGCCATGATATCCCGCCAATGCGACTGCACCCAAGCCGACAGCAGGAGAGGAAGAATAAGAACAAGAAAGGGCTTCAGCCCGCCGGGTGATAACATAAGCGCGAGTGCCGATACGCCCACGAAGCTAAACCATAAGCGGATTAAACTAAACCTCCGGATAAAAGCTTTCATAATCATCTCCGACAGGATGGTTTCCGCATCAAACCGCTTGAATATCCGGTTGGAGCTGCGCAGCACCAGCGGGCGGTTCAAACGGATGCGCGGCTTCCGTTCCATAACACCCCGGAGCAGAAGCTGCGTGCTTGCGAGCCTGGCCTTATGCTCCTCCTGCACATCCGAATCAAAGGTATCGCCGGCCCTCAGTTTAATCCGCATGAAAACAAGGAGGACCACAACACCTATCAGCATCGGAAGCAGCAGCCCGATCCAGTCCAAACCGACAAGAACAATCGGAATGAAATAAGTCACGGCAAGCAGCGCCATAGCAGTCAGCTTAACCGCCCATTTGCGGAATCCGTGGAACCGGGCATCTATTAAATTCCGCCATATTGCGCCGATTAAAGCCCATATCCAAGTATAGACGAACATACTGACGATAGACGGAGCCGCCAAATGGTTAATGGAGACCAGGAAGGGAAGCAGCAGCACATATACTAGTGCGGTAATTAATGCCAGTATGAATGCCGTATACCCGGCTCCCCGAAGTACTAAACCACGTCCCCACTTCCCCTTCTGAAGCAGAATCAATACATCCGCCTCTTCCGCAAAGGTTCGCAGCCTTCCTAAGAAAATCACGATAAGCGGCACCCTCTCCCCTGCCCATATCGGCAGATCAACGAGCCATTGCGGAGGATGCTGCCAGATATCAATGTACAAGCCTCCCCCGATCCATAAACCGGGGATCATGACGTACAGCCATACCGTCCAGTCCAGCGCTGTGCGCCACACCTTCCACTGCTCCCGCCAAAATCGCAGCAATCTTCGGCGGAAGAGCTTCGCAATTGTCCAATTTCCTGCAGCTTGAGATTCCATTGAACTCCCCCCCTTATGTCAACGCATAGAAGCAGTCAGTGAGCGGCGAGTCAGGCTTGCAGCCGGCCAGCTCCCGGACCTGCTCAAGCGTTCCCTGGGCAACGACCGATCCGCCATTAATTAGAATGATGCGGTCACATATTCGTTCGGCTGTATCAAGCACATGCGTACACATAAGCACGCCTGCCCCGCGGCGTCGTTCTGCCTGCAGCAGCTCGAGAAAATCCCGCGTAGCGCGTGGATCGAGACCGACGAAAGGCTCGTCCACGACATAAACGTCAGGCTGCAACAGGAATCCGATGATAAGCATCATTTTTTGCTGCATGCCTTTGGAGAACCCCGTCGGAAGCTTATGCCGCTCATCCGAAAGCCGAAACCGGTCCAGCATCAGCTCCGCCCGCCGGAGGAAGGTTTGCTCATCCAGCTCGTAGGCCGAGGCCGCAAGCTGCAGATGTTCCCAGAGCGTCATATATTCATACAGCACAGGCTGTTCAGGCACATACGCATAACGCTTCTGGTCACCTGTGAACGCAACATTGCCCTCCACATGACGGATCAATCCGAGCAGCGACTTAATCGTCGTACTCTTCCCGGCGCCGTTAGGTCCGATTAGACCGACAAGCTCGCCAGCCTCTATTGAAAAAGAGACATCGCGGATGACAGGGGAGCTTGCTTCATACCCTGCCTTCCGGATGTCTACCTGTAATACGCTCATCATTATTCCTCCACCCGGCATAAGCCTGCTATCTGCTCATGTATACGAATGTCGGGTTGGTAAAGTTGCCTGTCCTTGAAATTATTCAACATGAAAACGTTGAACAGACGCTTGAAGCTCTCCCGCAATTCGCCTAAGCTCACCTGAGGATAGACGAATTTGAATGAAGCGTAGGCTTATGCTTCTTTATTGACATAATCCGACATATATTTAACAGATGAACAAATTCTCATAATTTTCTGTAGAATTTTTGTCTTTGTTGTAGCAGATACTTCCAATTTCGCTTCCTTCATTCAATTTGAGATGATATAATTGATCAAAGATGAATATTTATGAATGGAGTTGCATGAACTTGTATGATTTTTTCACGTTTTCTCCACAACCCATTGTCATAATTTCAAATCAGCACAAAGAATGGTTAGTGAAAGACATCAATTCCGCCTTCCTAACTTTAAGCGGTTATATGAAGGATGATTTAATTGGCAAATCAGCCTCAATCTTATCGCACAGCTCTCCCTTCTGTCAGGTATTAACCCGTTTGGCTGCCCTGCAGAAAGCCAAAACCGAGGACAGCACGCTGGAATGCGAGATTTCTACCCGCTCCGGCCAATGCTTGACGGTATCTCTGCAGATGAGCCGAATTCGGTCGGTCAGCGGCGATCATCTTTTTGCGGTCGTAATTGTAGATATTTCGGAAAAAGCATGGATTGAGAACATTATTTTAGACCAAAAGGTCGAAGCTTCCATGCTGCTTACTGCAGATGGTGTGATCAAATCGATTAATCGCTATTATTCACCGGTTCGATTCAACGTCTCCCGATTGCTGGAAGGATCGGTAGCCGACTTCCTCCTACAGAAAGACAAATTCAGAATTTACCGTTTTTTTGAAACATTGAAAGCAAATAAAACCGAAGGGCAGACATCCTTTACACTTACCCTCTTCGGAGATCAGTTCACATCAACCGTTATCGCCAAACCTTTCTATCGATCAGATGGAAACTTAAAATGCTATGCCATTGTATTTACCAAACTCGCTCTAATCGATCCTTTCGAAGACCCTTCCTTCAAACTGCGTTTATTAATGACAGAGAAAAAGATATCCGTAACACAGCTTGCTCACACCACAGACATCTCCTTGACAACTATATCTAAAATCCGCAACGGAAAAATAAAAAAGCCTCAACGTATAACCGCCGATTTAATCGCCGGGAAACTGGGAGTCGTACCAGGAGAAATTTGGAGTTGCTTCAGATAATCACTTTAATAAATTAAAGCATAAAACGGTTAAAGTTTAACCTTTTAAACAGGTAAAGCTTAAAACGGCTAAAGCTACCATCCTGCTGCAGCTCCATTCATTTCGCTGGCAACCTGCCCTGAGCGAACCGGTGGATGAAGCAAGATGTTCTGCTGAGGCCGTTTTCTTGTGTCATTTATCTCTGCAGCCAGCATCAATGTTTCCGCCCTATGCTGAATAAACAAAAAACCGCTTCTTTCGCAGATACGAAAGAAGCGGCCAAAGCCAGTACATATGATTGCGCTCGAATTTCAAACTTAATTCCGGTAAGACTTAAGTGCGTCATTCAATGATTTCGTCTGCCCGTAGACATCCTGATAAATACGGAAGAGACCTGCATAGGCTTCTACAGCGGATGGTACCGGCTTATAGGTAGCCGCCCGTTTCACAAACTGGTCCGCGCAGGCATCCAGACTATCGAACCAGCCGCAGCCGTAAGCGGCCAGCATCGCTGCCCCTAGGCCAGGACCTTGTTCATTCTCAAGCGCGACCACGTCCGCATTGAAAATATCAGCCTGCATCTGCAGCCAGACCGGATTCTGCGCGCCCCCGCCGATCGATACAATCGTATCCACGGTTTTACCTGCCTCGCGGAACAATTGAACGGACTCGTTCAATGAGAACGTAATCCCTTCCATAACGGAACGTGCAAAATGAATACGTTCATGCGAACCATCAATGCCGATAAAGCTGCCGCGGATGACCGCATCGGGATGAGGAGTTCGCTCGCCCACGATATAAGGTGTGAACAGAAGTCCGTTCGAGCCCGGACGAACTTGATCAATGCCGCTCAGCAGCTCATTAAAGGACTCGCCTTTGGCAAAGGTATTCTTAAACCAAGTTAAGCTGTACCCTGCAGCAAGCGTCACGCCCATTGCATAAAAAGCATCCTGCTTACCGTGATTGAAGAAATGCACTTTACCCCGGAAGTCATTGCCGCTGCCATTCTCATAAGAGAGAATGACGCCGGAAGTACCGATGCTGCACATCGTCAGCCCGTCTTTTAGAATGCCGGAACCGATCGCACCGCAAGCATTATCCGCTCCGCCGGCAAATACCTTCGTTGCGGTACTGAGTCCTGCCCCTGCAGCTGCCTCAGGCAGAATCGTACCTGCTAAACCATGCGATTCGATAAGCGGCGGACAGAACGAAGCAGGCAATCCGAAGGCTTGCAGAACCGCACCGCTCCACGCTTTGTTTGCAACATCAAGGAGCAAGGTCCCCGCTGCATCGGAGTAATCCATATGCAGCTCGCCGGTTAACTTGTAGCGCACATAATCCTTAGGCAGCACGAACAGTTTGGCTGCAGTGAAAACCTCAGGCTCATGCTTACGCACCCATAAGATCTTAGGAAGCGTGAAGCCCTCGAGCGCCGGATTACGCGTAATGCTCAATAGATCGCTTCCGAGCGTCTGTTCGATTTCACGGCATTCCGCCGTGGTGCGCGTATCATTCCACAAAATGGCGTTGCGCACCGGATTACCCGCTTCGTCCAGCAGGACAAGTCCATGCATTTGACCGGAGAAGCTGATCCCTTCAATAGAATCAGCAGGTACACCAGCCTTCTGCACAACATCTTGAACGGCTCCAAGCGTGCCGTCCACCCAGTCGTTCGGACGCTGCTCACTCCAGCCTGAATGCTCGTGGAAGAGCGGATAATCACGAGATGCTTCTGCGATTATCGCGCCGCTCCGATCAAGGAGCAGCGCCTTTACCGCACTTGTGCCGAGGTCTATCCCAATGACATAAGACATTTGAACAGATCCCCCTTACACGCTGTAGATGACTTCGTTAAGTACCAATTTGATACGCTCTTGGCGACCGGATTCGTTACGGATGCTGTTGTTCTCAAGCGCATATTTCTCAAGTGAATGAAGGGTAGCTTTACCTGAAACGATCTCAGCGCCGATACCTTCTTTGAAGCTGCGGTAACGGTTGTCCACGATGCTGTCGATGACTTTGTCTTCAATCAATTTCGCTGCTGCTTTTAGTCCCCAAGCATAAGTGTCCATACCCGCGATATGAGCAAGGAACAAATCATCGTCCTCGAAGGAACCGCGGCGTACTTTAGCGTCGAAGTTTATGCCGCCTTTGCCGATACCGCCTGCTTTGATGACTTCGTACATGGTAAGTGTGGTGGAGTACAGATCGGTAGGGAATTCATCTGTATCCCAGCCGAGCAGCAGGTCGCCTTGGTTCGCATCAAGCGATCCAAGCATGCCGTTAATAGCGGCAACGCGGATTTCGTGCTCGAATGTGTGGCCAGCCAGTGTTGCATGGTTCGCTTCAAGGTTCAGCTTGAAGTAGTCTGTCAGGTCATACTTTTGCAAGAAAGCGATTGTAGTTGCAGCATCGAAGTCATATTGGTGCTTAGACGGCTCTTTCGGCTTAGGCTCGATTAGGAATTGAGCGCCGAATCCGATTTCTTTGGAGTAAGCAATCGCCATATGGAACAGACGTGCAAGGTTATCCAGCTCAAGAGCCATATCCGTATTCAGCAGTGTCTCATAGCCTTCACGGCCGCCCCAGAATACATAGTTCTCAGCGCCAAGACGTTTACCAACTTCAAGACTTTTCTTCAGCTGAGCGCCTGCATAAGCATATACATCAGCATTGGAAGTCGTTCCTGCGCCATGAACGAAGCGCGGGTTCGTGAACATATTCGCTGTATTCCACAGAAGCTTAGCTCCTGATGTTTTCATATTTTGCTTCAGAAGATCAACGATAACATCGAGGTTCTTGTTCGTTTCCTGCAGCGTGTCGCCTTCCGGAGCGATGTCACGGTCATGGAAACAGTAGTAAGGAATGCCTATTTTATCAAGGAATTCGAAGTTCGCTTCAACGCGCGCTTTGGCTTGATCCATGGCATTGGCATGATCCCATCCGCGAACGGCCGTGCCTACGCCGAATGGGTCAGAGCCGGCACCCGTGAACGTATGCCAGTAAGCGACTGCGAAACGAAGATGCTCTTCCATGGTTTTGCCAAGTACAACTTCCTTCGGATTGTAATGCTTGAATGCCAAAGGATTATCGGAGCCTTTACCTTCGTAAACGATCTTGCCGATGTTCTTGAAATACGTCATTTGAGTACGAACCTCCTAAAATGTGGTGGGCAATGCCCGATTTGTATGAAAACGTTCTTATAGCTATCTTAGCACCTTATAACTTGGTTTGTCTATTAAACAAAGTAAGTTATTTGATGAAAATTTTCACACTTAAATAAATCCTTATGGCTGTATTTCATTACCTTTAAATTAAGTTGCGCACAAATCACCCCTTATAATCGCATTGTAAATATGTCAATAATATAAATACCTGTAATCGCTATCATTAGATAAATCCGCCTATCTCTCTCCAGTATTAAGCCGCGTGGACTTGGCTCGACTGAAACAAATAATGCATTATCTGTCCCGCTCGTGTTAAAATCGTACCCATATCAATCAAGATGAACGGACGGAGGAAGGCAAGGCATGCAGAAGACCGGGGATTTGGCGCTCGTTAAGAAAATCAATACAGCCATTGTGCTGGAAGCCGTTCTGAAGAACGCGCCTCTCTCACGTGCACAAATATCCGAGCGGACCGGGTTGAATAAAGCGACCGTATCCAGCCTGATACAGGATTTAATCGACAGCCATCTCGTTGTCGATATCGGGCCCGGACAATCCAGCGGCGGCAGGAAGCCTTACCTGCTGCTCTTCAATTCACGGGCTGGCTATGCCATCGGCATTGATCTTGGGGTCAATTACATTCGCGGAATCCTTACGGATTTGGAAGGTGCTGTTATCGCAGAGCAGGAGCTTCCCCTCAGGACGCACGAGGTCGATACCGTACAGCAGCAGCTCTTCAGCTGCATTAATAAACTAAAAACCGTTATTCCCGAAAGTCCGTATGGGCTCGTAGGCATCGGAATTGGAGTTCCCGGTCTAGTTGATGAGAAGGGCTCCATCCTGTACGCACCCAATCTGGCTTGGAAGCATATCCCGCTGCAGAAGACGATTGAAGAGCATTTCGGCGTTCCTGTGACCATCGATAATGAAGCGAATGCAGGCGCGCAGGGCGAGCAGAGGTTTGGCGCGGGAAGAGGCATCGCCAATCAAATCTATGTCAGCGTCGGGATCGGGATTGGGACGGGCATTATTCTGAATAAAGAACTATACAAAGGCGCCGCCGGGTTCTCCGGCGAGCTCGGTCACCTCTCCATTGACGTAAACGGCAAACAATGCCGCTGCGGCAACCAAGGCTGCTGGGAGTTATACGCTTCCGAGAAGGCACTTCTTGAACAAGCGGAATCACTTGGATATACAGAGCTTGAAGCGCTTATCGATGCGGCTGAGAATGGCGATGAGCGGGTTCGCGCTCTCTTTCACTCCATAGGAGAATGGCTCGGTGCCGGGATTGCGAATATCGTTAACGTTTTTAACCCGGATGTCGTCATCATCGGCAACCGGATGAGCCGTGCTGAGGCTTGGATAGGCAGCGCAGCGAGGGAGACTGTAGCGAAGCGTTCACTCGGGCAGCTTCATGAAAGACTTCGTATCCTATTCGCAGAGCTCAACGATCAGTCTGCCGTGCGCGGAGCCGCTTATTATGCCATCAGTCATTTCTTCATTAAAATCAAGAGCGTGCATTAAGCCGATAAATCCAATAAAAAGAAAAAGGAGCAGGCACCGAATCGTCGTCATCCGGGCCCTGCTCCTTCCTATTTTCAATCAGGGCAGCCGATCAAGCTCGGCGCTCCAGATCAGCCGTTCTTAAAAGCTGCTATTCTTATCCGTTTGTAATCAGCAAACCAAGCCAGAAAAAGTGCCGGTTAGAAAATGTCGGTCGAAGAACAATTTAAATGAATGACTGCGTCTTCTTAAGTATTGTCTTTTTTCAAGTAACTGCGAAATGAATTTTCATGGTAGTTGAATGGCTTTACGAAAAAATGATTTGTAAACCAAAATAAAAAAAGCCCTAAATTCAGGACTTTTTAGTCTAAGTGAGAACTTATTTTTTCTACTCCCAGAGCTCGAACTGTTGGTTCATGTTTTCTCTGGTGATCTTCCGTTTCTGTAATACACTACTTGGTACCACTTTTTATATAATGCCTTAGCCACATTTATCTGCGCGATTTCATGAAATGGAGTATACAACGATCGAAACTTCAGTTCTTTATTTGAGCCAACAAGATGCCCAGGTACTTCGACGGGAATTAACCATCTTGTAGCACGCACATTTTAGTACGCCAAGTGCTCGAAGCTCTCGGAGACATGTTCGCACTCGCTTCTAATGTTTCCACAAGCAAATCCGCAGTCCTCTGCGTATCCACTGGTTGGACTTTCGCAATAAACTTTACAGAAACCGGTCAGTAACCTATCCCCTCATCGTACAATTTCATTATTATACATTTATAGGAAGTATGCTGTCTGCGTTGTATTCAACAAGAAAAGTCATCCCCTCAACAGCAATTACTGCTGGAGGGGATGGCTTTTCGGCTAACGTTTAATCGATATTAGCTATCAGGCAGATTCTGCTTGCTGCTCGGAATTCGCCTGTGAATCTTGACCTTCCGCTGCAGCTTGCGATGCAGAGGTCACCTTCTTGCGAGTCACGCTTTGGCGTCCGTCGATGCTAACCGGAATATCGCCATCCACAGTCACTCTCCGGACAACACGGTGCTGGTCGCCGTAATCGTTAACCGCATAGTGCTGTGTAGCACGATTGTCCCAGATGACCACATCGCCAGCCGCCCAGCGCCAGCGCACGGTGTTTTCAAGCCGTGTCACATGCCCCTGCAGCAAGGAGAGCAGCTGCGCTGAATCCGCAGAAGACAGTCCAACGATTTTCTTGGCGAAATGTCCGAGTATGAGGGTGCGCTCTCCTGTTTCCGGATGAACGCGTACAAGCGGGTGCTCTGTTTCATACAGAGTGGAGACGAATACTTCTTTGTGGCGGCGCAGCGACTCCTCTGACACTTTATTCCGGTAGGCCGCATAATCATATTCATTCGTATGGACAGCCCACAAGCCATCGACTAATGTCTTCAGCTCAGCTGGCAAATTCTCATAGGCAGCCGCTGTATTAGCCCATACCGTATCCCCGCCGGCGGCAGGAACGACAACAGCTCGCAGAATGGATGCCTGCGGGTAAGCATCGACAAAAGTAACGTCCGTATGCCAGGAATCCGCGCGGCCGCCATGATCGGAGTTGAGCTCCAGGACATATTCCGTCCCCTGCTTGATCGGCACCGTCGGATGAGCAACCGGATCGCCAAACACCTGGGCAAGCGCTTCCTGCCCGGCATCGTCAAGATGCGTTTGACCGCGGAAGAAAATGACCTTGTGCTTAAGCAGCGCTTGGCGAATTTCAGCAACTGTCTGCGCATCCAGATCACTGGAAAGCTTGACACCCCGAATTTCTGCTCCAATCCGCCCTGCAACCGGAAGAATCTCCAAACCCGCTTCATCTGCTTGATTTACCTCATTGTTCAGCTCAACTTTACTCATACCTTTCGCCTCCTTTAATTTGCGGAGCCCAAAGACTCCGTAAGTCCTTCACAGCTTGTGACTTATACACCTGGCTGTTGTCCGCCATCGACTACGACTTCTGCTCCGGTAATGGATCTGGCTTGTTCGGATGCAAGGAACAGGACGATGTCTGCAATTTCTTGAGGGTCGATAATGCGTCCAAGCGGAATGCCGGCAGCACTCTCGGCTTTATATTGATCAACTGAAATCCCTTTGGCATCGGCCTGCTGCTGCGCCAACACCTCTGCTCGTTCAGTAGCCGTCAAACCTGGAGAAACCGAATTAATGCGAATGTTGTTCTTCGCAAGCTCCTTGGAAATGCCTTTGGCAAAATTCAGCAGAGCTGCATTTGTCGTCCCGCCCGGCAGGAACAAGGGAGAAGGCGTTCTCCCGGCTCCGCCGACAATATTAACGATACTGCCCTTCTGCTTCTCTATAAAATGAGGCAGCACTGCTCTTACGGTTCGAATATAACCGAGCAGCTTCAAATTCCAAGTATCTGTGAAGGCCCCGTCAGTGAGGGACAGGAAGGATCCCGCCTTTGCCGAGCCGGCGTTATTAATCAGAATATCGATTTGTCCAAAATGGCTAAGGGCCGTCTCTACCGTAAACTGTACCGTTGCTGCATCCGTTAAATCTCCGGCAGTGATAACAACCTTTGGAGCGCCCTTCACCTCTGCTTGCGATTCGATAACATGTTTAGCCTCTTCAAGCTTCGCCTGATTGCGGGAAACAATGAGCACATTAGCCCCTTGTCTATAGAGCGACTTAGCAATCGCCAACCCGATCCCTGCGCTTCCTCCGGTAACAATCGCGGATTGACCTTCCAAATTTAATCCCATAGACGGTTCTCCTTCCTCTATTCACTCAGCAGCAAATCATACTGCTGTTCACGAGCCGCCGGATGAAGCGGACGCTTCAAGCCCAAGTGGTCCCTTAATGTCGTCCCTGTGTATTCAGTACGGAACAGCCCTCTGCGCTGAAGCTCCGGCACGACGAGATCGACGAAATCCTCAAGCCCTCCCGGCAGGTACGGCGCCATAATATTAAAGCCGTCGGCAGCGCCGTTTACGAACCATTCTTCCAGCTGATCGGCGATTTGAACGGGCGTTCCTTTGATTTCACGGTGGCCCCGGGCACCGGCGATCCGCTGGTACAGCTTGCGGATCGTTAAGCCTTCCCGTTCCGCCAAGTCCTTCAGCAGCGTAAATCGGCTCTTCCCGCCGTTGATCTGCGCAAGTTCCGGAAGATCCGGCAGCGGTCCGTCCACAGGGTATGGCGAGAGATCGAAGCTGATGAGATTGGACAGCAAGCAAATGCCCGCCTCCTGCGGGATCAATTCTTCCAGCAGCGCCTTCTTCTCATCGGCTTCCGCCTCCGTCCGGCCGATAATCGGGAAGATGCCGGGCATTATCTTCAGGTCATCCGGCAAGCGGCCGTATTTCGCCAATCGCCCTTTCACATCGCTGTAGAAGGCTTGCGCTTCCTCAAGCGTCTGCCATGCCGTGAAGATAACTTCGGCTGTACGGGCGGCCAGCTCTTTGCCCGGCTCGGATGAACCGGCTTGAATCACGACCGGATGGCCTTGAATCGGCCTTGCCACATTCAGCGGGCCGCGTACCGTGAACCATTTCCCCTTATGGTTTAGCGTGTGCAATTTACTGCGGTCAGCGAAGGTTGCGCTTGGCTTATCATAGACGAAAGCATCATCCTCCCAGCTGTCCCACAGTCCAGTCACCACATTGAGGAATTCCTCCGCGCGGTCATAGCGAAGAGAGTGCAGCAGATGATTGTCTTGATTGAAGTTGAGCGCTTCTGCCGGGTTGGCTGAAGTCACAACATTCCATGCTGCACGGCCTCCGCTTAAATGATCGAGCGAAGCAAACTTGCGAGCGACATGAAACGGTTCATTGTAAGTCGTCGATACGGTTGCCGCGAGCCCCACATGCTCCGTAACCGAGGAAAGGGCGGATAACAGCGTAAGCGGCTCCGGTCTTACGGTTACCGTCTGGGCAACAGCCTCGGGATACTTCTCCGAGACAGCGTAACCGTCAGCCAGAAAGAGCATATCGAACTTCCCGCGTTCCGCCGTCTGCGCCAGCTTCTTATAGAATTTGAAGCTGAGCACCTCGGAGGCTTCCGTATCCGGATAACGCCATGCCGCCACATGATGCCCCGGGGTCATTAAGAAAGCGCCCAATCTAATTTGTCGTTTCTCGTTCGCGCTCATTGCGGAACCCTCCTAAGAGTTATTTGCGATTCTACTTGGTATACTCCCTGTTCAGCAAAAAACTCACATCGGAAGCATAAGCTAAGAGTTATTTGCGAATCTTCTTGGCACACTTCCTGTTCAGTTAAAAACTCAATTCAGAAATAAGCTAAGAGTTATTTGCATTCATCTTGACCTGCTTCCTGTAAGTTAAAAACTCACTTCAGAAGCATATGCTTGGAATGTTCCTTTAGCGGAGTATTGATTAACCGGTCTGGTTAAGCCAAAATGCTCACGCAGCGTTCTTCCGGAATATTCGGTGCGGAACAGCCCTCTGCGCTGCAGCTCGGGAACGACCTGCTGAGCAAATTCCTCTAATCCGCCCGGCAGATACGGAGGCATCACATTGAAGCCGTCGCTTGCTCCATTGATGAACCATTCCTCAAGCTGATCGGCTACTTGAACCGCGGTTCCGGCAAATGTCCGGTGGCCCCGGCCTCCTGCAAGGCGATGAATCAATTGTCTGATCGTCAGGTTGTCTCGCTTTGCAAGATCGGCAACGAGCTGGAATCTGCTTTTGTTTCCGTTGATTTCGTCCAAGCTCGGAAGCTCCGGCAGCGGACCGTCAAGCGGATAGGTAAACAGATCCACCTTCAGCATATTGGACAGCTGATTTAATCCGTACTCCGGCACAGTCAGCTCATTCAATTCAAGCTCTTTCTCCTTGGCTTCCGATTCGGTGCTGCCGATGACCGCGCAGATGCCGGGCAAAATTTTCAACTGCTCCGGCTGACGGCCGTATTTGGCCAGTCTTCCTTTCACATCTGAATAGAACTGCTGAGCTTCCGCCAAAGTCTGCTGTGCCGTGAAGATCGCCTCCGCATATTGAGCGGCGAATTCTTTGCCATCCTCCGAGGAACCGGCCTGCACGAGAACCGGGTAGCCTTGTGGTGATCTTGGAATATTGAGCGGACCGCGCACCTTGAACTGTTCGCCGGCGTGATTGATTTCACGCACTTTGTCGTTATCGGCAAAAGCGCCTGTGCCGCGGTTAATGACGATCGCTTCGTCCTCCCAGCTGTCCCAGAGGCTCGTTGTCACCTGCAGAAACTCTTTGGCGCGCTCATAACGCTTGCTGTGCTCAAGATGTGAATCACGATTGAAGTTCTTTGCTTCAAATTCACTTCCGGAGGTCACAATATTCCATCCCGCCCGGCCCTTGCTGATATGATCGAGCGATGCGAATTTGCGCGCCACATGGAACGGTTCATTATAAGTGGTGGATACCGTGCCGATTAGTCCAATCTTATCGGTTACAGCTGCCAAAGCCGACAGCAGAGTGAATGGTTCTAATCCGACAAAAGCGCCGTGCTTGATATTCTGACTGACCGCTAAACCGTCAGCCAAGAAAAGCGAATCAAACCTCGCTTCTTCCGCCAGCTGTGCCAATCGCTGAAAATAACGGATATCTGTAATGTTGTGAGGCTCCGTTTCAGGATGCCTCCATGCCGCTTCATGATGACCGGCATTCATCAGGAATACATTTAAATTCATTTGTCTTTTCGATTGGCTCATCCTCATTCACTCCACTTCATCTGTGTGTTCTTCTCTTAAGCACCTTCGTTATAAGTTTGCTTCCAAGCCGATAAACGTCTCTCAATATAGAGAAGGATATAGTTGACGCCGAACCCGATCACAGAGATCGTGAGTATGCCTGCATACATCTGCGTAATTTGAAAACTGAATTGAGTATATTGAATCAAATAGCCGAGTCCGGATTTGGCCCCGACCATTTCCGCCGCAACGAGAACGAGAATAGAGCTTGCGCCTGCCTGCCGGATACCAATGAATATAGTCGGCACCGCAGCCGGGATAATGACTTTACGAAACAAAGCAATCGGGGATAATCCCATTGATCGTGCTGATTTAATCAAGAGGGGGTCAACATTCTTCACGCCGCTGATCGTATTGAGCAGAAGCGGAAATGTGCAGGCATAGAAGATAATGCTGATCTTCGAAAATTCACCCAGACCGAGCAGCAGGATAAAGACCGGTAATAGGGCCAATGCCGCCGTATTACGCATAACCTCAAGAAGGGGATTGAGATACTCCGCCACCACTTTGAATCTCCCGATAGCCAGACCAAGCGGAATGCTTACGATGATCGCCAGCACGAATCCGCTGAAGGAACGAATCAGGCTTGCCTTCGTGTGATCAACCAGATCGCCGGAGAGCAGAAGTCCCCACCACGCGCGCACAACTTCCGAGAACGGAGGCAAAAAGGTCATATTAACGATGCCAAGGCGCGGAGCCGCTTCCCATAAACCAAGAAATGCAAGAATGACAATCGAAAATTTAAAAGCTTTATGCAGCTTGATTAATGTCCAGCGCACACAAGCCAGATTATCCCGTTTCTCCTTCTTTTCATTCTCATAGCGAACCAATACTTCTCCTGTACTTGCATTAGCCATCTTTAGCAACCCCTTTTCCGCTCGATTTCAGACTGCCCGCTTCCAAGCTTTTGCTTTTCTCCTGCTCCTGCGCCCTCGAAACCTCATCCTTCAGCAGATCCCAGACTTGATGGCGAAGACTGACAAATTCGGGATTTGAGCGCAAATCCTCTTCAGAGGTTCGTGCATCAAACGGGATATCGATAACCTTCTTGATTCTGCCTGGGCGCGACGTCATGACGGCAACACGCTGACCCAGATACACAGCCTCTTCAATCCCATGCGTGATGAAAATAATCGTCTTTTTCGTTGCTTCCCAGATCCGCAGCAGCTCGCTTTGGAGCGTCTCCCTGGTCTGGGCATCAAGAGCGGCGAATGGTTCATCCATGAGCAGAACCTCAGGATCGTACGCCAAGCTGCGCGCGATCGCGATACGCTGCTTCATTCCTCCGGAGAGCTCATGCGGATAACGGTTCTCAAATCCGGAAAGCCCTACCAGCTTGATATATTCAAGTGCGATTTCTCTTCGTTCCTTTCGGCCGACACCTTTGGTCTCCAAGCCGAACTCCACATTGGCCAGTGCAGTCTTCCAAGGAAACAGCGCATACTGCTGGAAAACGATCCCCCGGTCCAGATTAGGACCGGTAATCGGTTTGCCGTCTAATAGAATTTGACCGCTGTTAGGCTTCGTTAACCCTGCAAGCAGATCAAGCAGCGTCGATTTGCCGCAGCCGCTCGGGCCGACAATAACCATAAATTCCCCCTGCTGCACATCCAGGTTAATATCTTGTAGCGCAGATACGGGCTGGGAATCCTCTTTGAGATGTCCCAAATTCCGTTTGACCCGAAATGACTTTTGCACATTCTGAATGCTGATCTTTGCCGTCATAATTATGCACCTCTCCCGTCTTCAAGGATTTATTTTTCATTTAGATAAGGGTTAAATTCATTGGTAAACAAGTCCTTTGCCTTCAATTCGCCTTCCTTGATCGTGCCTTCCTTGACCAGCCAGTTAATCCAATTGTCGAATTCCTTATCGGCAATAAGACCGCCTTTACCCGCTATACCCGTGCTTTTCCAGTACTTCACCGTTGCGGTATCTTCCTTGCGGCCTCGTTCATTGATGATTTTATTGAAACGGGCAACAACCTCATCCCTTGGCGTAGTGCGGGCCCATTCGATCGCTTTGGCTGTCGCCTCTACGAATTTGCGTGTCGCTTTAGGATTGTTCTTAATAAATTTATTCGTCAGCACATAGCTCCCCGCGCTGAAATTACCGAACAAATCCCGGTCCTTGAATAAAGGATGAATTCCGCCGCGCTCCAAAGCTTTATCGCGAAGCACGCCTCCAAGTGCAGCAACATCGATCTGATTCGCCCGAAGCGTCTGTTCAGAGGTAACCGGCGGAACGACGACAAGCGTCACTTGATCGATCTCTTCGGTGGTCAATCCCGCTCTGTGCAAGTACTCTTTGATAACAAACTCATGATGGGCGCCAAGCGTATTCACTGCGATTTTCTTCCCGATCAGATCCTTGGCTGTCTTAATCGGACTTCCATCGAGGACGTAATACCCTGTCCAGGTGTTGTCATCAACCCCGTAATAAGAGATGACGGATTTGATCGGCGCTTTTGCCGCCAGCAGCTTCACGATCGCGCCGTTGAAGGCTCCGCCAAAATCGGTGTCGCCTGTAACGACGGATTGAATATCCTGCGGTCCGCTGATTGTACTCCCGATGAACTTCAGTTTGAGCGGCGCCAGATAACCTAAGTCTTCTGCCAATTCCGGGTATGTCACCGACCCTATTCCGCCTTGATAACGAAGCTCGCTGACCTCCAGGCCCCCATTATTGGTTGAACTTGCTGCAGACGATTTCTCTTCCGCGCAGCCGGTTAGCAGAACTGAAGTAACAAGTAATAGAACAGATGCTGCACCTGCGAAATTCCGGATTGAATGTTTCATAACGATAGCCCCCAATGATTTTTGATATAAAAAAAAGACGCATACATCCGCTGTCTGCAGATGATGGTCTCTCCGGTTATCCGGTCGAAGTTATAAATTTATAAACTTAAATACCTATCGATTTACTATGATTTAGACATGATAATACCTTCTATTCTGTCGGGTGTCAACCCCTTTATTGCAAATTTTATCAAGAAACATTTTGTAGCAAAGCTCACCGTTATAGGCTTGTAATGTCAATTGTTATGTCTATTAATGAAGGGGGAATTTTCATCGTTGACATGAGTGCCCTCTGTCGATAAGTTTTAATTCCAAGCGATTTAGTTGGAATAAATTGTGCTGCCGGTTAATCGAAAGACAATTGCCCAGCTGCAGTTAGGTCTCCTTTTTTGCGCTTAGCAACCACAAAGAACCCCAAGGACTGTGCATCCCGGGGGCTCTCTGATCGCTTTACGATATGCAATTAACGCGTAATTCCGATTGTAACGATCTCACATGGCCCGACCGGCAAGGATAATTGCCCGGCTGCGTTCTGCCCGATGCGGGCGCCTCGCTCTTCCAGAATATTGCTCTTATAGGCATCGACATAAGGCAAATGATTCGTTAACGTTAATTGTGCCGCTTGCGGGCTCATATTGAACCAGCGCAGCATCAGGTCACCTGTACCTTCGCTCAGCTTCATCGACGAGAATGCCAGTTCAGCGCTCTCGAATGCGTACGGAGCAAAATTTGGCGCAAGGCTTCCCTCATGAACAGCAGTCTGGCAAACGGTCCAAGGAACCTGCATTTGATAGGCTTCTGCATAGGCGCCTGATTTCAAACCATCACCGTCATGCGGAATCAATTCCATGCTCACGGTATGCTCTCCAAGACACTGCGCTTCAGGTGTAGGGAACAAGCCCCAGTCGCCAAGCTCGCCTACGCTGCGCAGCAGCGTAACTGCAATCGTATTGCGGCCGTCGCGCAGAACCTCATATTCGTTTAAGCCCAGATTCGCAACGGTTAAGCCCGCTTTCCCAGCCTCGCTGACATCGACGAATGCCTGCTGATGCTGCGTGTTGCTTGGATTCTCCCACTCCGCTGCCGGTTCAATGTCTCGGACCGGGATCTCGAACATGGAATCAACCTGATGTACATTTGTCTTCAGATCTGTCGGGAATAATGCCCGGATGCGGTGATCCTTCGCTTGATTGTTGAAGGAAGCCTCGATTTGAACGCCTTTGCCGCTCTTGCTTAAGCTAATCACCGTACGAATCGTAAGCGGCACGAGGGTGCTGGACCGCTGCGCTTTCCGGTGAGGGAAATACACGCATGCGCGCTGTTCTTCGTCCAGCCTCTCATCAGCCGAAGCCGGTATTTCCCATTCATGAACCACTTCAACCGATGCTTGGTAAGGCGTATCCGCAAGCACGCGGATGGCTGCCGGCAGTCCTTTTGTCGTCAGCGCCGTCTCTTTGTCCGGCTGTTTGTACATGTATTCGTTCCCGATATCGCCCGTGTTCTCATACACGCCAAGATCACGGAATGTCCGGCCGCTCTTCTTGTCCGTCAAAGCAAACGAGCCGTCATCCGCGATCTCTATCTTCAGATGCTCGTTCTCGATCGTACGGCCACCGCTTAAGAGCGAAGCTGCATTCACGGACTTCCCGCTGCTGCGAACCCATGCATAGGTGCGCAATCCGAGCGCCGGCACTTGTGCGGCTTCGAAGGTCAGAATCACTTTACGGCACATATACGGCTGGCGGAACTTATCATCCGGCAGATCATAACCGAACTGAAGGCCGCGGTCTACCACCGAATATGGAACAGCAGTTCCTTCCTCATCTACCAATACACGTCCCGAGATATCCAAGTCCCGCATACGCCCGCTTGCTTCCTCCAGGGTATAGCCATCACGGAAATACAGGCGAGCCGCGTCCAGCTCAATCGTTACAACACCTGTACGTTCCGAGCCCGTTGTATTGAACACAACTACCGGAAGCGCATCGATGCCGGCTTGCGCAAAGCGGGATGTATCTACGGCATCGGCAAGAGATTGTTTCATCTCGTCAACGATAGCTTCCGCCACATGGCGGCTTTTCTCGAATCGGGTAACCATCTCACGGTGAACCTCGTCCACGCTGCAGCCGCAGATGCTGTCATGCGGATGGTTCTGCATGAGCGTCTTCCAGGCGTAGGTGAACAAATGATGAGGGTACGCTTCGCCTACACCGGCCAAATGCGCCATGGAAGCGAGCGGTTCCGCTACCTTCTCGAGCATCGCTTGGCCGAGCTGGTTCATCTGCTTCAAATAAACGCGGGCGGACGCCGTATTGACGAGGGTTGACCAGCCGTCCGTACGCTGACTGCGGAGCTCTCCGCGCACGGAAGACAAATCACGGTCTAACGAGCGTTCCAGCGCATTCAAATAATCGATGAAATTGGAATGGACGAAAGCCGTATCCGGGTACAATTCACGGGCTGTCCGAATGGCTTCAGGCAGATCCAATTGAATCGGCTGATGATCACACCCGTTCATGAACAGCAGCTCGCCTGTCGAAGCATATTTCTCGGCATCCGCCAGCTTGCGGGTCCAGTATTCTTTGGCTTCTTCGATTCCCGCCGGCACTTCATTGCCGTTGGAGTACCAGTTCGCGAACAGAATGCCCAATACTTTTGAACCATCCGGCCCTTTCCACTGCAGCTCCGAGAACGAAGATTCATAATCGCCGTCCGATACGGTATTGTTGAATCCCGTCGGCTTCACGCCGCGGCCGAATATGGCATTATTAATGCCTGACTGCAGCATCAGCTGAGGAGTCTGTCCGACTAGTCCGAACGTATCGGGGAAATAGCCGACCTTGGATACGCTGCCGTACCGCAGTGCATCCTGATGCCCGATCTGCATATTGCGCACGTTCGCTTCTCCGCTTGTAAGAAACGCATCCTGCAGAATATACCATGGACCGATCAGGATACGGCCGTCACGAATATGCTTAGCCAAGCGGTCCTTCTGGTCAGGGCGCACTTGAAGATAATCCTCCAATATGATGGTCTGCCCGTCCAAGTAAAAGCTCCGATACTCCGGATCCTGATCCAGTTTATCAAGCAGCGTATCTACCAGCTTTACGAGGCGGACATGATGCTTCTCATAAGGCAAATACCATTCCCGGTCCCAGTGGGTATGAGAAATGATATGCACCGTTCTCTTGTTATTCATCTCTTGTCTCCTCCTACTCACCAATAACCTCAACATCGACTTCATGCGGACGATAGACCGCTAACAGGCCGCCCTCCGAATCTGCAGCAAACAACACTGAGCGCTCCTTCTCAAGCACGAAAGCATAGCTCTTCCCTGAATGGGTATCCTTCACTTCAATCGGTACATCCCAAGCATATTCCGATACGAAAATATATAAGAAACCTTCTTTAAACTTCAGCTTCCGGCCGTATACGCCGGCAATACCGCCGCCCTGCACCCATTCCAGTCCGCTGCCGCAATCTGCAGCTGCAAGCGCGTAGCGGTACAGCTCCGCCACCGATTCGGAGCGTTCATTGAGCTCGATTGGAAGCGGACTCCAGATCAGTCTTCCTTGTCCGATCGGGATATCAACCACTGCGTCGCCGATTGCACCGGAAGCGCCGTGCCTTGCAGATCGAACCTCTTTGCTCGCCTCAGCGATCTTGCGATGACTGAAGGAGACTGGAATTTCCGTTCCTTGCAGATTCAAGATTTCTTCCCGGCGTACATTGTGAAGCTCAGACTCGCCAAGCAAACCGGTTAACCGGTCCGTCTCTTTCCAATATGCATTTATTCCGAGCGGTCCGGAAGCAAGCAGCGTCGCCCCTGTATGGCTGACGATATGCATCAGCTTCTCCCAAGCTGCGTCATCAATATTGTGGGCACTCGGAAGAATAATCAGCTTCGCCGGATTCGCTTCAAGCGCATCCAGATGATACTCCGATGCTCCCCGGAAAGGCATATTCAATTGGTAGGCCATCACCCGTGTCATCCGTGTTGTCGCTTCAAACGCTAGTTTGCGATTCGAGAAATCATTGGAATAAGGGAAAATCGCCGCGATTTCTTCAAGCTCGCGCTCCTGGAACAAATCCCGGATTTCAGCCATGAATCGTCCGAATGCATAGGATACATCCGCTTCCGGCTTCTCCGTACCGTCTGCCCGCAGCGCGCCGATATGCGATTCATTCGCATTATCCATATAGAAATTCGTATTCCAGATCCAGTGGATGGCGCCTGCTCCGCCTGTCGAGAAGGCATAAGCGTACTTGCGTTCAAGCAAGCTCCGCAGCTCCTGCTCCGTGCGTTTGGCGCGGCCTTCCGGGGTTTCCACATACATAATGCCTGTCTCTTGAATGACGTTCGGCTTATTCGCTGTCTTCGCAAAGATGCCGTCCCAAATCAGATAATCATTCAGCCACCAGGAATGAACGGTTGTATAATCAACCGCTTCCTCATAGAAGAACGGCGATGGACGCTGCGCACCTAACGCTTCATCTTGTCCGACCGTCACCAGATGCTCCGGCACCAGTTCCTTAATCGTATCGTAGAGCTGCTTGGCCCATCGGTTATGCATCTCCATGGAGAACAGGCAGTAATCCAGCCAGCGGGTGCCCTTCTTGCCGCGGTGCATATCCTGCACGTCGAAGTTGATTTCCTCCGGCGCAGGGACAGACGCAGCCGCAAAACTTGGAAGCTGCTCCGGCGTCATATTCCACCGCTCTTGCAGCACAGCAATATCTCCATGACGCTGCTCCAGCCATTCCACATAAGCTTCCTGCTCGAACCGGTCATGGCAGGAGCGGGGACCGTCGGAGAAAATCAGAGCCGGATCGAACATCGAAGGCTCGTTAATCAGATCCCAGTCCACATGCGTAGTCGCCCGGTGGCGCGACACGATGGAGCGGATAAACCGCTTCTGCGCTTCAACGCTTTGCGGATCCAAATAGGGGTTAACCCCTTCCCAAGTCTCCGGCGTGAAGGAGAAGAAGGTAAACGTCACCTGCAGATCATATTTCTTTGCGGTCAAGAAGAAGGCGTCGATGGCCCGGAGCACTTCTTCAGATGCATGGCCGTCGACCTGCATCACATTGCGGTATGCCGTCCAAATCCCGGTGCGGATCCAGTTGATGCCTGCTTTGGCCATTTGCGCCATGTCGCGGTCCCAGACATCCGCATTAGGCAGAAACAGGAATTTGCGGGCGACATCCGATGTCATATAAGTCATCCCGACAATAGGCAGGGGCCGTCCATCTTTTATGAAATAATCCCGGTCGCATGTGATCGGACTCCCGCCGGCAAGCAGCAGCGGATCATTTCCCCAGAACCCTTGGCGCAGAATCCTTACTTCACCATCCCCGGCTGTTGCCGTGCAGGTCACGCGGTATAGACCGCTTTGAATATCCAGCGGAACCGGAATGCGCATATAATCGATTTCACTTGTAACTTCTGCTGTAAACCGGTGTTCCCACAGCTTTTCTTCCTGCAGCTCTACCTTCATCTCGAAAGTCCAACAATCCTTGCGTTTCTCTGCAGCCGAAGATGCGACCGCCCGTTCAATACGCTGTGTCTGCAGCGTGAGTACGGTACGTTCTCCTGCTTCGTAAGCCGCATAATTCGGCTTCAGCCACAGCTCGGTTACCGCCTTCGCACAGAATGCCGACCACGCAGCCAAGGCTTCCAGCCCGCCCTGCTTCAGGAAGTCTGCCTTAAGCCCTGTATTAACGAACAACCAGCGTGAGCCCGCAAAATCGCCGCGATAATTCTCCCAGAGTACGACAGGCGCCGCAATCTCGCGGCCTTCGGCGCTGACCCCTTTAAGCAGCGGGTAAATTTGGGTGCTCATCGTTCCTGCTGCACCCATCTGATGCGGTAAATCACTATTCCGTGTCGTATGCGGGACAAGATTCCAAGCAGCTTGAATGTCAAACAACGACTCTTGGCCGGCAAGGAGCGGAATACGATCCAATGCCGCAAGTGTCGTTACAGATGCCGCGTCGACACGCAGCATTTCATGAATATACAGCTCGCGGTGATACGCAGTCTGCACAGGTTCAATATGCCAGATGCCTGTTTCTTCGCGTACCGGCTGCCTAAACGGCGCACCTCCGATGCTCACAAGGCCGCAGCCGCTTCTTAAGAAAGCAGCGATCTGTGGCCATGCGGATTTCGGGAAGTACGGCGCATGGAGGTTGATGAGGCATCCGCTCTGTGCATTGCGGAGCGCATCCGAAAGTCCCTTCGCATCGACGACAGTGCCGATGCGGCCCAGGCTCTGAGCCGCATCCTCTGCGAATGACGGGTGACCCGGGAAAGCCGGGTCATAGAATATGATTACCGGCCCTCTCATAGAATCCCTTCCTTCATCGCCTTATATACGAGCTGCGAGAATAAGCTGTTCGACCACGCGAACCATTTTCTCGTGAAGATACTCGGATCATCGGAGTGGAAGCCTTCATGCATATAACCGGTATCCGCATCCGTCGCTTCAAGCATAGCGATCATAGCAAGCTTCTCTTCCGCTGTAGAAGCCGTAATTCCCTGCATCGACAACGCCATATGCCAGATATATCCCTCAGGTGTATGCGGACTGCCAATCCCTTTGGCCACTTTGCCTTCGTAATAGAACGGATTCTCTTTGGACAGGGCGAACCGTCTTGTATTCTGGTAGACTGGATCATCCGAAGATACATAGCCAAGATAAGGAATCGACATAATGCCCGGCGTTCCGGCATCATCCATCAGGCAGTAGTTGCCGAAGCCGTCTGTCTCATAGGCATAGATAGGTCCGAAGGTCGGATGACGATAGATCCCGTACAATTGAATGCCATGATCGATATCTGCTTCCAGCGCTTTAAGCTCCTTCAGGAAATCCGTGTCACGGAATATCCACTCTGCGAACTCCTGCATGTGCCGAAGTGCCACAACCGCGAACATATTCGCCGGAATGTTGTAATGGAAATCACACACATCATCACTAGAACGGAATCCGGACCATACCATGCCTGTATAGTTCACCGGCATCCCCATTCCGTTATTGCGCAGCGAATCCGTCGGGATTCCGTTATCGCGCGTGAAACGGTATGGCGATTGCTCCGCATGATGCTGCTCCGTCTTGAACAGATCATAGATCAAGCGCATAGCGGATTTGAAGCCCGCATCAAAAATATCGGTTAAACCGGTTTCTTTCCAATAGGCATACGCAAGACGCATGGAGAAACACAAGGAATCCAGCTCGAACTTCCGCTCCCAGACCCAAGGCGACATGTCCGTGATGTCTGCCTTGTTCCAATGCCAGTCGTTGGCGGATTCATTGAACGCGTTGGCATAAGGATCAATGTGAATATATTGAATATGGCGCTTAATCAAGCCGCCCAGAATACGCTGCAAATCAGCATCGTCCTTGGCAAAAGGCACGTAATGCATCACCTGCTCGACAGAATCGCGGAGCCACGAAGCCGGAATATCCCCGGTAATGACGAATGTAGTTCCGTCATCCAATAATTTGGTCGTCGTCTCCAGCGTATTCGGAAAACAGTTCTTGAATAATTGCAGCAGCTTCGGACGATGCGCAAGCTTCACTTCCGCTTCCTGCAGCACTTCTTGAATAGCCTTCGGCATCGTTAGCGTCGGCATCGGAATTTTTGGCAGTCTGAATTGTTCCATGGATCATATCCCCCTGTTTATTACTCTTTTACCGCACCAATGGTCAAGCCTTGAATGAAATAACGCTGGAAGAACGGATAAGCAAATATAATCGGTCCGGTCGCCAGCACGACCATCGCCATACGCGCGGTATCCGCCGGCAGAGATTGAAGCACACCCGTACCCAGAGACGGATTATTTGTATTTTGCAAAAGGAACTGCATGCTGTTCTCAATGCGCATAAGCATCGATTGCAGCGGTACGAGATCCGGATTGTCGATGTAGAGTAAAGCATTAAACCAGTCGTTCCAGTAACCGAGCGTGCTGAACAGGCCAATCGTTGCAAGGCCCGGGAGCGACAACGGAAGAATCAGCTTAATGAAGATTCCAAATTCGCCTGCGCCGTCGATTTTCCCCGATTCGATAATCGCCTCTGGAACTGACGTCGTGAAGAAGGTCCTCATGATCATAATGTAGAATGCATTCCCTGCAAGGGGCAGAATCAGCGCCCAGAGCGTATCTTTCATACCGAGCAGTTGAGTCACTACGATATAGGTCGGAACAAGTCCGCCGTTGAATAACATCGTGAAGAAAGCGAAGAACCCGAAGAAATTGCGATATTTGAAGCTCTTTCTGGAAATAGCATAGGCAAACAGCGCCGTCAGCACTAAACTGATAATCGTCCCCACAACCGTTACGGTGATGGTTACGCCATAGGAACGAAGTAATTGATCCCCTGCCTTGAACACATACCGGTAAGCATCCACGCTCCATTTCTCCGGAATGATCCAATATCCGTTTGCAGCAAGTGTTTTCTCATCTGTGAATGAAATGATCGTTACGAATAGGAAAGGGAATACGCAAGCAAGGGCAAAAATTCCAGCTATAAAGTTAAAAATCACATTCCATACCGTCGGCAATTTATGAAAATCACGAGGTTTGTTCGAGTTAGCAATCGTAGACACAGCCATTTCCTCCTTTCGCCTGAGAATGAATTAGAACAACGCATTGTCTTTATCGAATTTTCGTACAACATAGTTAGAAATCATAACGAGCGCAAAGCCGATAACGGATTGATACAGACCGGCCGCTGTACTCATTCCAATCTCACCTGTTGATTTAAGACCGCGGTATACATACGTATCGATAACGTTCGTCACCGAATATAGTGTGCCTGAGTCCCGGGTAACCTGATAGAACAGTCCAAAATCGGCATAGAAAATACGGCCGATGGCAAGCAGTGTCAAAATCGTCATAAGCGGTTTGAGCATTGGAATCGTGATATTCCTAATTTGCTGCCATTTGTTCGCGCCATCGATCATCGCTGCTTCATAGAGCGATTTGTCAATGCCCATGATAGCAGCCAAATAGACAACGCTGCTGTAACCGACTGATTTCCATAAGAAAACCACTACGATGATAATCGGCCAGTAGGTCTTATCCGCATACCATTGGATCGGATTGATACCGAACCAGGAAGCGATATGATTAACCATTCCTTTATCAAAGCTCAGGAAGCTGAATACGAAATAACCGACAATAACCCAGGATAAGAAGTAAGGCAGGAACATCCCGGTTTGATAAACCTTAGCCAGCTTTTTATTCGCAATCTCCGCTAATATAATCGCCATCGCAACCGACAGCACAAGACCTAAGATGATGAAAAAGATGTTATACAGCAGCGTGTTACGCGTAATGATATAAGCATCATTCGTGCTGAATAGAAACTTAAAATTCTGCCATCCGACCCACTTGCTGTCTACGATGCTTGCCCAGAAGCCATGGCGGCTGTAGCGATATTCCTTAAAGGCGATGACCATGCCTGCCATCGGTAAATAAGAAAAGAACAGAAACCATATGGTAGCCGGCAAAGCCATCAGCAACAGCACTTTATTCTTGTTGAGATCCTTGAAGAACCCGCCGATCTTATTCATTACAATCACCTCTCCTTACATATTGAAATGAATCAGGCGAATGTTGAACATTCGCCTAATTCGGATGTTTGCTTGTGTTATTTGTTATTCGCCGCTTTCCATGCATCGATTTGGCTTTGCGCTTCAGCAATAATCTTATCAAGGCCTGCTGCTTTGAATTTCTCTGTTGCACTCGGAATGAATTTATCAGGATCAACCGTTCCTGTCATCAGCGATGCCCAGAACTCTTCTTTGACGTTCTGTACGGCTGCGATTTCGCTTGTTACCTTCGTAGGATCGAAGTTAAATCCAAGCAATGGCGCTTTTTCACTGGACTCGTTGAATTTCTTGAATTCATCCCATTTCGTTACAGGGTCGTTCTTGTCACGGTACGTAATCATTACATTACCAAGAGAGAAGGTTGGCATATCGTAGTTTTTTGATTCTGGCAGGTTCTCCATGGCGTCGTCGCCGACTTTTTTGTAATGCACGCCTTCGATACCGGAATCAACCATATTACGAAGCACAGGATCTGTATTGAGCAGATTCAAGAATTCCATTGCTTTCTCCGGGTATTCCGAGTTTGCAGATATCGCCTGCATCGAACCCATTACCGACCAGTTGTAAATCAGAGCCGGGCTGGCAGGTTTGGATACAATCGGATAACCTAAGCTCGCGGACCAAAGGTTGTCGGCAAGCGGCTGATTCGTTGCTTTATCCGTAAACCATTTGCCTGTTGCCTGTACATCTGTCAAGGAATTCAAAGTTGCGGCTTCCGTAGGAATGTAACCGGCTTTGTAGTACTTGTTCATCGTTTTGAGCGCTTGCTTCATTTCCGGCGTATCAAAGATATTAACGACTTTGTAGCCGGCGTCGCCAATCTTCACAGCCATCGGCATTTGCTGAATGATGTAGTCGTAAGGAACAACCGGCATAAACGACTTATCTGCAGCCAATGCGAAAGTACCAGGCTCGTTGGCTTTAATTGTCTTCAGCAGCGGCTCCAGGCTCTCGAGCGTATTCACACTGTCGATGTTTAATTTGTATTTATCGACGAGGTTCTTATTGAAACGCCATACATCCTGAGCTGGAAGCTCTTTGTTTGCAGGCACGCCATAGTTGTGGCCGTCAATCTTGGAGCCTTCCAAGAATGCTGGATCTAACGCTTTTACGATGCCTTGTCCATATTTCGGCAGCAATTCATCAATCGCTGTAAATGCGCCTTTACGTGCATTTTGTACGTAATCAAACGCCCATGATGCCGTGAACATGATGTCCATCGGTGTACCTGAAGCGGTCATGACCTGCATTTTTTGCGAATAATCGCCCCAGTCTATCATGTTCATTTTGACTGTAACGCCGATTTTCTCAGCTGTATATTTGCTAACCTCCGCCATGACGCGATCCGTATCTTTTTGCGGAGTTCCAATCGTGTACCAGATCAGTTCCACCGGTTTCTCAGCGCTTCCCGCTTCCGATGAATTATTGCTTGCTTTCTTTCCCCCGCATGCACTTAGTGTAAGTGATACCGCCAGCAGCAGGATCAGGGTTACCATATAGCTTTTTCTTACCTTGCTCATTTTCTCTTTCCTCCCTGTGATGTTCTTCGTTTAACATACCCCGATGGGGATACTTTTACTGTACCTAATGAAAGCCGTTTCAAATAGGCGACAAACTAAATGAAACCTGTCCAAACTAAAGAAAAAAGACCGCTCTAAGATGAATTAGAGCAGTCCTTTATAGTCGGTAGGAGAAATCCCTACATATTTTTTAAATTGCTTATAGAAATATCCAGTCTCCCAATAGCCCACATTCCTTGCGATTTCATGCACCTTCAAATTGGTGGTCTTCAGCATTTCTTTGGCTTTCTCGATGCGGTATTTGTTGATGTATTCCGTGAATGTCTCACCCGTTTCCTTATGGAACAGCTGGCCAAGATAGACCGGATGAATATTATACTGGATTCCAAGCAGCTTAAGCGAGAATTCCTCGGAGTAGGATTTATGGATGTAATTCAATACCTGCTGCACGACGGGGCTCTTTATATCCGAAATCAGGAAGTCTATCGTCATGTCCGCAGCCTCCTGGATGGTTTTGCTCAGCTCATCTATGGTTTCTGCTTTCCTGACATTCTGGAAAGCTTCATAAAACAGATCCGGCTCCTCCGTGTGACGAATCGACTCCAGTTCCACCTTGAAGCGCACGATCATTTCGAGCGCGACATTCTGAATATCCTGCGGCATGACGCCCGGCAAAGCCAGAATAAGCCGGAAATCGTCTTGAATTTGCTGATGAAGGGTTTCTTTATCCTTCGAAATAACGGATTTGGCATATGCACCCCAGTCCAGCGTAAAATCAACACGATCCAGCTCTTGGCGGATGGGAAGCTGACTGTAATCCATCATGTCCTGGTCCGGATAAATCCAGAAGTACTCCTGTGTTTTCTTGGCGTTGTAATAGCTGACTCCAGCGTGGTCCATAAGACTCTCTACACTGCCGACCGATATCCGCAGCGGCCGGTAATTCGTCAATCTCTCGTGAATGCCCTTCAGGATTTGATTTAATTCCTCCAGGCCCCGCTCCGCATCATCCATTAAAGCAAGCAGCACCAGATCCCCATCGATGTCGCGGAATAATGTCAGTCCTTCATTGTGCTTCACCTGTCTGTCTATCAGCTCGAACACTTCCGCTTGGCCCGTCTCCGTCCTCAGCACTGCAGCGGCAAGGTATGGATGCTCGATGTTAATTCCAAGCAGATCTGTACGCTCTTTGAATTCGGCAGCACCGATCTGACCGGTTAACCAGCGGTGCATGATATTATCCTTCAGAATCTGCGTACTAAACCCGGAAATCATCCGCCTTTCCTTGAATGAGCTTAATTTTTCAACTGTATTGCTAAGCGTTGCTCTTAGCTCTTCCACGTTAATCGGCTTTAGCAGGTAGTTCTCAATCCCCAGGCGCATACCCTCCTTCAGGTAGGCGAACTCATCAAACCCGCTTAGCACAATCACCTTCAGGTCGACATGAAATTCCCTTGCAGCACTTATAAGCTCAAGTCCGGTCATCACAGGCATCGAAATATCGGTAATTAGAATATCTACAGGCGTCTGCTTCATCGCATTCAGAGCCTTCTGTCCGTTGTCGGCATGCCCTACGATTTCTAAGCCAAGCCCCGCCCAATCGATTATGTCGTACAAACCTTCCGTAATAAATGGCTCATCATCTGCAAGAAACACTCTATACATCATGACCCTCCTGATCTTCGATGTCCGGCAGCCGCACCGTTACGGTTGTTCCTGCCCCAAGCTCGCTCTCGATGCAAAGACCGAATTCCGCGCCGTAAAGCAGTTGAAGACGCTCATTCACACTGCGCAGACCAAACGATTCCCCTTCAGCAGCTTCTGACGACAGTGTATATTCCAGCTCTTTCAGCCGGTCAGCCGGAATGCCTTTCCCGTTGTCTATAATTTGCACCTGAAGTCCCTTCTCAAGCCGAAGAGCCTTAATCGCAATTTGATTACCGGTACGCTCGCTGCAAAGACCATGAACGATATAATTCTCGACAATCGGCTGCAGCGACATCCGCAGCACTTTTTTCCTCCCAAGATCATCTGCGCACTCAATCGCGTAGGAGAACTTGTCCTTATAACGGATGCGGAAGAGCTCCAGGTACAAGCGGCAGGCTTCAAGCTCATCCTTCAAGAGATAGACGGATTTCTGCTGAACGAAGCTTCGGAATAGCGCCGACAGGCTGTAGATCATTTCGCCGACATCCTGCGCGCCCTGCGAGATCGCACGCATTCGGATCACTTCGAGGGTGTTATATAGAAAATGCGGATTGATGCGTGCCTGCAGGGCAGTCAGCTCCGTTTCCTTCTGCTTAATATCCGCCTTATATTCCCGGTCGATATATTCATTGAGAACCTCAAGCATATCATTAAAGCTGTGCGATATTTGCCCCAGCTCATCTTCCCTTGGGTCTTGAATCCTCGCGTTCAAGTCTCCCTGCTTTACCTTGCGGGTGAAACGTATGATTTCATTCGTCCGTTTGGCGAATCGGAAAATAAACAAGGAGGGAATGACAATCGCCACAAAAATACAGCAGGCGCTGATCGTCAGAATCGTATTGCGGAGTCCCCGGTAGGAGGCCGCCATTTCATCTGTTGAGATGAGGCCAAGAACGATGAACCCGCCTTTATTTTGCGTCATTTTCGTCACATATTCATGCTGAACCAATTCACTGCTCTCGTATAACGAGTTTATTTTGTCCAAGCCCGGATAAGTCTTGCCGTATATTTGGCCTAAGGAATCAAACAGCACGCCGCCCTCAGTCGTCAAAACGAGAATTCTGCCCTTCAGATCGCCTTTCACATTAGAAATTGCTTTCCATATGCTGTCCGATTTATAATAGACGACCAGCTGACCGATATTTTTGAGCGATTGCATATCATTCACCTGCATCCGGATCGAATACAGATCCGCTTTCGGCAGCTTAATCGCTTTTCTGATCCATGGGTTAGGCAATGTCAGGCTGCCCCCTTCCAGCGCCATTGCATCCGGAATGTAAGTGTTCCCGGCGCCGGTCTTGAGCAGTTTTAACTGTTTATAACTGTTAAACGCATAGATGGATTGCTGCTCCGCGCTGTACAGAATCAAGTTGCTGATATCCGCATCATCTTCCATATTGTTCTTGAAATACTGAAGCGCGTCCGGTCCCGCATTGTTCGAATTGAGATAATACTGATTCAGATTATACTGGACGTACTCTTGAAACGGGTGCATCAGCAAGTAGGAAACGCCCGTGGATAGCGACGAATTCCGATATACCCCTTCAATCATAGCCTGCACGGATTCATGCTTGGCAGTCATATTATTGTTGACGCTCTCCATCGCTTTCTTCTGAATGTCAAGTTCCCGGTTAATGACCGTCCCCGACATCGAACGAAACATCAGATAAGAGAACGTAATAATGGTCAGAATCGTAATAAAGGAGAAGAGAAGAATCATCTTCATAAACAGATTATTTTGAAAATAATTGCGGTAAATGTTGCTTAGTCTCATGCTGCCCGTCCTCTCTTACCTTTATCAGGCCACAATTATAACACGAGTTTCGTGCAATCCCTAGATTGGCTCCTTGAACAGCAAAAAGAGCGCTCCCAGGCCTTCAGCCTTTGGATCGCTCTTGCCTTGCGTATTAGTCTAAGGAAGATGTATTGCTGTTAATTCTCCTTCGGCGGACGATTGTAGCCATTCGGTTCATAGGGCTTGAATTCGTCCAGCCATTTCATCTCCAGCTTGCGAAGGGAGTCTCTGTATGCCAATACAGCAGTGCGATTAAGCGCTGTCGTGCCTATCTGCATCAAATCTTTGTAATCATTCCGAACTTCCTCACCCAGCTTGAGCTTCTCAAGCTCCTCAAACACAAAATGGGCACCGGCCTGTTCCTTATACTCCTTCTGAAGCGCGCTATTGATATGACTTCCCATATCAAGTGTAAATTTCTCGCGCTGCCAAGCAGAATCAAGAGTTGGCGATGACGCAATATAACGTTTGCCGTTCTTCTCGTTCACAATTTGAAATACGCCCATGGAGCGCTGCTTCATCCCGTATTCATTCTGCAATTCTTTCCGTCTGTTCATTGCTTAATCCTCCCAAAAGTATTGCGCCGGCTCTGCCTGTTACGAACTTAGACAAGTCGGCATAGAGCAGAAACGCCTTCAAAACGCCAGGCTGGTAATAGATATAACTAGACATTCAGCCAATAAACACTGCCGTCGCTTTCCCGGCCTAGAAGGTTGTAATCGATCAAATATCGCCGTAAATTGACATATTCCTTCTCCATGAAGCGTCCCAGAATTTCGTTCACTTCCGGCTCTTTGTACTTGCGGCCCTTCTTGAAGCAGGTCGCTACATGGCGCAGCAGAGCAATTTTGCGTTTTTCCTTCCTTGGCAATCCTGTAAGCGGGCCTTCCAGTCCCTGTGGCAAATATTTCTTCAATAACGCATTATATTCATCATTCGTCAATGCATATCTTTCGTCCACTTGCGGCGCATTCCGATGAACAGGGATAAATTTAGTACCTGAAGGAAGTCCGCCGTCCATCAGCTCCATAATAGCCAGGAACAGCTTAGCCTGCTTCGCTTTCTCTTTGAGGGCAAAACGGTGATTGCGAATCGTGGAGGCACTTCCGCCGCCGGTCAGCTTAACGGTCTCCGCATCGCTCATGCCTGAAGCGAACGCTTCAATCAGCTGCTTCTGCAGATCAGTCAGTCCTGTTGCTTTCTTATCCAGCTGGAGCAAATAATCCAGCACTGAATTATGCGTACTGCTTATATGGTACTTCACAGCCTTATGAGCCTCGAAGAAACGTTTCTGGGCCGGGTACACAACACCTTCTTCAAACTGCTCTCCACAAATCAAACAATAATAGCTTTCCGTCCCATTGTCATAAATAAACCCTTGTTTGAGCTCTGACAGTGATGCGCTAAAGAAATGCTCAGATACGTTCATATTTCAAACAGCTCCACTATTCGTTTGCTAATTATATAGACATTATATAATTATGTTTGGTTTAATTCAATAGACATTTCTTGTTCATATCTAATAAAAGAAGAATGACGATGATCCAACCTTTAAGCTGCTTGCTTAAAGACTCGATCATCGTCATTCTTGGGAAGAACATATTTCTTTTTGTTTGGCTTTACCTTTGTAACCGGCTTAACTCCGTTCCAATTCCCTCTCTGCAGCCTCGGGTCCATGCTTCCCTGCTGCAGTTTCTTCTCCATCCTCTTTCGCGCCAAGCTCTTGGTCATTCTGATCACTCCTAAACGTTTTGTGAAGCCTTGCTTCCTGATTGATCTTCGCAGCAAAACTCGCTTCGGAAGCATGTGCTTAAGTTTTGTGAAGCCTTGCTTCCTCCTATAGAATACGTCACTTGAACCTGATGGTTCAAGTATTTTATGATATCAACCCATTCTATGGCAGATTGCTAATATTCTGATTTCATTTATTGCATAACTCACGGGATAATAAAAGGAATCAATTAAAGCATCATAAAGGCAGGGATAAACAATGGCAGGAAGCTCGTTCGGAGAAGCTTTTCGAATATCAACCTTTGGTGAATCGCATGGCGAAGCGGTCGGTGTCATTATTGACGGTGTTACCCCGGGCGTCGAGCTGGACGAACCCTATATTCAAGTTCAAATGGACCGAAGAAAGCCAGGACAATCCTCTGTAACTTCACCCCGCAAAGAATATGACCGCATACGTATTCTCTCCGGAGTCTATGAAGGAAAAACAACGGGAACGCCGATCTGCATTCTTCTGAATAATACAGATATGCGCCCTGAAGCTTATTCCGATATTCAGCATTCCTTCCGGCCCGGTCATGCAGACTACACGTATCTGCAGAAATACGGCTTACGTGATCATCGAGGGAGCGGACGCGCTTCAGGACGGGAAACTGCCGGCCGGGTCGCTGCCGGTGCTGTTGCCCGGAAGCTGCTGGAGAGAAGAGGCATAAGCATAGTTGCTTACACGAAGGCTATTGGAGGCATTGCTTGCGAAACATTCGTAGAGAGTGAAATCGAGCGTAACGCAGTCCGGGCTTGTGATCCGGAAGCCGCCCTTCAAATGATTCAACGAATCGAATCGCTGGCAAGGGCAGGGAACAGCTGCGGCGGTATCGTTGAATGCCGGATTCGAGGCGCCGTCGCCGGACTCGGCGAGCCTGTATTCGATAAACTGGATGCCGATCTGGCCAAAAGCATGTTATCCATCGGAGCCATCAAAGGCATTGAATTCGGAGCCGGCTTTGCAGCAGCCGACATGCTTGGCAGTGAACATAATGATGAGATGAACGCAGACGGATTTCTCAGCAATCATGCCGGCGGTATTATTGGCGGAATCAGTACAGGGAATGAAATTATTTTCAGAGTCGCCGTAAAGCCTACTTCCTCCATCTCCATTCCGCAGCATACGATTAATACAAGTGGAGACGAACAGCTAATCGTGACGGAAGGGAGGCATGATCCCTGCATCTGTCCAAGAATCGTTCCTGTAATTGAAGCTATGGCCTGTCTGGTGCTCGAAGATCATTATAAGCGTCATGCCGCATTGCTGGATTAGAATAGAACTATTTTACTCACATATCCCTAACAGCAGCAAAAAAGCGTCAGAGCCGCAGACTCCAACGCTTCCTTGATTGCTTTTATTCTCTTCTCTTCTCTTCTATCATACTTTATCTCTGCGGTCAGCAGGCAGCAGCAGGGTTAGAAAGCCGAAGAGCGGGAGAAAGCTTGTATAGTTCATTACACGTGTCAGCCCCCATAAATCCGCTGCTTCGCCAATGACGACTGCGCCCAGGGCCCCCATACCAAAGGCTAATCCGGTAATAAGACCGGAAGCCATTCCTACCTTGCCGGGAACGAGCTCTTGAGCGTAAACGACGGTGACGGAGAAGCCGGAGAACAGAACAAGTCCCATGACGAATATGAGCGGATACACCCATGCGAGCGGCAGATGAGGCAGAAGAAGAGCAAAGGGCGACGAGCCCACAATCGAGCATAAAATAACCTTCTTCCGGCCAAAACGATCCGCCAGCATGCCGCCAAAGAATGTACCGATTACACCTGCAGCCGAGAATAAAAAAATGGGAACAAGAGCTGCCTGATTCGTGAGATTATAGGTATCTCTAAGAAAAAATACAAAATAGGTGGATATCCCGCTGTTGTACCATGATCGTGCAAAGACGAGCATAATCAGAATAAACATCGCATACCCGATAACCTTTCGTTCACGCTTGTCATTTTCATTCATTGCTGTCTTCGCTGCGCGTTTCACAGGCTTGCCATAGAGGTTCAGCCGCTCTTTATACCAAGGAACAACCCGAAGCAGAATAATGATAGCAGCGGCTGCGAGCAAAGTGCCCCATATCGCACCGGTTTGACCTAGCGGCAGAAAAATAAAGATGGTCATAAGCGGCGCAAGTGAGCTGCCTAAATTACCGCCCACCTGATAGATGGATTGTGCTAACCCCCGCCTGCCGCCTGCCGCAAAATAAACCACCCTAGAGCCTTCCGGATGAAAGATAGCTGATCCAAGTCCTACAAACACGACCGCTAGTATGACAAGCAGAAAACTGGGAGCAATTGAAATGCCCGCCATCCCGATTAGGCTGAGCCCCATCCCCGCCGGAAGCATCCAGGGCGCCGGCCTTCTATCCGAGAAATAGCCAACGACCGGCTGCATGATGGATGAGGTCATACTTAGCGTAAAAGCGATCCATCCCATTTGTCCGTAAGACAAATGGAGCGATTTCTCCAGAACCGGAAACAGTGCCGAGACGACCGCCTGCATCGTATCGTTCATCAAGTGGACCGAGCTGATCGCAAACAAAATGACATAAATCGTTCCCGTTTGAACGGCTGCCGTTCGTGTTGAAGCTACTGACATTCTCTTAACCGCCTTCCATCATCGTAAAGTCAGATTTCGATACTATAAAGTCTACCAGCAAAGATATCATACAATATAAGAGGAGACAATTAACTTGCCAATTAATTGTTCATCCCCGCTAGGAATTGGAAATGAAAACGTTGACATGATTTCATGCGACCGTTATGCTTTGAGTAGTATTTACTAGCCCGACTCTATGAAATAATCGCTAGACTCAGCCCATGCTTCCGATGCAAGTTTTTGCTCGCGAGGAAGTATAGCTAAGAAGTTATCGCAAAAACTTTTAGGAGGAACAATACCCTTGTTAGCTAACGATAATTTAAATAGCCGCCGCCGATACTCCTTCCTGAAGCGGGTAACGCTGATTGGCTGCACGGCTGCCCTGCTAAGCGGATGCTCCGTTCTTCCTGCAGAAGAAGAAACGCTCCAGCCGCCGCTTATCGCAAAGAAAGAGCAAAAGTATGAAACAGCAGCAGTTAAACGCGGAAATATGCAGTTATATTTATCTTCCGTTGCAGTTGCGGCTTCTGAAGAAAACAAATCAGTCGCATTCGCCGAATCAGGCGGCCTGTTGAAGAAGATGCTTGTCGCAGAAGGCGATAAGGTATCTGTGGGAACTCCAATCGCTGAACTGGATACCGGTGATTTGCCGACGAGAATCAAACTCCAGAAGCTGACAGTTGAACAGAAGCAAATCAATGTCACCGATGCTGTCAAAAACAACAACGATCAGAATACCATTCGGCTGTATCAAATCGATCTCGACCGTGAGCAGCTCGTGCTCGACTCTTTGGTCAAGGAATATAACAAATCGCTCTTATTCTCGCCAATCGAAGGCGATATCACGTATTTGAACGGGATCAAGCCCGGTCAGACAGTTGAAGCACAAGCGACGATTGCGGTCATCTCCAACCCGAATCATGTTAATTTTGTATATGAAGCAACTGACGTTAAGAAAATCGCAAATATAAACGTAAATGAACCCGTCGATTTTACTATCGATGGCAAGAAATATAAAGGCACTGTCCTGCAGACTCCGAAAACTGCACCTAAGACGTTGGATATCAAGCTTTCAAACCGTAATGTCAAATCATTAATTTTGGGCCTCTCAGCTCCTAAACCGGTCATCAAAATCGGAGATTACGCCGACTTCAAGCTGTTCATCGAGAAACGCGATAACGTGCTCATTATTCCGCGTAACGCTCTCAAAAACACGTTTGGCCGTTATTCGGTCAGCACGATCGAGAATGACCGGGTGAAAGAACTCGATGTTCAAGTCGGCCTCATTACCTCATCCGAGGTTGAGATTATCCAAGGCCTGAACGAGGATCAGAAAGTGATCATCAGCAGCTAAAGAATTAAAGAAGCGCTTTGAAGCCAAACGTGCATGATCTGCACGTTCGGACTCCAAGGCGCTTTTCTATGGGGTGCTGCTTATTAATTAAATCCCTTTTAGTGTGAAAGTAAACTCATACGGGCGATTAGCCAAGATCATATACTGCGGATGCGGCTTCGCACCCCAGCTGTCGTCTCCGCCTACTCCCATTTGCTTGTAGTTGATACGGACAACCGTTTTGCTGCTTGTCGGAAGCTTATATACATGATCATTCGCTTCCAGCTCAAATGGGGTATACGGAAGGGCATTCAGCTCAAACTGAGGCGCTCCGATAATCGCAAGTCCCGCCCCGGCCGCATTCGTGATAGAGGCATGGCGTACATCCATTTTATTCCCGCATTCCTGCGGCCTGATATACGGAGCGAATTGATCCGCTACTTTGCCTTTATACCTTCCCAGCTTCGCACCGGTCTGGCGGTCCCAGTAGGATTCATGAGGCCCCTTGCCGTACCACTCCAGCTCATCAAAGGAACCGTTTAATACAAGCATCATACCGATCTCCGGTATTTCAGGCAGATTATCGCCAGGCGTCAGCTGCTGCTTCACTTCAATTTCTCCGTTACCGCGTACGATGTAGGTGACCGTACAAGCCGAAGTATTCGTTGTCGGCAGTGCATAGCTGGCAGTAATTATGACGCGGTCCTCCAGCTTCTCATAGGACAGCTGCAGCAGACGGCGCTCTTCTCCGGCCGAACGCCAAGCAGCTGATTTCTCATGCTGCTTGCTGCCGCGGTCATTATCCGTATAGGCGCGCCAGAAATTCGGAGCAAGCGGAGCCTGCAGCAGTTCCAGCCCATTAACGATAAACGATGAGAGACTGCCCGTCGCTTTGTCGAAAGCAGCCGCGAATTGATTGCCTGTTACAGTGAGCGACTGTCCCTCTTCCGATAACGAGACAGCCGGGCCGGACTCCAGACGGACGATGCGTGCCTGCTCCGGTTCAGCCTTCGGAAGCACAAACTGCTCAAATGCCGTTTCATGGCCGGCTTCTGCCCAATCTGTTGCTTCTTGGGTCAGGAAGCTGACTGTGAGTACAGCTTCGCCCCGGAATTCGCTGCGATCCGGGAGTGGAATCGTAATTTCTGCTGTTTCGCCCGGCTCAGCTGCCGCCTCCAGTGTCCCGCTCTTCACAGCAGCTCCATCGACCGCAACCGTCCACTGCAGCGTAAAAGCATTCAGGTTCGTAAACAGCCATTTATTCCGGACACTCAGAACCCCTTGAGCCAAATCAACCGCGGTAATATCTACGTTCTGATAACATTTCTTCACCTCATACAGCTTAGGCGATACGGTCCGATCCGCGAAAATAATCCCGTTGCCGCAGAAGTTGCCGTCATGCGGGTTTTCGCCAAAATCGCCGCCGTAAGCCATATAGGACGTGCCATCATCCTTCGTCGTCCAGATCGCTTGATCGACCCAATCCCAGATGAAGCCGCCCTGCAGAACCGGATAACGGTCGAACAGCTCGGTGTATAGATGAAGACCGCCGACAGAATTCCCCATGGCATGGGCATATTCACATAGAATAAACGGCTTTTTGCCATTATAAAGCGCATATTCTTCAACTTTAGCCGGACGTGTATACATTTGGCTTTCGACGTCTGATGCCGCATCTGATTCCCGCCACATGGTTACCCCTTCATAATGAACGATCCGGGTCGGATCCGCCTCGCGAAGGAAATCATGCATTTTCAGAAAATTATCGCCGCCGAACGACTCGTTACCGAGTGACCAAATCAGTATGGAAGGGTGATTCTTATCCCGCTGCAGCATCGAATTTGCACGGTCAAGCACATTGGCCGTCCATTCAGGGCGGCTTCCGGGAACGGTCAGCTCGCCAAGCTCCTTCTGTCCATACTGCCAGCTGCCGTGGGTTTCAAGATTCGTCTCATCAATGACATATAAACCGTACTCATCGCAAAGGTCATACCAGAGCGGATGATTCGGGTAATGGGATGTGCGGACAGCATTAATGTTATAAGCCTTCATCAGCTTCACATCCGTAAGCATTTCCTCATAGCTGATCGCTCTGCCCGTATTACAGGAGAACTCATGACGGTTCGTCCCTTTGAAGACGATCCGCTTCCCGTTAATAAGCAGCAGATTATCCTTAAGCTCGAATTTACGGAATCCGACGCGGCTGCTGACAGCCTCCACGAATTGTCCCGCTTCATCCTTCAAGGTAATCACCAGCGTGTAGAGATTTGGAAGCTCCGCACTCCATTTTAGCGGGTTATTCACATCCGCCGACGCCTCTATGTCAAGAGACGCTTCACGGTTAACAGACAGTTTAACGTTAATCGGCTGCGCTAATACAGGCTTCTGACCGCTGTCATACAACTGCGCTTCCACCTGCAGCGTGCCAATGGTTTCTTCATAATAATTCTCAACCTGCACGCGAAGACGAAGCTCTGCATGCTCGTAGTTCTCATCAAGCTCCGTGGTCACGAAGAAATCGGCAATATGCGCCTTCGGTGCTGTATAGAGATAAACATCGCGAAAAATCCCGCTCATCCGCCAGAAATCCTGATCCTCCAGCCAGCTGGCATCACACCAGCGGTAAACTTCAACCGCGAGCTTGTTTTCACCTTCACGCAGATATGGCGTCAAGTCAAAATCAGCCGGCGTAAATGTATCCTCGCTGTATCCGACAAGATCACCGTTCACCCATACGTAGAAGGCTGATTCCACCCCTTGGAAGCTGATGAATACCGGTTGTCCCTGCCAGTTCTCAGGCACCGTGAAATACCTGACATAGGATCCGACCGGATTGTAGTTCGTTGGCGCAAAAGGCTGTTTGAGCCCTTCGTCCTTCACTTCCCACGGGTAACGAATATTCGTATATTGCGGGTAATCATAACCCTGCAGCTGCCAATGAGCCGGGACGGTAATCGAGTCCCAGCCGCTCGTATCAAACTGCTCCTCATGAAAACCAACGATTCTCGCATCCGGTGTTTCTGCCCAAGAAAACTTCCATGTACCGTTCAGCGACAAATAACTGCGGGCTGATTTGCGGTCACCGCGGAGCGCCTCCTCGACGGATCCAAAGGATTGAAGCGTTGCACGCGCTTTCATTCGGTTAAGCTCAAACGTTTCGGGATTATTATTCCACTCCGGGTAACCATTCGCAGGTGGTGTATGCACATATTTCTGCCGCAATTCAGAAGCACCTCTTCTCATAAAAATAGCTCTATAAAGTTACTTTATAGGACGATACTAACGGTCGTATATAGAATAATAAGGTTGCGGTATATTAAAATAGGGTATTTTGATAAACACTTCCCGCTTAAGGGGACAAAAGAGGCGGCAAGCAGAGCTGCAAATCGGTAAGTAGACAATATTCAAGAAAATCGTTAAAATGAGCGTTAACTGACCCCTTTGGAATGACGGATTATTGGCAAATCAAGAAATTTAATTACACTTTGAATATAACAAGGAGGGTGAACGGCCTATGCCTTCTCCGCAGGAAATTCCGATAACCAAACTCGATGCTACGGATCGCAAAATCATCGCGATGCTTCATGAAAACAGCCGGATTTCTTATACCGACCTGGCTAAAGAAATCGGGCTATCCAGAGTTGCCGTGCAAGCACGGGTAAACGCCCTTATGGATGAAGGAGTCATCGAGAGATTCACTATCGTTATTAATCCGGAGAGAATCGGAATCTCTATCTCTGCCTTTTTTAACGTCGAAGTGGAGCCTCAATTCCTCCATGATGTAGCGGATCAACTATCCATGGAGCCCTCAATCACCAGCCTGTACCATATGACGGGGCCAACCAAACTCCATATGCACGGATTGTTCGAAGATCATCAAGAGATGCAGGACTTTCTTAAGAACAAGCTGTATATATTACCGGGAATCATGAGCGTCGATACACAGATTCTCATTAACCGCTTTAAGAGCCGGATGGGAATGCGTTTGTAACCATTATGAAGCTGTTTGTGCTGGAAATATTGATATTCCGCATGCGCTCCTATGACCGGAGCCCTGAATAGGAATACATAACTCTAAGCGCACCCGCCGTGCAGCGTTAAAGTTCAACCCGCTCCTGATCGCCACTATTGCTGCACCCTGCAGCCTTATCATCTCTCAACTATTAAACGCGCCATTGTTAGATCCATAATGAAATGCCTAGGATGGCTGTCTCCTCGAAAAGGCGGCTGCTCCTCGAATAGGTGGCTGTTCCTCGAAAAGGCGGCTGTTCCTCGAAAAGGCGGCTGTTCCTCGAAAAGGCGGCTGTTCCTCGAAAAGGTGGCTGCTCCTCGAATAGGTGGCTGCTCCTCGAATAGGTGGCTGCTCCTCGAATAGGTGGCTGCACAGGATGTAAACCCTGTACAGCCACCTCATCTCTTTCTTCCTATCAATGGTTTAGCTGATTGGACACCCGGACCTATACTGGAATTCGTACAGTTAAAAGAGTGCCAGCCGATAAAAGCTGCCTCTATACTGCAATCCATACAGTTAAATCGCCTCAATTGAGCTTTATGGAGCTGAAATGGGCATTATGAACTGGATATTTGGACCTCTGTCAAGAAAGTGGACACCCACATAAGGCACTTAACGTGCTCGTTTGTAATACATCGAT
>NZ_JBHSOW010000080.1:0-324408 GCF_042656405.1 Paenibacillus solisilvae | reverse complement strand
AATCGGTCGAGGGCTTATCCTACGCGTCTCATCACCGATGAGCGCAAGGCTCCGGGATTTACGTGAAACCGTGACAACTCAGCTAAATGTAACCAATCGCAAAGGTTCATATCCAGTTTTCAGGGCGTAAAGCTTTGAGCACCGATCATGGGGCAACTCAAGATCACGTTTGGTGGCGATGGCGAAGGGGATCCACGCGTTCCCATCTCGAACACGACCGTTAAGCCCTTCAGCGCCAATGGTACTTGGACCGCAGGGTCCTGGAAGAGTAGGACGTCGCCAAGCACGAACAACCGACCGCAGTCATGCGGTCGGTTTTTTGTTGTTTGCTTCCTTATCCTTATCCTCCGTAAATTTCATTTGCTCCGTACTGTTCCTGTCACTGTACTTCTTATATTTTGCTGGAGTTATGCCAGTCGCTTTCTTGAACATACGATGAAAATGAGGAAGACTTTCAAAACCGCTTTTCTCTGCGATAACGCTGATATTGTCATCAGATTGGAGAAGCAGCTCCTTAGCTAATACGATTCGCTTGGCAATAACATAATCCGTTACATTCATACCTGTCAACTGTTTGAAAACACGTGAGAAATGTGCAGCGCTGACGGATGCCCGTTCACTAAGAGCGGCTAGAGACAGTTCATTAACGGGATTTGAATCGATATATTGTAAAATTTGCCGCATCCATATGGGGCCGACGTTGAAATCTTCTTTGTAAACGGAATCAGGTGTATACCCCCGGTTAAGACATAAGAGAAGTTGTCCGAGATAAAGCAATGCAGCTTGTCTGTGACCAAGCTGTTGTTGTTCTTCTTCCTGATGAATAGCTTCAATTAAGCCTTCCAGCATATTGCGGTCTTGTTCAGCTATGACAAGCTTATAGCTCTTTAATTTCTTGGCATGCTCAAAGCAGCCAAGGCTCGAGTACACCTCGCCCAAATTGGCAGGCTGCATAATGAGCGGGACGAAGAACAGGGCGGAAGATGTCACTGGATCATAGGAGTCAGGGAATGCACGATGAATGGTATTTCCAGGTATCAGGAAGAGATCGCCTTTATTCATTTCATAAAAGGTGTGGTCAATGAAGAAAGTTCCGCATCCATGATAGACATAAACGATTTCATACCAATCATGGAAGTGATCAGGCAGTTCATCCTGAGGATGCTTTCTGTCTTTATGAACGAGCTCAAAGGGAAACTGACTCGTTGAATTAAATTGTTTTCGAATGGGATTCATTGATTCATACCTCCCCTCAAGTATTGATAAAGGTAATATATCAAAATAGAGTATGTTTAAGCAAATTTGCGTTATTTAATAATAATTAAACGTTCTTTATAATAAAGATAGCTACTTTAGAGGAGGTCTATAAGTGCGTATTGATGCTCATCAGCATTTTTGGAAAGTTGATCGAGGTGATTATGGTTGGATTACCCCGGCGCTTCCGGCGCTCTATCGGGATTATCTTCCGGAAGATTTGCTGCCGCATTTGAAGGAGCATCGCTTAGGAGGAACAATTGTCGTACAGGCAGCCACAACACTGGAAGAAACGGACTACCTGCTCTCCTTGGCGGATCTGGAGGATTCAATTCTTGGAGTCGTCGGATGGATAGATGTGAACGAAGATGATTATGTAAAACACGCTGAACGATTTTTGAATCATTCTAAATGCGTCGGATTTCGTATTATGATTCAAGAAATGGCAGATGCAAACCGGATTTTGGAGCCGAATTATGTCGAGGCTTTCAAGTGGTTTGCCAAGAAAGAGATTCCTATCGATCTGTTAGTCGTCTCTCATCAATTAGAGCCTCTCATTCAGCTATTGGATCAGGTACCTGACCTGCATGGCGTCATTGATCATATTGCGAAGCCGCGTATTGCCGATCAGGCGAGAGAACCATGGGCGACTCAAATGAAAGAGCTCGCGAAGCATCCAAACCTGTACTGCAAGCTATCGGGTATGGTAACGGAGGCGGATCACAAGCAGTGGAAGCCTGCTGATTTTACCTATTACATTCAGCATGTGCTTGAGCTGTTCGGGTCGCAAAGAGTGATGTTCGGCAGTGATTGGCCGGTGTGTCTGTTAGCGGCTAGTTATGATCAAGTGATGGATGTGCTGCTTGAGGCAATCCCTGAACATTGGTCAGATGAAGATAAAGAAAGGCTGTTCGGCCTTAATGCAAAGGAGTTTTATCGATGCTGAGCGGATTAAAATTAAACGGTACTATTCTGGATGAAGAGGCAAAGCAGCAGCTTAAGAAGCTTCAAGGTGACCCGATTCGGATTTTGCAGATTGGAGAAGGAAATTTCATTCGGGGATTTTTTGACTGGATGATTAGCGAATGCCGCAAGCAAGGGCTTTTTGACGGGAGTATAGCAGTTACGCAGCCCAGACCTTCCGGGAAAACGAAGATCGAGGAGCTTAGGGAGCAGGATGGCTTGTTCTCGCTGATTATTAGAGGGCTAGTGAAGGGAGAACCAGTAGAGAATAAGGAAATTATAAACGTTTTCGGAAAAGTGATCGATCCTTATACGGAGTGGGATGCCTTCTTATCTCTGGCAGAAAATGAAAGTCTGCAATTCGTAGTCTCGAATACAACTGAGGCAGGATTGGTTTATCGGGAAGAATCCTATGTAGAAGGCCAGCCTTTGTTATCTTTTCCAGGAAAAATCACCATGCTTCTATATCGCCGATATCTTGCATTTAATGGAGCTTCGGACCGGGGGCTTATCTTTTTGCCATGCGAGTTGATCGAGAGGAACGGGGATGTTCTCCGAGATTGTGTGCTGCGTTATGCCGGTGATTGGGAATTACCGGATGAGTTCAAAAGCTGGGTGATGAGTCACAACCGTTTTCTTAATTCTTTAGTTGATCGGATTGTGACGGGGCATCCAGGTGAAGTACAGGCCGGGGCGTGGTTTGAGGAGTGGGGCTACGGGGATAAGCTGGTCAGTACGGCGGAGCCTTATCATCTGTGGGCTATTGAAGGTGAGCCTGAGCTTGATAACCTCTTACCTCTGAGAAAGGCGGGACTTAACGTCCATTGGGTGGAGGATTTGAAGCCGTATCAGCTCCGTAAGGTTCGAATTCTCAATGGTGCTCATACGCTGATGACCACTATTGGAATCCTGTCTGATTTGGAGCATGTGCGTGAGCTGATGGAGCATGATGAGCTTGGAACCTTCATTCGCGATGCGATCGAAGAGGAAATCATACCGGCACTTCCACTGCCCTTGGATGAAATGAAGATTTATGCGGACTCGGTCATTGAGCGATATCTGAATCCCTATATTGTGCATCGATTATCAGATATTGCGATGAACAGTATATCTAAGTTCAGAGTAAGGCTTCTCCCGTCTATGATTCATTATAGAGATCAGGGGATTCCGATTCCTTCCCGTTTAACCCGGGGATTGGCAGGATTGCTCCGATATTATAAAGTGAAGCAAAATGAGCAGGGAGAAGGCTACTACGGGACAACATTCCGAGGTTCCAGTTATATGGTGCGCGATGAAATCGTATTACTGAAGCTGTTCGAGACTGTATGGTCAGAAAAGGAAGCTAAGGGTATTGGAATGCTTGAAACGGTAAAGAGGCTGCTTGCCAATGTTGATTTATGGGGACAGGACCTCTCACAATGGGACGGACTTGCAGAAGCGGTTAGCATTCAATTGACAGAGCTCGAAACGAGGGAGAGTTTATGAACAGCTGGATCAGACTTGCGAAGAATGACCATGTTATCGTCGCGCTGAAGGCATTCGCCAGCGGAGAGCTGCTTATCCTTGAGGATAATAAGGAGCTGATTATTAAGGATGATGTTCCGGAGGGCCATAAGATTGTTACAGCTTTTGTTCCCAAAGGTAATGATGTTCTGAAATTCGGCTATTCCATCGGAAAAGCAAAGGAGGATCTTGCTCCAGGAAGCTGGGTGCATACCCATAATCTCGAAACAGGCTTGAAAGGATTTCTTGATTATACGTATGAACCGGCAGCTGAAGCTCCAGCTCCTCCTAGTACGGGCAGACAGGGAGAACTTACATTCCAGGGTTTCGTTCGGCGCAATGGCGATGTTGGCATCCGCAATGAGATATGGATTATTAACACTGTTGGCTGCATCAACAAAACCTGCGAAACGATTGCAAAACGGGCGGATAATCTGTACCGAGGCCAAGTGGATGGGGTGTATCATTTCTCGCATCCTTTCGGCTGTTCGCAGCTTGGAGATGATCTGAAGCATACGCAGAAGCTTCTCGCATCTTTGGTTAATCATCCCAATGCTGGCGGTGTATTGGTTGTTGGTCTTGGCTGCGAGAATAATCAAATTGATTCCTTCAAGCAAGCGATTGGAGATTATGATCCTGAACGCGTGAAATTCATGAAGTCGCAAGAGGTTGACGATGAGCTTGAGGTCGGATTATCACTGGTGGAAGAGCTTGCAGGTTATGCAGAGCAATTCAAACGGCAGCAGGTTCCTGCCTCTAAGCTGAGGCTCGGTCTTAAATGCGGCGGCTCCGATGGATTGTCGGGCATAACAGCTAATCCGCTTGTGGGGATGGTATCGGATCGACTTATTGAAGCAGGCGGTACGGCAATTTTGACTGAGGTGCCGGAGATGTTTGGTGCGGAGAAAATTTTGATGAGCAGAGCGGCAGACCAGCAGGTATTTGAAGGTATTGTCGATTTGGTCAATAATTTCAAGCAATATTTTATCAAACATAATCAGGAGATATACGAGAACCCGTCTCCAGGTAACAAGGCCGGCGGCATAAGCACGCTGGAGGAGAAGTCACTTGGCTGCACGCAGAAGGGCGGGCATGCGATCGTGACCGACGTTATTCCATATGGTGAGCGGGTAAACAAGACAGGTCTGAATTTACTGGAAGCGCCGGGTAACGATCTCGTGTCGGTAACGGCTTTAGCAGCAGGAGGCGCGCATATCGTGCTCTTCACAACTGGAAGAGGAACGCCCTTCGGCGGGCCGGTGCCAACTGTGAAGATTGCTACAAATAACGGACTGGCGCAGCGGAAAAAGAATTGGATCGATTATAATGCGGGACAGCTGCTGGAGAACAAGAATATGAATGAGCTGACAGACGAGCTATGGGAGCAGATCCTAAGTCTTGCCTCAGGTGAAATGCTGACGAATAACGAGAAGAATGGGTACCGCGAGATCGCTATTTTTAAAGACGGGGTATTTCTATAGTCCGGGGGAGGTGCGAGCTGATTTGAGGTATAGAACGCTTGGGAAAACAGGGCTGGAAGTATCTGTTTTGAGCTTTGGGGCATCGTCGCTTGGCTCAGTCTTTCGGGAAACCAACGAAGCTGAATCGATACAGACGGTTCATGCTGCAATTGATGAGGGCATTAATTATATAGATGTTTCCCCCTATTATGGATTAACAAAGGCCGAGGCAGTGTTAGGCAAAGCATTGAACGAAATCCCACGGGACAAGTTCCTATTGTCGACTAAAGCCGGACGATACGGGATCGATGCGTTTGATTTTTCAGCGGGACGGATTGTAAGCAGTTTGGAGGAAAGTTTAGCGAGGCTTCATACCGATTATGTGGATATTCTTTATTTGCATGATATCGAGTTTGTTCCGGCGGACATTATTATTGAAGAAGCTCTGCCGGCACTCAATCAGCTGAAGCAGCAGGGGAAAATACGCTTCACAGGCATCTGCGGATTGCCGCTTGCTTTATTTGCGAAGGTGCTTCCGCTTGCTAATGTGGATGCTATTATTTCGTACTGCCATTATTCACTGAATGACACCTCGCTGCTCGGCTTGCTGCCGCTGCTTTCGGAGACAAATGTAGGCCTTGTAAATGCCTCACCATTATCAATGGGGCTTTTAAATACACGTCAAGTACCTGAATGGCATCCAGCCAGTAAGGAGATTCAGACCATTTGTAAACAGGCTGCGGAGTTCTGTGAGCAGAATGGAGCAGATATCTCCAAGCTGGCCGTCCAGTTCTCAACCGCTAACCCGCTCATTCCAACAACACTTGTAAGTACCGCTAATCCGGAAAACATTCACAAAAATGCGCAGTGGGTGAGCGACCCAATAGAGCAGGAGCTGTTGGCGGAGGTTCTCAAGATTCTGTCCCCGATTCATAATCAGTCTTGGTCAAGCGGAAGACCGGAATATAATGAGCAATGAGGTTGAAAGGTTCATTTTACGTGAGGAGGTGCAGCAGTGAAAGGAATTATTTGCGAGCAGGTCGATCAATTTAAGCTGATTGAAATGGAAGCTCCTTCTTATGTGCAGGGTGAAGCGATTATTCGTGTGAAGAGAATCGGCATTTGCGGTACGGACCTTCATGCTTATAAAGGCAACCAGCCTTTCTTCTCCTATCCGCGTGTTCTGGGACATGAACTGGCAGGTATGATTGAACAAATCGGAGAGAATGAAGCAGGGCTGAAGGCAGGAGATCAGGTGAGTGTGGTCCCCTATATGCACTGTGGGAGCTGTATTGCTTGCCTTAGAGGGAAGACGAACTGCTGTACGGATATGAAGGTGTTAGGCGTTCATATTGACGGGGGAATGAGAGAGCGCATTTCAGTTCCAACCAGCCATCTTATTAGGACGAATGATCTGACGCTGGATCAAACGGCCTTATTGGAGCCTCTTAGTATTGGAGCCCATGCGGTTAGACGCTCAGCGCTGCAGTCCGGGGATGCCGTACTCGTAATTGGCGCTGGACCGATAGGGCTTGGCGTTATGGCTTTTGCTAAGCATCGCGGGGCGAAGGTAATCGCAATGGATATCAATGAGGAGCGCTTAGCCTTTTGCCGGGAGTGGGCACAGGTGGATGAGACGGTTCTGGCACTGGATCAGCCGCTTGAACGCCTTACCGCTCTGCTGGGCGGTGATTTGCCGACAGTCGTGTTCGATGCGACGGGTAATGCCCGTTCGATGACGGGTGCTTTCCATTATACAGCGCATGGCGGAGTGCTCGTCTATGTCGGCTTAGTGAAAGCGGATATATCCTTTCACGATCCTGAGTTTCATAAGCGGGAATTGACGTTGATGGCAAGCCGTAATGCAACGAAGGAAGATTTTGACCTGGTAAGCGAAGTAGTTAGAAGCGGACAAATTGATGTGTCCCGCTATGTTTCTCATCGTGTAGGTTTCGAAGAAATGATTGATCATTTCGATAGCTGGCTGAAGCCGGAAAGTAAAGTGATTAAAGCGATGGTTGAGCTGTAGATGCGCGGCATTGGAGGTAAAATAAAGGCGGGTACATACATTTGTGTGTACCTGTTTTTTATGTTGAGTATTTTCTGGTATATGTGTTATATATCAAAGTTTCTACTTGACATGAAGCAGGGCAAAAAACCATTATCATTCACTTATTGAGTCAGAAAAACGAATCATTAGGAAGTAAGATTAGAGTTACATGTAGAAGTGGAAAATGAAGCGAACTCCCCCTACAATTCTAAGGTACAGGCACTTCTAGGCCGCCGCCTACATACACTGTAGAACAGTCTAATTGTCGAAGGTGGGAAGGTGGATTCCCGACTGCGTCATATCAGCATGGAGGTGGCTTTACGATGCCTGGAATTTTCACGACGATCGCATTATTCATTAAGCAGCTGTCGCTTCTTGTCTCTTACGTAAAGAACAATGCTTTTCCGCAGCCGCTTCACGAGGAAGAAGAAGTCAAGCATTTGCAGCTTATGGCTGAGGGCAATCAGCATTCGCGCAACCTGCTTATTGAGCACAATCTCCGTCTTGTTGCCCATATCGTCAAAAAGTTCGACAACACCGGTGAGGATCTGGAGGATCTGATCTCTATCGGAACGATCGGACTTATTAAAGCGATTGAGAGCTTTCAGCCGAATAAAGGAACCAAGCTGGCTACATTCGCCGCCCGTTGTATTGAGAACGAGATACTTATGCATTTGAGGTCACTGAAGAAAACCCGCAAGGACGTATCGCTGCATGATCCGATCGGAACGGACAAAGAAGGCAATGAAATCACGTTGATCGATATCCTTGGAACCGAAGCCGACGATATTGCGGACCGTGTGCAGCTTAAAATTGAGAAGAGCAAGATTTATAAAAATCTTGATATATTAGATGATCGTGAAAAAGAAGTCGTGGTTGGACGTTTTGGCTTGATTGCCGGCGGGGAAGAGCGGACGCAGCGTGAGATTGCCAAGGAGCTGGGCATCTCGCGGAGTTATGTGTCAAGGATTGAGAAGCGGGCGCTGATGAAGTTGTATCATGAGTTTTATAAGGCGAAGAGGTAATTGGGACCCCTTATGCGTACGAAAAGTTAAAGGAACAGGCTTCTGTCGATAGCAGATGCCTGTTTTTTTATGAAATCATTAAGATTATTTGGAATATGATCCGAATCAAGCAAGGCATGATCGTTCTTCATGTAAGGAAGGTAGAACGCAAGAAAAAGGTACAGATAGAACCAAAATTCGTAGCCGATCCATGGTATAAAATGTTTGAAAGATTGAGACATTAATTATTAATGCGCTCAGTCTTTTTCATTTTGCGGCTTTGTGGGCGACTTGGTATATTTCACTCCGTCCCCGGGCTGTCCAACTGCATGGGTGTCATGAGCGTTGTCGGGGCTTTTTCTCCAGATCGCATTGCTGCATGTGCTCAAACTGAAATACCATGCTCGTGTTCGGGTAGTCGTAATGTTGCATATCGAAGCGGCTTCAAGCGATTGACGGATCGCTTCCTTATCCATCCGGCGGTAGCGTTACGCATGCTGAAGGCGTGCAATGCGCCGACATCGGAACATATGAAGCCGGGCATGCTCCATTCCATTGTCCGCGCAGGAGCTCGGTGAGCAAGCTGGCGTCGGAAAGCTACAGGGACGTCGTCGATGGAACGATACGGTGATCTGACATGCCTTAATGACTCCCTTGATGTATACCTGCGGCTAATTCCAAAAAAAGATGGTTCATTAAGCTCTTATGCTGAGCTTGCTCGGATTAAGCGTCCTGTCGATTGGCGGACGATCATGCTGGTTGGCAACTTGACCTGGCGGTAATCGCCGGAGCCGGTCTCGATCTGTTCCACTATAAGTTTGCCAGCTTCGCGTCCCAGCTCGCGCTCCTGCTGGATGACGGCCGTCGGAGGAACGATAGCGAAATCGGGATGAACCACGTCGTCGAAAAAGACAACCGACAAATCCTCCGGAACCTTGATGCCGAGCCGACGGGCGGTTTGAATAACATGAGGGCTGAAATTGGATGATAATAAGGCCGACATATGCGGATTCGCGAGCAAAAACTGCTCGATAAGCTTGCTGACCTCCTCGTCGCTGCTGTTAATGGAGAGTCGCGTCATTTGAAGGCTCCTGTCGATGAGAATATGGCGGTCCTCCAGCGCCTGCTCATAGCCGGCAAGACGGTCCTCAATGCTTGACGTACCTTCCGCATTGGTCGAAATAAAGCCGATATGCCGGTGCCCGAGTTCATGGAGATGGTCAACGGCATTGATAGCGCCTTGAAAATTGTTGGAGCTGACCGAGTTCGTATCAATGCCCTTTAGCAGGCGGTCGAGCAGCACCAGCGGAAATTTGATTAACGTAAGCGATAAAATTTCATTGTTATATTTCTCACCTTCCACCGGGTAAATAATAAGTCCTTGGACGCCGTACTGCTGCATTTTCCGGATCTTCAATATTTCTTCCGCTTGGGAATCGTTTGTCTTGGAAAATAGAAGCCGGTAGCCGCTTTCGGACAAAGAATCTTCGATTCCGCTCAATATATTGGCGGTAAAGCTGTTATCGAGACGGGGCAGAAGAAAGCCGATCGTTTTCTTGGGGGGCGAAACGGATACGTCGGCAGCTTCGACAAGCAGGTCTCCTTGGCGGATCTCCGAGACGAACGTTCCTTTGCCCTGCTGTCTGGACACGATCCCGCGGTCCACCAGCTCGGTAAGAGCATTCTTGACTGTGATCCGGCTGACGTTGAATTGCTCGGCCAGCTCGTTCTCGGAAGGGATCCGGCTGAGCGGCTTCCAATTCTCGCTTATGATTTGGTCCAGGATGTAACTTTCGATTTTTTTATACATAGGTTTGAACTTCTTAGCCATAGGGATTATCTCCAATCCTTGATCTATATAGATTAAATATATATCAATAGATCAACTTATACAATTAGAATAATACTGTTTAGGTTATAATAACCAACAATTACAAGATCCCCGTTGTGATTGGGAATATAGTTATTTTAGTTGTGCATGGCTGCGCTCTTTGACAAATAAACATCTTAAATAACTTGTATCAAAAAATTAACATTTACATTAAAAAATAAGTTGTTTATATTAATGATGTAAATGGTGTAGGCGCCATCCGGTCTCTGCAGTCCGCAATGATGTTTTATTTCGGGCAGAAGATGGAGATTGGTATTGCCTCTGTCATTTGATGCAGTAGGGGAAAATAGAAAATTAGAGAAGGTGGTTGCGTATGAGAAGAACATCAGCTTGGACGCTTGTAACCGTAATCCTCATTTTGAGCCTGTTTGCAAGCGCTTGCTCCAGTGGAGGAGGCACCAACAATTCCAGCAGCAGCTCAGGTAAGACATTGACGATGTGGACTTGGAAAGTGGCATACACGCCCGGTTTTGAAGCCGCTGCCAAACTTTATGAAGAGAAGACTGGTGTCAAGGTGACAATAGAAACATTCACTCCTGATGACACGTACAGGCAAAAATTCAAAGCGGCAGCCAACTCGAAAAATCTGCCGGACGTCATTCACTGGTGGGCAACCACCGCCGATTCCATCGAAGGCTCGGTAGAAGAGCTGAGCGATGATATCGGCGATGACGTTCTGGGTAAATATACCGGCACCGCAATGGATCCGATCCTTGTGACGCAAAGCCAGGTCGATTCCTGGAAGAACGACAAAAACGCAACCGAAACGCAAAAATCACTAAAAGCGGGACAATTTTACGGAATACCGCTTGATGTCGGCGGATTTTTCACCTTCTATGGCAATAAAAAGCTAATCGAACAAGCAGGCTTGTCCACTGAGCCGCCGAAAACATGGGAAGAATTTATTACAATGATGGAAACAATAAAGAGCAAAACCAGTACGCCTGGTCTCGTATTGGGCGCAAAGTTACCCGATCTGTGGGAAAACTGGGCCGGCTCCGCCTTGTCGATCATGCTGAACGGTCCACAGGGTTATGTCGACCTGCTGGAAAGAAAAGCGAAGATGAGCGATCCTGCCAACCTGGCAGTCGTTAAAGCAACGGAAATGCTGTCCGATAAAGATTTGCTCATGCCGGGCGTTCTATCTACCGATATCGATGGCGCGGACCAGGCGTTTGCGGCAGGCAAAGCGGCCTTCGACCTGGGTGGTTCTTTCACGATGGCGACACTGCTGGCGATGGGGATGAATCCGGACGACATCATCACGTTCCCGGTTCCTCCGATTAAAGGCTCGAAGATCGATTCCTGGACGACGGATCCGTTCACGCTCACGATGATGTCCGCCAACAAGGACTCGAAGAATAAAGAGACTGCGCTCGATTTCATCAAGTTCATAACGACAGACCCTGATGCAGCTATTGCTTTCGCGAATGCCGCCTACACGATTCCTGCGGTTAAGCTGGGCGACCGCGCGAATGATCTGGAGCCGAACCTGAAGGCCATCTCGCAATCGTTCGCAACCGAACCGGGTCCTTATTCCAAAGCGCTGCCAGCGATTAACGCTTACCGTGTCACGAATAAGGAATGGGAAGTTTATGAACAATCAATCCAGTCCATGTGGGAGAAGAAGATGAATGCGGAAGAGGTAGCGAAGAAGTTCGACAGCACGATGGAAAGTCTTAAAGCAAGCGGCAGCTAAGTCTAACTACACACGACCGGCCTTCATGTTATGGCATGCGGCCGGTCGTGTCAAAAAGAAGGTGATAAGGAATGATAACGTCCAAAAATAAATGGGTTCCGTATTTATTTCTGTTACCCGGGATTTTACTGTTTTTGGGAGTAGGCTTGTATTCGGTCGGATTTTCCATTTTTCTAAGTTTTTTTAATTGGTCTGGGATCGACTTTTCTACGGCACGGTTCGAAGGACTGAATAACTTCAGTCAGTTTCTGCTTGGCAACGACCCGATAATGACCCAGAACTTTTACAATGCCGTGCTCCATAACTTTCTGATTGCGATTATTCAGATCATCGTCGTCGTGCCGGTATCACTGGTACTTGCGTTCGTTCTTCAAAATACGAATATCGCCTCGTTATATCGGACCATCTATTTTCTGCCGATGATCGTATCAGGCGTAGCCATGTTCTATGTATGGAAGGGCTTGTTTGAGCCAAGCGGCGCATACAATGCTTTGTTCCACTCGCTGGGGCTTGATTTTCTGACGGTGCCGAACGGCATGCTAGGAAGCTCCTCGACCGCGCTGATCGGGGTCATTATTACCTTCATTTGGAGCGGTTTGCCGGGGACGCTAATCCTGTACTATGCAGGCTTGACGTCAATCGACCCTTCCTTGTATGAAGCCGCAAGCGTGGATGGCGCAACCAAAGCGAGGATGATCTGGAAAATAACTTGGCCGATGCTGAAGCCCATCACGCTGATTGCGGTCGTTCAAATGATCAACGGCGCTTTCCAGGCATTCGAAAATATATTCATCATGACCGGGGGCGGGCCGGCCGGCAGCTCGGAAGTTATCGGTACGCTTGTATACCGCACTGCCTTCCTGGATAACAACTACGGCTTGGCAAGCGCGATCGGATGGGTTTCCTTCTTGATTACGGGAATACTCGCGATTTTCAGTTTCCGCTCGTTCAAGACGGATATTTGAGGAGGTTCCTGTGATCAAACCTATTAAACATATCATACTCGTGCTCTACGGTCTCGTCTGCTTGTATCCGTTCGTATGGATGGTCGGAACATCGCTCAAAACGACGCAGGACGCGCTTGCCAACCCGCAGTCGCTGCTGCCAGAAGGCGCGTTCCAATGGTCGGTATTCGCCGACGTGTGGAACAAACTGAACTTTTACCGCTTCTTTTTGAACAGCGCGGTAGTCAGCGTCATCGTCATTATCGGGGTGGTCCTGATCTATACGATGATGGCTTTCTCGTTCTCTAAGTTCGCATATAAAGGGAAGAAAGTCATTTACTATATGTTCATTGCGCTGTTGTTCGTTCCGGGCGTGACGACACTGATTCCCCTTTATATCAATATGACGAACCTGGGGCTCGAGAATACGTACGTCGGGATCATCCTTCCGATGATCAACGGGGCGGCCCCGTTCGCGATTTTTTTGTTCACGAGCTATTTCCGCACGATCCCGCATGAAATGTACGAAAGCGCCGTTCTGGACGGCTGCGGGAATTTCAAGATTTATTACCGGATCTACCTGCCGCTCGCTTTGCCTGCGATCGGCACGATCACGATCATGAACTTCATCGGCACGTGGAACAACGTGTTGTGGCCGATGATTATCGTCAACGACAAAAGCATGTTTACGCTCCCTATGGGGCTGATGTACCTCGATTCAGCATCGTTTAAAAAATGGAACGAGCTGATGGCGGGCGCTTTGATTACGATTATTCCGATCTTGATCGCTTTCCCTTTTATGCAAAAGACTTATATCAAAGGGATGACGGTCGGGTCCGTCAAAATGTAGCCTTTTTAACCGGATGATTAACTTATGAAGCCAGGTGAAGCCGTGGTATGCTGCGGCAACGGAGCATACCGGTTGGAGGCAGGCCCTGCGAAGATCGAAACAGTCGGCATCAGACAAGCCCGTCCCTGACGGAATTCTTGCAATTCAGTGCAAAGGGTGACCTGAAATGGCCAAAATCAAGCAAATCAAGTGCATTCGGACGAGACATGACGGCAGTTGGATTATCGTCAAGGTATTGACGGATCAGGATGGCTTGTACGGCATCGGATCGGCAAGCGACATGTACCAGCCGAAGGCCGTCGTAAGCATCGTGGAGGAGCTGCTCGCTCCCCTTCTAATTGGCCGGGACGCCAGTCAAATCGAAGACATATGGCAGACGATGTACACCAGCGGCTATTGGCGGAACGGCTCGTCGCTCCATACGGCAATGAGCGGAATCGATATGGCGCTCTGGGACATTAAGGGGAAGGAAGCGGGCTTGCCTGTCTACCAGCTCCTGGGTGGGGCGGTACGTTCGGCCATTCCGGCTTATGCGCACGCTAATGGTGACACCTACGAGCAGCTGGAGGAAGAGGTCATCGCGTTCAAAGAGCAGGGCTACCGGATTATCCGCTGCCAGCTAGGCGGCTACGGTGGCGGCGGGTTCGTAAACGGAAGCGGAAAGTCGCTGTTTCCTCCCGCAAAAATGTTCGACGAAGAGAGCTACATCGAGGCAATTCCGGGTATGTTCGAGAAGCTGCGCGCCCGTTTCGGCATGGAGCTGTCGTTCACACATGACGTTCATGAGCATTTGACCCCGTCCGGGGCCGTCACGCTGTCCCGACTGCTCGATCCATACCGGCTGTTCTTTCTGGAGGATTTGTTACAGTCGGAGCATACCGAATGGTACCGTCGGGTGCGGGAACTAAGCTCCACGCCGCAAGCCATCGGTGAGCTATTTGTACATCCGCAGGAATGGCTGCCTCTCGTGAAAAACCAATTGATTGATTTCGTACGGATGCGGGTATCGAAGGCCGGCGGCATTACGCCTTGCCGCAAAATTGCGAACGTGTGCGAAGCCTTCGGCGTCCGTACAGCCTGGCAGGAAGGTGGGGAGAACGATCCCGTCAATCAGCTCGCGTCTGCACACCTGGACATGGCGATCATGAGCTTCGGCGTTCAGGAGAGCAACCATTTCAACGAACGGGAAAAAGAAGCGTTCCCGGGACATGCCGTGATTGAGGGTGGGCATTTGTATCTAAACGACAAGCCCGGCCTTGGCATCGACATTGACGAAACGAAAGCGTCGGAGCTGCTTGGGGCGGCTGACGTAGCGGCAGGGTATCACCGTCCATATAAACTGGACCGCAAGCCGGACGGGACGCTTGTCCGTCCATAAAGCGGCATGACAGCTGGAAGGAGGAGCACACATGAACAAAGTTGTCGTAACTGGGTCGGAGGGAAAGCTGGGCCGGTTTGTCATCGAGGAACTGGCGCAATCCGGATACCGGGTTATTGGTACAGACAATCGGCCAGCAAAGGATCATCGTTACTATGCAAGATATATGCAAGGGAATTTGAATGAGCTTGGAGAAGTTTACGGTATTCTGGCAGACGCTGACGCCGTCATTCATCTTGCTGCGGTGCCGAATCCGATCAACTTTTCACCGGAGCGCATTTTTTCAAATAATATGATGTCTTCGTATAACGTGATGGAGGCAGCTTCGAAGCTCGGGATTAAGCGGGTCGTCACAGGATCGAGCGAGTCCGCTTACGGATTTTGCTGGGCGAAGCATCCGTTTGCGCCGAATTACTTGCCGGTTGACGAAGAGCACCCGCTGCTGTCGCAAGAGAGCTACGGTCTATCAAAGGCACTGAGCGAGCAGATAGGGGATATGTTTGCGCGGAGAGTCGACATGGAAGTGTTCGCGCTTCGGTTCTCGTTGATATTGGCACCAGAAGAATACCGGCGTGAAATAGATTTGTTCGAAGATACGGCCCGCCATCACCGGATCCTCTGGAGTTACATTGATGCCAGAGACGCGGCGCTGGCATGCAGGCTCGCCCTTACTGCTCCGGCTCCCAGCGGCGGGGAAGCGTGCCGTCTTGGCATTACGTCAAGCGACATCCTGAGCGATGCCGGTATCGAAACGCTGGCGAAGCGGTATTATCCTCAGTTGCCTTTGCCGGAAGAAGCAATCTTCGCCTTTGTCTCCAACCAGGAGGCAGGCGTACAGCTGAATTGGCGTCCAGTCTATTCGTGGAGAGATATGGTGTAGCGTTCGTTACATTGTAATTGCTGCAGAACAGCTTGGACACTCAGGTAGAAGTGGCGAAATGATATACTAGTGGAGAACGGGAAAGAATGGAGGCTGCCGCAGATCGGCGGCCTTTGTTGTGTTTTATGAGCAGTACTGCTGAGGAGATTGTAAAACTTTTTCCTTCTGGTTAAGCGAAAAATGGTACTATTAATTACATAATAAAATTACTCATTATCAAAGAGGGTGTTGTATGCTAATCCGATTGAATAAAGTACTCGAAAAAGCAATGCCATTTGTAACGCCATCTGCTGTTATTGTTGGGTTGATTTGCTCTGCTTGGCTGCATTATCTTAGCTTTCTAGTACCTTGGATATTTGCTATAATGACGTTTGCCGGAAGCATTGGATCTAATTTTAAGGATTTACGTAACGTGATGATGCATCCGCTGCCGATTATAGCTAACTTTATCATTCTACATCTTGCGATGCCGATACTGGGATGGGCGGCCGGGTCGCTATTTTTCCAGGGTGATGATTTGACACAGACTGGATTTGTTCTCCTGTTCGTTATTCCTACCGGGGTTGTCAGCTTGGTGTGGGTTACCATATACGGGGGGAATATAGCGCTCACTTTGGCGCTCATCTTACTGGACACGCTTCTATCTCCATTGATTGTACCGCTTAGTCTCTCTCTTATCGTTGGAGCTAAGGTGCATGTGGACCAATGGGATATTATGAGTGGTTTATTATTAATGGTTGTGATCCCTTCATTGATTGGCATGCTGCTAAATCAATGGACAAAAGGCGGAATTAAAACAACCTGGGGGCCGCGGCTGGCACCCTTTTCAAAAATAGGACTTTTTGTGGTTGTCGCAATTAATTCTTCGGTTATAGCTCCCTATCTGAAAGACATGAATGGTCAGTTGGTAAAAGTCATTGCTGTTGCTTTTGCATGTGCAACCATCGGTTATTTGGCAGGATGGCTTGTGTCCCGGATGATGTGGTGGGACCGTGAAGTCACAATTGCCCTCACCTTCAATTCGGGGATGCGAAATTTGAGTGCGGGCGCAGTGCTCGCTATCAGCTTTTTTCCGCCGCCTGTGGCGCTGCCGGTTGTCGCAGGTATGCTGTTTCAACAAATCCTGGCGGCTTTATATGGGCAGCGACTGGCTAAAAGGTATGGTTTGAACGGTCATACTGCCAAGGCTGCCTAAAGAATATGAGGCTTCTCTGGAGAGAATTAAGCCCAATTGGAAGATATCTTCCAATTGGACAGGACGGTTGACAGGAATTTCACGGTATTGGAAATGAAAATGAACAAACCTTCAGAACCACTACAAAAGTGGGGCTGAAGGCTTTTTTTTATACAGCTGCATCATTTATTTTTACTGAATCATTGTAAAAGAAAAATGTCGGTCAAGCGCAAAATTAATTGCACCGAGTGCTCCGCCAATTTCGGATAATACAGCGGTGTCTACCGCTATTCCGGCAGAGAGGGCCATCATGGACCGCTGCTTCATAACTTTAGTGGCGGTTTGTACATAGGTGCTGCACATGCTGGGTATGGATCCCCCAAGAATAATAGCCTCGGGATTCAGCAAATTGACCAGATTAGCTTGAGCAATGCCAAGATAAGCGGCGGCATGATTAACGACGCGTATCGCCAATTCATCGCCTTACTTTTACTCAACCTGCTCCATCCTTTCTAATTTCAATCTAGACTTAATTTACAATATGTAAGATAATTAACACTATATAAATTAGATTATATACAAAAAGATTGTGCTTTCAAGCTGCGTTTATCGAGGAAGTGAACATTAGTTTTTACTCATCCGAAGGTGTATTCGATCTCAAAGATATAAGACAATAATCCGAAAACTGTAGATTTCCATAGGAAGGGATGAGAATATGAGTGATCATACAAAGCCCCGTACTGATCCCCGGATACTCCGTACGCGTCAGCTGCTTAAGCATGCTTTTGTTGATTTATTGCAGGAAATGGATATCGAGAAGATCTCGGTGAACCGGATCGCAGAGCGCGCCACCATTAACCGCGTTACCTTTTATCTGCATTATCGTGATATTCCAGATATGTTGGAGAAGATGGCGGATGAGATGATAGCAGACATTCAGCGTGCTTTGGACCGTTCGTCAGTAATTCCAAGTTCCGATGAAGAGGTGGATTCGTTGATGCTGGTAAGACTGCTCGAGCATATTGCAGAGCATGCAAAATTCTATAAAGTTATTTTAGGCTCAAAACGAACGCCAATCTTTACAGAGCGTTTATTAAAGATGTTGTCGGAATCCATTACCTTAAGGCTGGAGAAAATGGGAAGCGACTCCCTCATTTCTAAAGCAGGTATTCAAAAAGATATTGCCATATGGTACGGTTCCTCAGCCTTGATCGGTACGATTGTGGCCTGGCTGCGAAACGACATGCCTTATACACCGCTTTTTCTAGCCAAACAATTTTCGTTGCTGCGGACTCATCAGTCTTAAGGGCTGACATCGTACTCGTATTCCGCATCCCCTATCGGTAAACAGTGAGAAAGTTCATCACAGGATGAACGGCCTTCCTTTCCTCTTTCACGGATGACGGCACCGTTTCTGATTGGAGGCACGGAGCCACGAACGGACGGACAAGCGGCTGCCTGGTAAGCAGCCGGTTTTTATTGATTTCGCATTCCTAAATTTCATGAAAATTTCCTCCTTGCAACCGTTTGCAAGACTCGCTATAATAAACCTACGAAAACGTTTTGGAAGGTTGGGATGTCCAATAACCACTATAAAAGATCTTGCTAAAGCAGCTGGCGTATCCATCACCACCGTATCCCGGGCGTTAAACGGCTACTCCGATGTCAATGAGAAGACAAGAAGCCGGATCAAGAGACTTGCAAAAGAGTTATCCTATCGTCCAAATGCTCAGGCCCAAAGCCTTGTTCTGAAAAAAACGAAAACGATCGGCGTCATTATGTCCGAACTAAAGGCCGCGAACGCCAAGGACGGTTTGGCCTTTGAGGTGCTTTGCGGTATTAATGACCGGGCAGGGGAATTGAATTACGATCTCATTCTTTTCAGCACGAATCCTAATAAACAGCTGGAGAAATCGTACACCGACTTGTGCCGCGAGCGTAATGTCGACGGGGCGATCCTGCAAGGTCTGCGCTTGAATGATCCTTATCTGAAGGAAGTGGTCTCACAATCGCTTTTTCCTAGTGTGATGATCGATATTCCGCTTGCCGGAGAAAGAGTCGGTCATGTCACAACCGATAATGTAAGCGGAGCAAGAGATGCCGTTCGCCATTTGCAAGAACTTGGACACCGACGGATCGCCATGATTAACGGGCATGGGGAAGCAGCCGTCAGCCATGAACGCTTATCCGGTTACATGCTTGGACTGCAGGAGGCTGGAATCTCTTATGATCCTGCGCTGGTCTATGACGGGCGGTTCTCGGAAGAAGGCGGGACTGAAGCGGCCGGGCGCATCTTGAGCGAGCATTCTGACGTAACGGCTGTGTTCTGTGCCAGCGATATCATGGCATTAGGGGCCATGCGGTCGTTTGAACTTTTGGGCAAAAAAGTCCCGGATGAGGTTTCCATCGTCGGTTATGACGACATCGCAATTGCATCCTATTGTTCACCTAAGCTTACAACTGTCAGACAGGATAAATATGGGATGGGCTATCAAGCCGCTCAGTTGTTAATCGATATGCTGGAAGGCCGGCAGGTCCGCCATAAAGTGATGCTCAACAATGAACTGATTGTACGCCAAAGTACGGCGAGAAACCCCTTCTAGCCTACAATGTTTTTATTGTGAAAATCCAAAACGTTTTGGGATAGAGCAGAAAACGTACTCCTCAGTTCTCTCTCACGACAGATGAAACCGTAAAACTTTAAACTTCTAAAAGAATGGTGGATGAACACATATGAAAATAAGTGCGGAAGAACTTGCATCAGGGAAACTGAAGTCGGAAACGGTAGAGCTTATCGCAAATCTAATTCAGGTGAACGGCTATGTCTTGCTGGAAAAGGTACTGCCGGACGAGTTGGTCAAAACCCTTTTCGACCGTTACGTTGAAATTCTGAATCCTTATCTGGAAGAGCATTATGAGGAAGTCTATAACCCGAAAAACGGTTTTAACGACGGCACCAACCATATTCGTCTTTTTGCCTTTCGAAACGCCGTTCATCGACGAAGCGGTCATCGCGCATCCTTTCGTTACTGCGGTTTTGGACCGATTGCTCGGAGAAGACTGTGTAATGCACTATTTTGCTACCAATACATCGCTGCCCGGCGGCCAAAAATCCCAGCCGGTTCACGCGGACACCTCGTCGATGTTCGGCGATCGCTGCGCGTTCAATCTGCCGATCTCGAATCTGATCGTCAATTTCCCGCTGGTCGATGTGACAGAGGAGAACGGACCTATGGAAATCTGGCCGGGAGGCACGCATCTGCTCCCTGATCAATGGTACGGACCGAAAGCCTACAGCAAGGCGAGAATGGCCGAGCATATGCACTCGATCAAGGCTACGATGCCTGGAGGTTCGATTATCATCCGCGATGACCGTATGTGGCACCGCGGCACCCCGAACCGCTCCGACCAGCCGCGTCCGAACATCGCGATGATCTATGCGCCGGCTGACCGCGCTCCGAAGGGAGGCAGCATCCAGATCCCGCAGGAAACCTACGACGGGCTTTCTGACAGAGCCAAGAAACTGCTGCGCAATGAGAAAATCGGGTTCCCTGCTGCGTCTCCGTCCCACTGATCCCCTTTACGAAGACCCGCCACACCGCCCGTGGGCAGGTGTTCGCTCATTGATAAAATGGAAGCGCATACTTATAAAGTTCTATATTAAAAATGGATGGATTACAGGAGTGTATAACATGGAACGTCTACTTACTGAGATAAAAGGACGATCGAAATCGATTGTCCGTATTGAAGGATTCATGGTACTGCTCTTGGTCAATATTATGTTGGGTTTATCCTATTCTTTTGTTGTACCCTTTAATTCTATTTTCGGCATTGACGAGGTAGGGATGAGCAACACCGCTTTCGGCGTGTTTATGGCGATATCGGCTGTTGTCGGCGTTGTGATCGTTACATACATTGGGAAATTATCCGATCAACTGCCAAACCAAAAAATGATTTTGCTGGTGTGCGCAGTAGCCGGAACTATCGGATACGCAGGCTTTGCATTTGTTCGAAATTACTATGTGCTGCTCGTTATTTCCTCTTTTATATTGGGCATTGCTTCATCTAGCTTCTACCAAATCTCTGCATATGCAAGGGAAATGGTTACGAAGTCGGATCTGCCCGCAAAAGAGGTTCCGTTTTATATGAACACGTTCCGAGTATTCTTTTCGCTCTCCTGGACGGTTGGACCCGCGATTGGGTCCGTCCTTCTTTTAAAGCTTGGCTTTCGCGGCCTCTTCTTGGGAGCAGCGATCTGCTACCTTCTCATCGTACTGATCGTGCTGGTCTTCTTTAAGAAAAACGGACGTGTTGGGGAGGCGGTATCGCCAAAAGCCGTACTACCGCTCAAACAAATTGTATTGCGGCCCTATATCTTTATTAATCTCATCGTGTTTACGCTCATTTTCGCAGCACAGACAATCGCCACTATAAACATGTCGCAATTTGTAACCAAAACATTGGGGAGCGGCGAAGAACAAGTCGGGATTATATTCAGCATTCCTACGCTGTTTGAGATTCCTTTGATGCTCGGATTCGGGGTCCTGGCAGTGAGTATGGGCAGCAAACAACTAATTACAATTGGAGCACTCCTATCCTTTTTGTATTTCTCGGCCCTTTACTTTGTTACCGAGCCGTGGCACATATATCCGATTCAAATTATCAGCGCGGCTTGCATTGCGATAACACAGGGGAATGCCATAAGTTATTTTCAGGATTTTATTCCAACTATGCCGGGAACGGGGACCGCGCTTTATATGATTACCTCAAGGGTCGGCTCGACGGTCGGTTTTCTTTTATTCGGAGTTCTGTCGGATGCGTTCGGTTACCGAGATGTTTTCCTGTGCTGTTCGCTATTCACGGGCGTATCCTTGCTCCTACTGGTGCTGTTTAATAGAGAGAAGAGGGCTTTAGAGTCTGCCGGTTGACTCCCCACTCGGGCCTTTGGCCAAAGGCCAAATTGAGTCAAAAGGGCTGTACAAGCTACCGCCACGCTAATCGGCCCGTTATCTTGATACCGCTATCCCTCTTCTGCCTATGATGTTTCATCCACCGGCCTCCTTTTTATCATGCGTTTAAATTGCGATAAGCTTTGGGCGTCATTTTGGTTATTCGTTTGAAGATCCGGTCAAAATGGCCGATATTTTCGAATCCGACCGCAGAGGCTACATCGATAACCTTCAACCCGGTATCGCGCAGCAGCTTCTGTGCCGCGTGTATGCGGGTGAAATGGATATATTCCATCAAAGTGAAGCCGGTAACCTTGCGGAAGGATCGGCTTAAATAGGAAGGGCTCATGTAGAAAGCGGCAGCAATTGCCGTTAGTTCCAGCGGTTCCCCGTAATGGCCGTTAATATGCTGAACGACTTCTGCCACCTTCTTATGGACGGGATGGACGGACTCCATGGCCGCGGCATCATTGCGTTCCGTCTGCCTGGCGGCGTAAAGCAGCAGCTCGACGAGCAGGAGCCGGACATAGCTGTTCCAGCCCGGTTCCTGATGGGCGATTTCGCGGGAGAGCTTGTCCAGCAGCGACTGATAGAAATTGCGTTCGTCCGGCCGCAAGCGGAGCAGGTGACCGCCTCCCCGAAACACTTCGAAGATCGCAGGAGGCACGAGCGGATGCTCAACGCCGCCGGTCAGGAAGATTTCGCTGAAGTTCATGACAATCCGTTCATGACCGGGAGGACCGAGATCGGATGTTTTATGCACATCATGCCTGTCAATGAACACTAGATCGCCGGCATGCACATCAAAGGTCCGGTCTTTGATGAAATAACGGCGCTGCCCGGACAGCAGGTAATAAATCTCAAAGGTGCTGTGGTGATGATTGTTTCGGCTGAATGGCTGACTTCTGTGGATCTGTTCAAAGAAAAAATCTTCTTCTTCCTGTCCGTAGGTCAATCGAATATGCTCCAACACAATTCCTCCAGTTCCGCTTGCGGGTCGTATCTCATGTCTACCATTGTAGCATGGATCTGAGGACAAAATCAGCGCATAATGAAGATAAATTAGCAAGAAAAGCGGTGAAAAATATCCAGTTTTGCGCTAATCTACAAGGAGTATATGACATCAGAGTCCAAAGGATGGGCTTGCGGCGTTGGCCTTGTTCAGATGCCGTAGAGAACCAAAGCTTATTTGCCAGATTGGGACCTATCACTTATATACCGAAAGGAAGATTCGCCAATGAAAGCTTTTATGGACGATACTTTTATGCTGGACAGCGAAACAGCTGTACAGCTGTATAACAATTATGCGAAGGGAATGCCGATTATCGACTATCACTGTCATCTTAGCCCGCAAGAGATTTGGGAAGATAAGCGGTTTGCCAATCTCGCCGAGGTATGGCTGTACGGCGACCATTACAAGTGGCGCGCGATGCGGGCTAACGGCGTAGAGGAGCGGTTCGTCACAGGTGCAGCCGGCGTAACGGATTACGACCGCTTCCTCGCCTGGTGTGAGACCGTTCCGTACACGCTCGGCAATCCGCTCTACCATTGGTCGCATATGGAGCTCCGGCATATTTTCGGCATAACGGCACGCATTGGCGCCGAGACGGCTCCGCAGATTTGGGAAGCGGCGAATGCCAGGCTGGCGGAGGAGTCCTTTACTGTCCGCGGCCTGATTCGCAGTGCCGGTGTAGAGACCGTATGCACGACGGACGACCCTGCCGATTCGCTTGAGTACCATTTGAAGCTGAAGCAGGTGGACGACTTGGGCTTCCGCGTGCTGCCATCCTTCCGGCCGGATAAAGCGCTAGGGCTTACGCGAGGAACCTTTCTCCCCTGGCTGCAGCGGATGGGCGATGCCTGCGGATATGCAATCACGGATTACGCCGCTCTGCTCCGCGGGCTAGAAGACCGGGTACGCTTCTTTCATGAAGCGGGTACACGGGTTTCCGACCACGCGCTTGACGAGGTGCCTTATGCGGAAGCGACGCAGGAGGAGGCTGCAGCTATTTTTGCCAAGGCGCTCCGCGGCGAAGCGGTCTCCCGGCACGAAGAATGGCAGTACCAAACCTATACGCTGCTGGTTCTAGGACGCCTTTATGCGCAGCGTGGATGGGCGATGCAGCTGCATATCAACGCTCACCGCAATAATAATACGAGAATGGAAGCTCTTCTAGGACCCGATACAGGCTACGATTCCATAAATGACAATCCGGTAGCCGGTCCGCTCGTGAAGCTGCTGAATGCCCTTGAGCAGGAGCAGCAGCTGCCGAAGACGATTCTGTATTCACTTAATGCGAACGACAATGACATTCTGGCTTCGATTGCGGGCAGCTTTCAAGGAGGCGGCGTCCCGGGAAAAATGCAGCTCGGCTCCGCTTGGTGGTTCAACGATACGAAAGAGGGCATGCGGGCCCAGCTGCTGTCGCTTGCCAATATCGGACTGCTCAGCCGCTTTGTCGGGATGCTGACGGATTCGCGCAGCTTCCTGTCTTATCCCCGCCATGACTACTTCCGCCGCATTCTGTGCAGTCTGCTCGGAGAGTGGGTGGAGCGTGGCGAAGCGCCTGATGATGAGGAGTGGCTGGGTGGAATCGTTCAGGCCATCAGTTATCGCAATGCCAAGGATTATTTCGGTTTTGACCGGGAAGAGTGAGCACGAAGGGATCCGATATCATAAGCCGGTCTGCTGAGTCATGATGGTTTGACTGCCGCTTGACCAGGAGATGGAGGGCCCGTTATGAAGGGTTCGGGCCCCTTAACAATAAGGGCATCGCGGGCTGTGGACAGCATCCGCAGCAGTCCGATTCCGCTGCTCCAAAGGATTTCTCATAAACGGTATTTGAAGAGCTATGCGGGAGATTTCGGATCTCCTCATGGCTCTTTTTCATTTCCGTTTTTTGACACATCACTCACATGTTGCACGGTTTCCCATGTATAGATCGAATTACAATTGCACAAGAACTATTTAAGTTGACACTTAATTAAGTGCATGCTAAATTAATGCCATGATCGATCGAGCCATTCACGCATTAGCGGAGCCTAGGCGCAGAGATATTCTATATCTTGTCCGTGATGGGGAACTTACCTCCAGCGCTATAGCGTCACATTTTGATATTTCGGCGCCTGCAATATCGCAGCATCTGAAAGTTCTTGAAGAAGCCGGGCTTGTCGTAGTTAGGCGGGCGGGTACCAAACGTATTTACGGCATTAGGAGGGAAGGGTTCGAAGAGTTAAAGCAGTACATTGAGAGCTTCTGGGATGACAGCTTACTTCGTCTGAAAGAAGCTGCAGAAGAGGAGGAGCGAAGAGAGCATGAATCCAAGCAGCAGCAGTGATACGATTACGAAAGAAATTTTTATTGAATGCCGTCCGGAAACGTTATTCTCCTTTTTTACCGACCCTGACAAACTGGTTCGTTGGATGGGGCGCCATGTGCTGCTGGAGCCGAGCATCGGCGGCAAATATCGCATTGACGTTAATGGCAGCGACATCGCAATCGGCGAATATAAGGAGATCAACCCGTACGAGAAAATCGTCATGACATGGGGCTGGGAAAAGTCGAAGGTTGTTCCGCCAGGCTCAAGCACTGTCGAGTTCAGGCTGACGCCCAAAGATAACGGCACTCTGCTGACCTTGAAGCATTATGATTTGCCGGCTTCGGAAGCTGCGTCACACCAGCAGGGCTGGACGCATTACATGGACCGTCTGCAATCCTTGGCGCAAGGACAAGATCCCGGCGTCGACCCTTGGTCCGAACAAGCTATGCACTAAATATAGATTCAAAGGAGTCACACAATTCAATGACTACTCTTGCTTGCAACTGCAGCTAAAGGAAGGTGTATAATATGTCATCCACAGCGATTCATCAAGAAGTTACCTTTCAAGCCGGCGTCGATCGCGTTTATGATGCGCTTATCAGCAGCGAACAGTTCAGCAAAGCATCAGGCGGGGCACCAACAGAGATTAATCCGGAAGAAGGCGGCTCGTTTTCTTGCTTCGGAGGTATGATTGTGGGACGCAGCATCGAGCTGGTACCGAACAAACGCATCGTACAAGCTTGGCGCGTGGCTAATTGGGAGGAAGGCGTTTATTCGATCGTTAAATTCGAATTAAAGGAACAAGGTTCACAGACGCTGCTCATGTTCGACCATACCGGATTTCCTGAAGGTCAAGGCGAGCATCTGTCAGCGGGATGGCACACGAACTACTGGGGTCCGATAGAGAAACTATTAGCATAAGTTACCAGAAGAAGCAGCTGCAAACGCTGCTTTTTTTTGCATGATTTCGAGTAAACAATGACCGTTACTTACCATACATCATGACATATAAAACGGAAATCAGATCAGGAAGAGCGGAAGTAGTGGATAACGAATATTCAGCGCTCGGGTGCTGGAGAGAAGACCATTTATTTGATGACTTTACCTGAAGGAGATTATGTCAGTATTCCTCATCCGGTTGATGATTATGCCGGCAAATGCTTCAGTTTCAATACGAATGGGCTATGCACGGCATTAGCCATTTATCCAGCAAATTCATTTGTTTGATTGACGGCAAAATGGATACAGTAACACAAGACTCTATAATCAAGGGGGTTATTCCATGACGGACACACATGAATTTGTGGAGAAATTGCATAATACTCAGAAGAAAGATCTGCAGAATAAGAAGCGTCAAGGCGGAGGGGATCCCGGCGGCAAGCTGCCCCATAACCGGCATCCGGGAAACAGGAATAAGTAGGTAAATATACTTCAAGAACGCTTAGATTCCAAAGATCTAAGCGTTTTTTATGTCTAAACAGGTGTTACAATGTTTCATCCGGATCCAGCACTGGAGCGCCGGCGGCTTCAAACTCCTGTACAACCCGGTCTACTTTCAAGATATGCTGCATGATTAGATCTCCAGCTAGCTTGGAGTCGCCTGCCTTAATGGCTTCATAGATTCGTTTATGCTCCTGGCACAGCTGCCGGACAGAAGCTTTTTCACTGAAAAACCATAGCCGGCGGGATTCCTTCATACTTTCCTGCAGCCGCTCCGTCATGGATTCCATCATGCTGATAAAGAGAGAATTATGAGAGGCTCTGGCTATGCACAAGTGGAAATGAATATCGTATTGCTCGCTTTGCTCCTCGTCATTCACCGCAAGTTCCATCTGCTGAAGAAGCTGCTCCAGCTGCATCAGATCATCCGTTGTTCTCCGTTCCGCTGCAAGAGACGCGCAGCCTGCCTCGATAAACTTACGTACCTCAAGTACCTCCTGGAAGGATTGGGTCTGGTAAAAGAAAAGCCTCCCATTCGTTTCGTTATCTGAATCCACCGGGATTTTCTCCACTACAAATGTTCCGCCTCCATGACGGATATCCACCCAGCCGGTTGCTTTGAGTGCGCTAAGCGCTTCCCTGATGGTAGAGCGCCCTACATCAAAAATCGACGACAGCTCGACGACAGTCGGGAGCTTTGAGCCAGGAGGATAAGCGGCCGATACAATTTGCTGTTTGATGTGCTGCATGACGATTTCCGATCCCTTTTGCGGCTTAACTTGCTGGAATGCCATCAAAATACCTCCAATTTAATCCTATACAACCATTCAATCATAAGCTAAAATAAAAGAAAAGTCATCAGATCACATGATCAATTATCGAAAAACCTGCTTATCACATAGGGGGCAATCATGCTGGATAATCAAATTAAACAAGCACTTCGCAGTATTGTGGGTGATGCTTATTTCAAAGACGATATGGAATCCCTTGTCACCCATTCATATGACGGCACACCAATGCTTCAGGCTTTGCCGGACGGCGTTATTTATCCGCGGGACACGTCGCAGGTGTCCGCAATCATGAAGGTTCTGAGCGCGAACCGGATACCCTTGATCAGCAGAGGATCGGGAACGAACCTATGCGGGGGGACGGTTCCGGTACAAGGCGGCATCGTTATGGTCATGCACCGTATGAATGCGATCTTAGAAGTGGATATGCAGAATCTCACAGCTGTTGTGCAGCCGGGCATAATCACCAAAAAGTTTATTGAGCATATCGAGAATCTGGGGCTGTTCTATCCGCCGGATCCAAGCAGCATGGCGATTTCTACGATCGGAGGCAATATTGCCGAATGCTCCGGCGGGCTGCGGGGCTTGAAATACGGCACGACCAAAGATTATGTCATCGGCCTCCAGGTCGTACTGGCATCCGGCGAAATCATGCGCACGGGCGGTAAACTAATGAAGGATGTTGCCGGCTATGACTTAACCAAACTGCTCATTGGATCCGAAGGTACGCTAGCGGTTATTACGGAAGCGACACTTAAACTAATTCCGCCGCCTAAGTTCAAGAAGACGATGCTGGCCATGTTCAAGGATCTCTACGGCGCTGCCCGTACGGTTTCTACAATCATTGAGAACCGCATCATTCCAGCTACTCTTGAGTTCATGGATAATCCAACGATACGCGTCGTCGATGACTTTGCGAAGCTGGGACTTCCGCTCGATATGGCAGCGATCCTGTTAATTGAGCAGGATGGGGACCCGGAAAGCGTAGAGCGGGATATTGAACGTATCCGTGAGATTTGCCAGGCGGAGCAGGCTGATCGCGTCAGTGTCGCCGCCACCGCGGAGGAGGCGCTAAAACTGTTAACAGCAAGACGCAGCGCATTTACGGCGCTGGCGAGACTTCGGCCAACGACGATTTTGGAGGATGCTACAGTGCCCCGTTCCAAAATCGCTGAAATGGTAATGGAGATTAACCGGATTGCTGAGAAACATCAGGTTCAGATCTGCACGTTCGGTCATGCAGGTGACGGCAATCTTCATCCGACTGCAACGACAGATGCCAGAAACACAGAGGAGATTCACCGGGTTGAAGCCGCATTCGAAGAGATATTCGAAGCAGCAATCCAGTTAGGCGGCACGATTACAGGAGAACACGGAGTAGGTCTTGTTAAAGCGCCTTTCCTGGAATGGAAGGTCGGTCAAACAGGTATCGCCATTATGCAGGGGATTAAGCAAACCTTTGATCCTTTACATATTTTGAATCCGGGTAAAATATTTGCCAAAGAATCGCGGCGCAGGGTGGTGATTGATCATGCCTAAGCCAGCGGCGGCTTCCCTCAAAGAGACGTTAACCCTGAAGCTTGATTATGAACAGCTGACCAACTGCATGCGATGCGGATTTTGTTTGCCTGCATGCCCGACCTTTCAAGAAACGGGCGTCGAAGCCGAATCGCCGCGAGGGCGGATTTCGCTGATGAAAGCAGCGGTCGACGGAATTATGGAGCCTGGCATAAGCTTCGAGAATCAGATGAACCACTGCTTAGGATGCCGGGCCTGCGAGCCCGCTTGCCCGGCAGACGTTAAATACGGCCAATTGATCGAACAGGCGCGTGACGCCGTCGAAGTCCATACGAGGCAGCACCGGTGGTGGATAAAGGGTGTCCGCAAGCTGGTATTCGATCAGCTGTTTCCTCACCAGAGGCGCATGCGTTTATTAGGGAAAAGTCTTGAACTTTACAAGAAGTCAGGCGTTCAGGCTTTAGTCCGGAAAACAGGCGTGGTGGGTGCATTCTCTGAGCATTTATCATCTATGGAGCGAATACTTCCGGATGCATCCGGCAAGGGGATTGTAGAGCGATTAGGCTCACGCATTGCTGCAAAAGGAGAGAAAATCGGTACGGTGGGCATGTTCAGAGGATGCTTAATGGATGTGCTGTTCACGGAAACAAATATGAAGACGGTGCAGCTGCTGTCCGAAGCGGGTTTTGAGGTTGTCATTCCGGATACCCAGAATTGCTGCGGGGCGCTTCATGCCCACAGCGGTGAAAGCGATACGGCCAAACAACTCGCAAGGAACAATATCCGGGCGTTTCAGGAAGCAGGGGTCGATTATATCGTCTCCAACGCCGGCGGCTGCGGAGCTATTTTAGTGGAATATGACCATCTGCTGCATGATGATCAAGAGTGGCAGGAAGCAGCGAGGGGTTTTGCCAAGAAAGTCATGGATATCAGTACGATTCTGGTTGAACGGGGCCGTCCGCTGAATTTTGCCGATCGTGAGGCAGAAGAGAACCCCATCCGGGTTACCTATCAGGATTCCTGTCATTTACGCAACGTGATGAAGGGCGGCAGCCGGCCGCGGCAGCTGCTCAGCGGAATTGCAAATGTGAGCTATATGGAGATGGAGGATGCCGGATCCTGCTGTGGATCGGCAGGTATCTACAATGTCACGCAGCCTGATATGGCCAGTCAGATTCTTGAGCATAAGATGGAGAAGGCGAATGCAACTAAAGCCCATTATCTGGTTACCAGTAACCCGGGATGCCTGCTTCAGATGAAGCTGGGCATTGATAAACATGGCCGGAGCGAAAGTATGAAAGCCGTCCATATCGCTGATTTTTTATTTGACCGGATAGTGAAGTGAGTTATGATGAAGCGAAGCGCGGAGCTGAACCGATAGCCTTCGATTTAAAATATACAACATGGAAACAAGTCGAGATCTTTAAGCAACATACCTGGGATAAGCTTAAGTCAATAATCTAAGCTATGTCTATTCCAGGTGGTGTTCTTATTGCGATCCTTTGTTGAAGTAAACGTCTCCCATATTCATCATAATATTGAACAGGTGCGCAGAATCAGCGGCGATTCCCTATTCATGGCTATTGTAAAATCCAATGCCTACGGCCTTGGCATGGTGGAGCTGTCACATTATATAGAGCCGCAAGTTGATCGGTTTGGCGTCAACAGTGTAGATGAAGCGATTCAGCTCGCGCAATCGGGCATTACGAAACCCGTTCATATTCTAGCGCCGTATTTTGACGAGCGTTTGATTGAAAGTATGATTCCGACAATCGATAACATCGCTGATTTGTATCGTTATGAGGCTCTGTGCGCTAAGAACGGGTACCATGGACGCTTTCATTTAAAGGTGAATACAGGTATGAATCGCTTTGGACTTGAGCCGGAGCAGATCGAACCGTTTATGAACGCTTATGATGACTGCGGTCATGTCACAATGGAAGGTGTTTTTTCCCATTTTGGTTCTTCATACGAGAAACAGCCTGTTTTTACAAAAAAGCAATGGGCGGCATTCATGGCGTGCAAAACCTTAATAACGTCCTATTGTAAGGATCGAATCCTATTTCATATTGCCAACAGCGCCGCCAGCATTGATTTACCTGAGTCGCAGTTAGACATGGTTCGGATCGGGAATGCCATGTATGGATTCCGCTCGTCCGCAGCAGATATAGACCTTCTTCCCACTTACAAGGTAAAGACTAAAATTCTATCCATCCGATCGGTGAAGAAAAAGGAATATATAGGCTATGGATGCACTTCCAAAGCAAAACGCGACATGCAGGTTGCGGTTATTTCCTTTGGAGGGTACGACGGCTTTGATTTCATACGGCAGCCGAAAAGTGTTTTGAGGACCGTTTATCAGCATTTCTTTGCAAAACCAAAGCTATGGATGAGAAGCAAATCCATTCCTACGCTCGGGAAACTAAGCATGAACTACATTTTGGCTGATGTTACAGATATTCAAGCGAAGCCTGGCGAAGAAGTAACCATTCGATTGCCTTCCATTCTAGCCCTAAAGGAATCCGTACTGCGTAAGTATATCTAATTTGAAAATCCTCCTATAAATCAAGACTGCCGGGCAAGAGGGCGGTCTTTTTGGTATTGACTTCAAACAGCCGCCAGATATTCACCTTCTTAACATATATTTGTCTGATTTTCAATGAAAAATCTTAAACAAATTGCCTATGTTTTCTTTAAGAAAATTAATCCAAATTTAGAAGTAAAGATGCTAAGATAGGTGGTGAATTTGGAGCCTATCCATAAGTGAGAGCAGAGGAGCGATTATCAATGTCAATTCCAAGACCCGAGTACCCGAGACCGCAGCTCGTTCGTTCGCAGTGGCAGAACTTAAACGGGGAGTGGGAGTTCGAGATCGATCACGGCAAAAGCGGCAAAGCGCGGGATTATCATAACCCGAAGCATGAGCTGAACCAGCGCATTCTTGTTCCTTTCTGCCCGGAGAGCAAGCTCTCAGGCATTGAGAATAAAGACTTCATGGCGGCAGTCTGGTACAGAAGATCATTTACAATACCTGAATCATGGAAGCAGGGAAGAGTTCTGCTTCATTTTGGGGCTGTAGATTATGAGACGGAAGTATGGATTAACGGTACTTCTGTAGGTAAGCACAGAGGCGGCTATTCTTCATTCTCTTTCGATATATCAGACCAAATAACCGATGGCGAGCAGGTAGTAACGGTTTATGCGGAGGATGATGTCCGTTCCGGCTTGCAGCCAAGAGGCAAGCAGTCCGCTCAATTTCATTCGCATGGCTGCGATTATACGCGGACGACGGGCATTTGGCAGACAGTCTGGCTGGAGAGTGTGCCTGCTACCTACCTATCCTCAGTGCGGATTACACCTGATTATGCAAACGGATACATCCACCTGGAGGCATCCATTGCCGGAGATGCGAACGGTTATGTACTGGAGGCAGAGACTTCCTTTGCAGGGCAGGATACAGGTCGTCTGCAGGTAACAGCTGGAACATCCGCCGTCAAAGCTTCGCTTGCCTTATCCGACATTCATTTATGGGAGCCGGGTAATGGACGGCTGTATGATTTAAAGCTTCGTCTAGTGAACGCTTCCAAAGGAATCGCTGATGAGGTCAGCTCTTATTTTGGGCTTCGCTCTGTTCAATTGGATGGCAAGGCGGTTCGTATTAACGGCAAATCCGTTTTTCAGCGCCTTGTTCTGGATCAAGGCTTCTATCCGGATGGAATTTACACGGCTCCAAGCGATGAAGCGCTGCGCAATGATATTGAAATTTCTTTGGGGCTTGGATTTAACGGAGCACGCCTGCATGAGAAGATTTTCGAGCCGCGTTTCCTCTACTGGGCCGACCGTCTGGGTTATCTGGTCTGGGGCGAGCATGCCAACTGGGGGCTTAATATTACAAGCCCGAAAGGGCTGGCGCAGTTTTTGCCTGAATGGATGGAAGCGGTTGAGCGGGATTATAACCACCCCTCCATCATTGGCTGGTGCCCGTTTAACGAAACATGGGACTTTGACGGTCAGAAGCAGGATAATGATGTGCTGAGAATCGTATACCAAGTGACTAAGGCAGTCGATCCGACAAGGCCTGTTATTGATACAAGCGGCAACTTCCATGTGGTTACAGATATTTTTGACGTTCATGATTATGATCAGAATCCGGAATCGTTCAAAGCCCGTTACGAGCCCATGAAGTCCGGCGGTGCGGTATTTGAGTCGTTCCCGAATCGTCAGAGATATGGCGGTCAGCCGTATTTTGTCAGCGAGTACGGCGGAATCTGGTGGAATCCGGAGCAGGCGGACTCCAAATCATGGGGCTATGGAGATCGTCCAACCAGCGAGGATGCATTTATTACCCGCTATAAAGGTTTAACGGATGTCCTGCTGGATCATCCGCTCATGTTCGGTTTCTGTTACACTCAGCTGTATGATGTGGAGCAGGAAGTAAACGGGCTGTATACCTACGATCGCAAGCCTAAATTCGAACCTGGGATCATTCACGCCATCAATGCCCGCAAGGCGGCTATTGAGGATTAATCGTGTTCTAAGCCGGATTCAATCGCTTCAGCCGGCAGAAGCTCCTATTAAACGCAATAGCTCCCGTTTGCATCTATTTCTGGATGCATGCGGGAGCTATTTCTATACGTGTATGAATACAGAAATGATCAAACACCTACGCCTGCGAGGGTATGGATATCCAAGTGAAACCTCATAATAAGGTTTCGACAGGCTTCATGAGCGTTTTCTTTCTAATCCCAAAGCCTGCCCAAAGGAGTTGAATTCACCACCATGGGCTGGAAAATCCTCGCAATCGCTATGCTGCTCCAATGCTCGGCTTCGCAGAATGAGTATTCCTATGTAAACCAAATCGGGCACACGGTCCATGGTATTTTCCATGCTGGCTTCAAGGAAGCAGACAGACGCAGTCATGAGCCAATTCGTATCGTGTTTGCCGGTGATTTGATGATGGATGGATCCGTGAAGAAGGCTATTCACAAGCGGGGGGCGGATTTCCCATTTTACCAGATTAGAAAAGAAGTGTCGAAAGCCGATTATGCGGTCGTAAATTTGGAGACCTCGGTTTCGACGGCAACGGAGAAGGACAACAATCAGCTTTTCAATTTCAAATCCGATCCTTGGGCGCTGGCTGGCGTGAAGCATGCCGGATTTGATATGGTGTCCTTAGCCAATAACCATGTACTCGATTATAAGAAGCGGGGGTTCATGGACACGATCAGAAGCTTGAACCAATACGGACTTGCTTATGTGGGAGCCGGTAACAACGAAGAGGAAGCTTATGCGGCCAAGACATTGAATTTGAAAGGAAAAACGGTGAAAATCGCTGCGTTCTCGAGATTCCTTCCTACCTGGGAATGGATTGCGCAGCCAGGCAAATATGGAGTGGCGGGCGCATATGAACCTGCCAAAGTATTGGCTGCAATAAGAAAAGAAAGCGCAGGCGCAGACTATTTGATCGTATTCATGCATTGGGGAGTAGAGAGAAGCAGCAAGCCTGAGCTGTGGCAGCGCCGGCTTGCAAGGAAAATGATTGACGCAGGAGCGGATGCCGTGGTTGGCTCTCATCCTCATGTTCTGCAGGGTTTTGAATTCTATAAATCCAAACCGATCGCGTACTCCATTGGCAATTTCCTGTTCCCTGATTATATTAGAGGCACGCGGGCGGATACCGGACTGCTTCAATTGACGTTAATCAACGGTCAGGTGAAAATGATTTTCGATCCGTACCGCATTCAAAATAACCGGATTGTCAAACGTGATGCGAGGTATGTGAATCGGCAATTGGCGTATTTGGAGCAGCTCTCCTATAACGTGATGATGACAGGTCATTCAGCCGAGCAGGTCCATAGGCGGCCCTAAGATGCGCGATTCCCACTATGAACAGGCATGCTTTGATCTGCTGGAACTACATCAAAGTCATGCCTGTTTGTATGGAAGGGGTTCTCATTTTACGGTAATCTTTTGGCACGACACCCTTGCTCTCCCGGAAGATTCGGGAGAAAGTCTTGTACGAGCCGTAACCGACCTCAAGTGCAATCTCCACCATGCTCATGTCCGTGGAGACGAGCAGGCTGCATGCATGCCGAAGGCGTAAATCATGCAAAAAGTGAACAAAGGTTTGTCCTGTCGTATGCTTGATGACTTCACTGATTCGAGAAACGCTCATCGAGAATTGATCGGCCAAATCCGATAGGTTCAAGTCTTCTTGATAATTCCGGTGAATGTGGTGAATGATCGGCCAGACTGCGCTGCTTGCCCTGGTGGAAGGGGTTATTTGTGCAAAATCGCCGAACCACGAAGCACGCCGGTACCGGTCGAAGCAGACGAGAATTTCCTTCAGCCTCAGCTGCAATACCGTTGTTCGCCACGAGTCATCTCCATTGTATTCCTGCAGCATATCCTCAATTAAATATTGAATCCTCTCCCGCTGCTTGCCTTCAAACTGAGCGAATGCGGGAAGGGGACTCATCTCGATCAAGCCGGCCAGCCCGTCATTCTGACCGGATTCCATTAACAAATCCATGCTGAACATGCAGTTATACAGCACAAGCGTGCTTCCGGGCTCCGTAAACAGCTCATGGACCTGATAAGGCAGAACGAACGTGAAGGTACCGGGCACCATCGGATGTTTGACTTCATTTATCGTTTCCCAGCCTCTGCCGCTGACTACATAAGAGAACTCGAGAAAATCATGCCGATGTGCCCGAAATCCATTATAAAGATGGTTCAGCTTCATGCTAAGCGGATAGGAGGTATGCATATTTGGATACGTTTTCAGGTAATCGGGAAAAGAAGTCATAACAGGAACGGTACCTCCGAAATAATGAGACGTTTATCGAAAATTAGACAAGCTTTCTTGCTTCATTTATTTTATCATAGATGAGGGTACGTTAGGTTATCAATCAGGGAGGAAACATAAAGTGGGAAGCGATAACAAAATTAGAATCGGTATCATTGGCGCCGGCAATATCGGCAGCGTTCATGCGACAGAATTTTCGAAGCTTGCGGATCAGTGTGAAATTACTGCCATTACAGATGCATATATTCCGCTTGCGGAAGCAAAAGCGAAGCAGTTCGGCATTGCCAGAGTTTTGGCAAATCCGGAAGAACTGATCGATAGTCCGGATGTAGACGCCGTCATTATCGGTGTGCCGAACCAATTTCATGCGCCGCTTGCGATCCGTGCCATTCAAGCCGGTAAACATGTGCTTCTAGAGAAGCCGATGGGCATCAATTCGGATGCGGCTAAGCAGATCCTGAAAGCAAGCCGGGAGTCGGATAAAGTCGTCATGATCGGCCATCAAATGCGCTGGGAATCGGTTCCGATGCAAATTAAAGAGCAGATTGACCGCGGCGAGCTCGGACGCATCTACACAGCCAAAACAGGCTGGTTCCGCCGAAAAGGGATTCCTGGCTGGGGAACATGGTTCACCCGTATGGATCAGTCCGGTGGCGGCCCGTTGATTGATATCGGCGTGCATATGCTGGATCTTGCTCTGTACCTGATGGGCAATCCGAAGCCGGTTTCGGTATACGGTGCAACTTATGCGGAATTCGGACCACGCAAGATGGGGATCGGAACTTGGGGCAAGCCGAATTGGGAAGGCACTTACGATGTAGAGGATTTAGCTACTGCACTAATTAAAATGGAAGACGGCAGCACGCTTTCGCTTGAAGTGAGCTGGGCCGTTCATATGGATACAGACAATACACCGTTCGTTCATTTGATGGGGACGGAAGGCGGAGCGAGCTATCGCGGCGCGAGGGGCAAGCTGTTGACGGAGAAGTTCGACCGTGCAACCGAAACTGAGCTTAGCAGACCGGAGAACGACGAGGGCGAACGCAACCGTCTCAGCCGCCATTTCCTCGCCTGCATCCGCGAAGGCAAGCATCCGATTACATCGGCTTTGACCGGATTTACAAACAACCTCGTGCTTGATGCGATTTATGAATCGTCCCGTACGGGCAATGAAGTGAAGCTGGATTGGAACCTGTAATTGAATAATAAATAAGAGGAGGAATTACGATGTTAAGAGGACTTTCCGGAGCTGGACTCGGAAAATTAGAAAATGATGAGCATTTAATTGAGCTGGCAGGCAGATATGGTTTCCAAGCGGTAGATGTGGATGCCAAAGGTTTAATAGAACGTCATGGAGCAGATGGTGCACGCGAGCTGCTGAAGAAAAATAATGTCGTGATCGGTTCAATCGGTCTTCCCGTTGAATGGCGTTCGACAGATGAAGCTTTCCGCCAAGGCATAGTGAAGCTTGCCCAGGCTGCGGAAGCAGCTGCCGCGCTCGGATGTACAAGCTGCTGCACGTATATTCTGCCTGCAACAGATCTGAAGGCTGCCCATTTCATGACCCTTGCAACCCGCCGCCTGCGCATCTGTGCCCAAATTCTCGGCGGCTATGGAATTCGCCTCGGTCTTGAGTTCGTAGGACCTCATCATCTTCGCACGGCCTGGAAGAATCCTTTCATTTGGACGATGCAGGAGACGCTCGATTGGATCGATGCGATCGGCGAGCCGAATGTCGGTCTGCTGTTTGACGCGTACCACTGGTATACAAACGAGCTGACCATTGCAGATATTGAAGCTCTTCGTGCCGATCAAATCGTTCATGTGCATATTAATGATGCAGCGGATTTGCCTGTACAAGATGTGCTGGACAATGGCCGCCTCTATCCGGGCGAAGGCGTTATCGATTTGGCTGGCTTCTTGCGGGCGCTTAACGGAATCGGGTATAAAGGAGCTGTAACGCAGGAAATTCTTTCGGCTGCAGCGCCAACAGATTCACCGGAGAGCTTGGCAGAGCGTTCCAAAGCAGGCTTCGATAAGGTATATAAGGCTGCTGGTCTATAAGAAATAACCGGGATTGTCCGCAGGTTGCCCGTTGACCGGCGGGCAATCTCTTTATCTATAAGATGCTTTTCAGAATAGGCTGCCCATGATATAATTATCGAATGTCTTATTTCAATGTGGTGAATATGATGAAGCAACGAACCAATTTGGATTACATACAACGAAAAATTTCCGAACCCTTGACCATCCCAGGTCAAGGGTTTTTGTTTCCTCGGGGAAAAATTTCTGGTGGAGGGCATCAAAGATGAGTAAGGGGAACAATGCATCCATCATTGCTGTATGGATCAGTTTAATCAGCAATCTAATATTAACCGCTCTGAAAATCATCGTCGGTCTGGTATTCGCAAGTCCCGTATTATTGGCGGATGGAGTGCATAACGCAGGGGATGTTATTGCGACAGTTGCGGCTTTAAGCGCCATGCGAATTTCGAAGCTGCCTGCCGATGAAGATCATCCATATGGCCATGGTAAAGCAGAGGTGCTCGGGTCCGGCATTGTTGCTATCATTCTAGGATTGGCTGCTTTGTATATTGGTTATCATGCTGTGGCCTCTTTATTTCATACGCCGTCAGAAGCCAGCATGATTGCGCTGGTCGCCGCTGTCATATCACTGATATGGAAGCAAATATTATATATCTACACCATCAGAATCGGCAGGCAGACCAACAGTAAAGGCTTAATTGCGACTGCTTATGATCATCTTGCTGATGTCTATGCTTCGCTTGCCGCTGTTGTCGGTATCACGCTGGCATTAATTGGTGATGCTTACGATATTCATTTTTTAGCTTATGGAGATCCTGCTGCGGGGATTATCGTATCTCTGCTTGTGCTTAGGCTTGCAGTCGAGATGTCCCAGGAAACGATGGATGTTTTGATGGAGAAAACCGTCAGTATGGAAAGACTGAACGCGTTTGCCGCTCAAATCAAGTCCGTTCCCGAGGTCAAACGAATTGACCGCCTGCGTGCCCGAGAGCATGGCCACTATGTCCTGGTTGATGTAAGAGTGAGTATTTCAGCACATTTCACCATCCAAGAAGGACATGATATCTCCCGCGAGATCAAGCGGGGAATTATGGAACAGCATCATGATGTGGATGAGGTGCTGATCCATTTGAATCCCTGGTATCCGGAGAATGCATGATGAATAACGAGAGTCTTCCCTTGTTTTCAACAAGCTCGAATTGGGAATCGGAGTTCACCTTCGGTCTTCTCACACTGGTTCAAGGCTTCCGGCAGGGTCAGCCGCCCCGTGAAGAGCAGCAGCTATCTATGCTAGAATAAAGAGATAGAAACGATAGTTTAGGAGGAAACCGACCTTGAATGTTATGGATGCGATTCGTACAAGAAGAAGTATCGGTAAAGTGAAGCCGGATCCGATTGCGAGGGAAACGATTGAGTCGATTTTGGAGGCTGGAATATGGGCACCGAATCACAGGCTGACTGAGCCATGGCAGTTTTTTGTTCTGACCGGTGACGGCAGAAACCGCTTAGGCGATGCATTAGCTCGTATTGCGGCAGCCGGCGCTGAAGATCCGGATTCACCTGAGATTGTGGTTAAGGCTGAGGCTGCGCGGAAGAAGGCGTTTCGTGCACCTGTCATTATTGCTGCAGCGGTAAAACCGAGTGATCGAAAAGACGTTATCGAGCTGGAGGAATATGGCGCAGTCAATGCGGCAATCCAGAATATGCTGCTTGCCATTCATGCGCTGGGATTAGGTGCCGTATGGCGCTCCGGTGAACCTTGTTATCACCCGATGATGAACGAGAGCTTCGGGCTCAATCCGCAGGACAAAATGCTCGGGTTCATTTACCTGGGCATCCCCGATATGGCAGTGCCGGCAGGACGGCGCCACGGTGCAGAGGATAAAACAATCTGGTATGAATAGCTGTCTATGGGAACAAAGTTATAATAGACAGAAGTAGGATATCCACAACGGAAATAGCCCAAGTCAAGATCGATGATACGATCCTGGCCTGGGCTTTTCTGTTCTAATCATATCAATGTGGATAAGGGATTATCCGTGCATGAGACCGGCTTTGGCCTGAGCATCCGCTTCCCCGGTAACGGCAGCGGCAGCTTTCTTAGTACGCCGAAGCAAAAGACCAAGCAGAGCGCCGAACAAAGCGATGAAGATCATGATATGGAAGGTATCGTCGAAGCCATGAATGCCTGCTGTTACAAGCATTTGCTGCGTATCGGATTCACTCATCTTCGAGGCATCTCCAGCGGCTTGCTGCAGCTCGCCCGCGTGAGTTTTCACTCGTGATGTCAGAATGGTCACCAGCGCTGCAACTGCAAGCGAGTTGATAACCATCTGCAGGCCGTTCGTAATGGAAGTCACCCGGCTGACCAAGCTGCGCGGAGCCTTGCTCATCAGGTGGGTGTTAAGCGGCATCATCATCAGCCCCATGCCCATCCCTGCCATAATGAGCGGGATCGTCAAGTCGCTTCCGACCGTAGTGCCATCCATATAGGAATATTGAAGAATTGCGCCTGAGACGAGGCTAAGACCTGCAACGACGAGCCACCGGACTCCGATTCGGTCATACAGGAAACCTGCCACAGGCATCATCAAACCTGATGCGACTGCCTGTGGAATAAGGATCAGTCCGGTGTCGAAGGCACCATAACCTCTCACCTGCTGCAGGAATTGCGGCATAAGGAAGATCGCGCCGTACAAGGCGAATTGAGCGACCCACTGCACGACAATCCCGATGGAGAAGTCGATAGACTTGAATACGCGAAGCTCAAGCAGCGGTGTACGAACCTTTAGTTCAGTAATAATAAAGGCAATAAGAGCAGCCCCGCCAATAATGAGTCCCCCGATTGTTTTGCCTGAGGACCAGCTATGAGCGCCTTCGCTAACCCCGTAAGATAAAGCGGAGAAAGCAATTGGTCCCAGAATCATGCCTATCCAATCCATTCCTGCAACCGCGTTACGATCCACTTTAGGCAGGAATTTCAAGCCGACCAGCACACAGATAATGCCAATTGGCAGGTTTAGGAGGAAGATCCAGCGCCAAGAGTGATATTCAACAAGCCATCCCGAGAGTGAGGGGCCGATGGCCGGAGCAAACAAGATAGGCACGCCCATCATTCCCATGACTGCGCCGACCTTGTGAGGGGGGCTTAAACGGAACACATAAGCCATAGCAACGGGAAGCACGAAACCGCCTCCGAGTCCTTGCAGTACGCGGAACACAATTAACCATTCCGCTGTGTTTGGCGTTGCGCAGAGCGCGGAACCGATCGTAAACAGGATAACGGACATGAGGAAAATAGTTTTGGCGCCGAACCGGTCCGACAGCCACCCTGCGAGCGGAATTACAGCTGCCTGAGCCAGCAAATATCCGGTTACTGTCCACTGCAGCGTCGGTAATTGCGAATTAAAATCTTTGACCAGGCTGGTCAAAGCCACATTCATCGCTGTGGAATCCAGAATAACCATGAATACGCCTGCTATAATGGCGAATAAGGGCACCATAATGCTTGTTAAGCGAAATTCGGGTGGTGCCGATGCTGCCGCATCCGTTGATTTCTTCTCCATCCTCCTGCTCCTTTCTATAAAAAATTTTGGAAATAAATAGATAATCTTAGTATAGCAAAGGCACAGCCGATGTGCGAAGTAAAAGTGGGCCTTTTCGAATCTTAACTTCGGGGCAACCAGTTATACATTTGAGATTGACTTGCTGCGTGTTAGACATCGCAACGGCCAGCGGGCATCTATACTGGATTATTACAGCTATTTCGGAGCGTTAGATGTTCAAATGAGATTAACTTGCTGCGTGTTAGACATTCGCCCTAGCCTGCAGGCATCTATACTGGATTATTACAGCTATTTCGGAGCGTTAGATGTTCAAATGAGATTAACTTGCTGTGTGTCCAGCATTCGCGCTAGCCTGCAGGCATCTATACTGGATTATTACAGATATTTCGGGTTTTAGATGTTCAAATGAGCGCTATACTGGATATTTCCAGTTATAAATGCCGAATTGGGCTCTTTAAGGCTCTTTTGGGCCATATAACTGTATGGATTGCAGTATAGAGGCACTCTCAGGGGGATGGCACTCTTTTTAACTGTACGAATTCCAGTTTAGGTTAAGGTGTAGCTTTCTTATTCCGTGATAGGAAGGAGAGAGGATAGAGGATAGAGGATAGAGGATAGAGGATAGAGGTGCTGTCCTACCTATAAGTCATCCAAGATGACATATGGATAGACTTTCCACTCTTTCTTTTATTCATTGAAAGCAACAATCCTGTGAATCAGCTCTGCATGAGTATTTAACTGGCAGCGGTGGCAAAAAGATAATGGCTGTACAGTCAGATTGAACTGTACAGCCATTTATAAAGGATGACAAATTAGGGAGTGATTGTCATGACTTTCATCCCTTTTGAGTCAGCCTCTTTGTGATTTATACGTATGGTAATTTTATTCCAAGACGTCGATGGTCACTTCATTCGGACGGTAAACCGCGCGAAGCTGACCGGCTTCATCCGCGGCAAACATAACGGAACGTTCTTGTCCGAGTGTAAACGAATAACGTTTGCCGGATTTGCTGTCGCGCACTTCGATTGCAGCATCGCTTCCAAGCTCAGAGACGAAGATGTACAATGCGCCTTTAGCGAAGCTGATTTTACGGCCGTAAACCCCTGGCAGATCGCCGCCATGCAGCCATTCCAGCTCTGCAGCTACGCCGGCTTTGGTGAGTGCTTCCGTATAGACGGCTTCAAGCGGCTCGCGGCGTTCGTTAAGCTCAAGCGGCAGCGGGCACCAGATCAGACGACCTGCTCCGAGCTCCACCTGGGTAAGCTTCGCAGCTCCTGCTCCGGCAGTTTGCTTGTTGCTTTTGGCAATATGAGCGCCTCCGAACGATACTGGAATTACACGTCCGTTAAGCTCAAGCAGCTCTTCACGAAGCAAATTGCTCAACTTGAATCCTTCAAGTCCAAGCTCCGAAGTAAGTCGATTAACCGGACGCCAGTATTCATCAAGGCCTACAGGTCCAGTAATGAGCAGGGTTCCGCCGTTCACGCGAACATGATTGACCAGCTTCTCCAATGCTTCGCTGCTGAAGTTATGCGCACTTGGTACGATGATGAGCTTAGGCTGCGAAGTCGCGAGTGAGTCAAGATGATATTCGCTAAGCCCGCGAACATGAACATTCAGGGAATAAGACAACGTCCGAACCAGTTTGGCCGTTGCTTCATAAGCAAGAGGGCGGTTGGAGAAATCATTGGAGTAAGGGAAGACAACAGCAACTTCCTCCAGCTCACGTCCAACGAAGAGATCTCCGATTTGCCCCATGAACGAACCGAGGTCATAAGATACCGATGCTTCCGGCTTCTCCGATCCGTCAGCACGCAATGCTCCGATATGCGACTCATTGACATTGTTCATGTAGAAGTTAATGTTCCAGATCCATTGTACAGCTCCGGCGCCGCCTGTCGAGAACGCATAGGCGTACTTGCGCTCCAGAATGTTGCGAAGCTCCTCCTCGCTGCGTTTGGCTCGTCCATCCGGCGTTTCCACATACATAATACCGGTTTCCTGAATAACATTCGGCTTATCGATTGCTTTGGCGAAGATGCCGTCCCACACGAGATCATCCATTTTCCACCAGGAATGAACCGTTGTATAATCAACCGCTTCTGCATAGAAGAACGGTGATGGACGCTGGGAGCCAAGCCCTTCGTCTTGTCCGACTGTAACAAGCTGCTTAGGCTGAATGGAACGGATGGTATCAATCAGATCCGCCGCCCAGCGGTTGTGCATGTCCATGGAGAAGAGCGTGTAATCCAGCCATAGGCCGCCTTTTTTGGGGAGCTGTTCGGTCGTATTAAAGTTAATATCCGAAGGCTCAGGGATTCTCGCTGCTTCGAAGGAAGGCAATTCTGCCGGCGTCATATTCCAGCTCTCCTGAAGCTGACGGATCGTTCCGTGCCTTTCGATGAGCCATTGTTTAAAATGCGCGCGTTCGAACTCATCATGGCTGGAGCGTGGTCCAGGACTGAAGATACGCTTCGGATCGAACATGGAAGGCTCGTTGATAAGATCCCAGTGTACATGCGCCGATTGAGCATGGCGGGTAACAACGGCAGAGATCAGGCGCTTTTGCGCTTCTACGCTGCGCGGATCCAGGAACGGGTTAACCCCTTCCCAGCACTCAGGCGTGAAGGAGAAGAAATTGAAGGTCACTTCTAGATCATGACGCTTGGCTGTAAGGAAGAAAGCATCGATGGCACGAAGCACTTCCTCGTAAGGATGACCGTCAACGAACATGATATTGCGCCAAGCCGTCCATATACCTGTCCGGATTGCGTTAATTCCGGCACGTTTCATTTGAGCCATATCGCGATCCCATACCGCTGCATTAGGGAGGAATAGATATTTACGTGCGACATCGCTGGTCATATAAGTCATACCGACGATTGGAAGAGGACTTCCGTTCTTCCAGAAATAATCGCGGTCACATGTAATCATTTCACCGGATTGAAGCAGTTCCTGATCGAAGCCCCAGAAACCTTGACGAAGCGTTCTGTGGTCGCCTGTGCCCGACACCGCTACACATTCCACTGCATAGTAACCCGCTTCCACTTCAAAAGGAAGAGTGATCCGTGTAACAGCCAGCTCGCGGCCGATACCGAATTCTGATTTTCCCTCCCAAACCGTATCAAAGCGCTCTGCATCATAGACGAAGACCGGATTGGATACCGCTTCTTGACTGTTCTTCGCTTTGTAGACCGTTATATTGAAGGTCCAGCTGATTTTGTTATCTGCAAGCGGACTATTACGTTTCACAGACGGCGCAGCCGTGAGCTGCCGGCGGGCAGGAAGCAAATGCTGGCCTTGAAGCATCAGTACAGAACGTTCACCCAGCTCATAAGAGCCGTAGTTTGGTTTCAGCCAAAGCTCGGTTACCCCGTGAGCTGCAAATGCTGCCCAGTCGGAAAGTGCTTTTACGCCTTCGCCCTGCCAGAAGCTGCTTGGAATCGATTGATTGAGAAAGAGCCAGCGGCCGCCGCTGAATTTACCCTTGGTATGCTCAAGCAATACAGCAGGAGCCGATAGCTCGCGCTGAAGACCATCACCGCTGATTCCTCTAAGAAGCGGATAAATATGTGCATCCATAGGTCCGCCTGAGCCAAGCTCGCCTGGACGGTCATCGGTGCGGGTTACATGAAGAACGAGGCCGTAAGTGGATTCCACGTTAAATAACGACTCGTAGTCGGAGAATAATGGAAGATCTGCATTCGCCTTAAGGTCTTTGATGCCGGCAGTCGAAACGACCAGTGCTTCATTAATATGAAGCTGTTGATGGTAAGCCGTTTGCTCGAGCTCTTCAACCCATTTGCCGTTCTCTTGATAAACAGGTGTTTTGAAAGGGGCGCCGCCTGCGAATACAAGCCCTTTGCCTTGGCTTACATGATTGAGGATCGCGCTCCATGCTTGTTTGGGGAAGAACGTACCGTGAAGATGGATATAAACATCCGCTTCGGCAAGCTGGGTCTCCAATTGTTCTGCATTTACAACTTTAAATTGTTCCTTTAGTTTGGACAACGCCTGCCCACTCGGACGCTCCCCTGCGAATGGAAAAGCCTGATCGTAGAACAACACTAGATTTTTCAATGATAGACACACCTTCCTGTTAGCTGATTTGCAATTATGCGGGTTTACTTCATTTGTTAGGATTGTTAGGTTATAATACGTTTATCTCGGCGCTTACAATAGAGCTTAATCGATCAAAAGTCAATTGAATTTATTTATAATTATTAATCATTCGCCGTAATGAAAGAGGAGCGCAGTCGAACATGGCACAAAAGGTATCCATGCAGCAAATCGCCGACCGTCTCGGCGTGTCCAAATATACGGTTTCCCAAGCTCTTTCCGGTAAAGAGGGAGTTAGTGACGCTACGCGCAAAGAAGTGGCGGCCATGGCCAGGGCACTCGGATATCGGGTCCGTAATGGGGGAGGCACCGATGGGACGATAAACCGTGATTTACAAGTGGAGCAAGGGAATGACGCTCCTATGCCCTTGGTTTGGATCGGACTCGATGAGCGGCATACCCATGAGCCGACATTCTGGCAACGGGTGCAGCAGGGAATTGAAGCAGGCTGTGCAGAACATCATCTTCGCCCCCATTTTTTTACGTTTCAACGTGATCATTCTTCCACTTCGCCCGTGCAAATTCTATTAAATGAAGAGAGCTTCAACCATGTGTCCGGGTTCATTATGGTAGGCAAATGCCCATCAGAGACTTTGCTGCTCATCAATCGCAAGGGATTGCCCATTGTTCTGGTCGATCACGAAGAACCGGTCATTCTTGCGGATGCCGTACTTAATGCCAATATTGAAGCAGGGCGAATGGCATGCCATCATTTACTGTCTCAAGGCTGCAGATCCATCGTGTTTGTCGGAAGGGACAGCTTTGCGGTAAGCTTTCGCGAACGTTTCTGGGGGTGCAGGCTAGCGCTTGAAGAATCGCAATCACAGTCGGCAAAATCCTCTAAGTATTCTCTTCAATCCGCATCAAATTCATTACTCACCGGTCAAGAGCCCAGAATCGAACTGCAGCTGAAAAAATGGACCGTTCCCTATGGAGGCCCCTCTTGGCGGCAGTCACTTGAACGTCGAATCCAAGCGGCCGTTGATGTCTATTCCAGCCAGGAAGCTGAAGAATTCGCAGCCGGAGCCGCATCGCTTCTTCCGGGTGGCTTTGTTTGCGCGAATGATGAAATTGCACTAGCGCTTATGCAGCTTCTTCAAAGCCGGGAAATTCCCATTCCAGCAGGCTGCCGGGTTGTCGGGATCGATAATACTGCAGCAAGCCTGGAAGCCGCGGTTCCACTGACCACGGTTGATCTGGCCAAAGAATGGCTGGGCATTAGAGCAGTAGAATCCTTCGTTCGCAAACGTCTGCGCCCTGAAGCTCAGCACGAGAAAATTACGTTATCCGCCAGGCTCATTATCAGGGCTTCCGGTTAGTGCATATAGCCAAATCGAATCGGACAATCTCCGCATCCGCGTATGCCCGCATATGATGAACAAATGCCTATAAACAGCTGAGAGGAGCTGTCCTTCAAATGCACCGCAAAGAAATGCAATCGATCCTGTGGCTCGCGCTTGTGCTTTATGTCCTGCTTGTCGTTCTGCTGCTCGTCGCCATGATCTAGAGGAGCAGGTGTGGGATTGCATGGATAATTATCCATTTTCTCCATAAATAATAAAGTATCGTTAACCAGAGACTGACTTAAAAGAGATATATAAACGACAAAAAATGGAAGCTCAGGTCATCCAACCTGTACTTCCATTTTCTTTTTCGTCCGACACTGCCTGTAGATACTCATACTGAGCTGATCCGCGGCATCGTAGACGATACGAATGAGATGGTTTTTCAGCATCTTCTTGCAAGTCCAATGGCAGGGCAGGTTGATCCCTGTATTCGCTCTTCCATGTGTTTTCTTCGATGACTTATGGTACAGCCCCGACATCATCGAACTTCCCTTTCTATCAGACATAAGATACCTGTTACCCTGGGCCTATACTGGAATTCGTACAGTTAAAACGACTGCCATCCGATTAAGGATGCATCTATACAGTAATCGATACAGTTAAATCGTCCCAACTGAGCCCTTTGGAGCTCAATTAGGCTTTTAAAACTGGATATTTCCAGGATAGCGCTTGTTTGAACATCTAAAGCACGAAATAGCTGTAATTATCCAGTATAGATGCGCTGGCGTCATTGTGGTTCACTGCCAATACGTATCGCCACACGACGAGAGCTGCGCGCGGTGCAGAAAGTACGCCGCGAATGCCGAACAAGCCCCAAGTCGCGTTGTTAAGAATAGAAAGGGCCTCATGCTGTATTTGCAGCATCTTCAGATCTTCCGGTTAACACTGGCATAACAAGTAAGCTTCTTACAAATACTTAATTATGATAGCTGTGCAGCATAATTAAGGGGGTACAACGAAGAAGTGGCAACAAAGAACGCAGGACAAGGCAAATACAAAAAAATGACCATGTCGCCCCAAGAATATCAAACCTTTGCGAAGAAACGCGAACCGTCCAGGTCGATTGGAGCAAATTGTGTTCGTGCATTTCTTTTTGGAGGTTTTGTCTGCTTCATCGGACAAGCCGTTCAGGAGTTTTTCATAACTGCCTTTAATATGGAACGGATAGAGGCAGGCAATCCGACTGTTGCAGTAATGATTCTGATCTCTGTCATTCTGACGAGCCTTGGGGTGTATGACAAAATCGCGCAGTGGGCGGGTGCCGGCTCGGCAGTTCCCGTTACCGGATTTGCGAACTCGATGTGTTCGGCGGCATTAGAGCACCGAAGTGAAGGACTCGTCCTTGGCGTTGGCGCGAACATGTTCAAACTTGCCGGATCGGTTATCGTATTTGGGACTGTGGCGGCCTTTTTCGTCGCAATCATTTACTTGATATTCGGCATAGGGGGTCATTAAGCATGCTGCGTGGCAAACAAACCTGGTGGTTCGATAAGAGGCCGGTCATTATTGGGACAGGCACTGTCGTTGGGCCAGATGAAGGAGAAGGCCCGCTTGCTTCTGACTTTGATCTTGTTCATCCTGAGCTTGATATGCAGCAGAAGAGCTGGGAGAAGGCGGAGCGTCTGCTGCTCGAGCAGGCATCGGATATCGCGCTTAAAAATTCAAAAGTCAATAAGCAGCAGCTGCAGTTTTATGTCGGCGGCGATTTAATGAACCAAATTATTAGCAACAGCTTTGCTGCACGAACGATCGGCGCACCTTATTTGGGGGTTTTCGGTGCTTGCTCGACCTCGATGGAATCCCTTGCGATTGCATCGTTGATTGTAAATTCCGGATCAGGGCAGTATGTACTGGCAGGTACCTGCAGCCATAACTGCACGGCGGAGAAGCAGTTCCGTTACCCGACCGAATACGGCTCGCAAAAACCGCCAACCGCACAGTATACCGTTACCGGAGCGGGTGCAGCCGTCATTGCTCCCGATGGTGAAGGTCCTGTTATTCAATGTGCGACCATAGGGAAAATCGTCGACCTCGGCATCACCGATCCCTTTAATATGGGAGCAGCCATGGCACCTGCAGCAGTTGATACCATTCAGTCGCATTTTAACGATACGGGCCGCCAGCCGAGTGATTATGATTTGATCGTCACGGGAGATCTAGCAACGGTAGGGCACTCCATTGCCAAGGATTTGCTTACCCGCGATGGCGTACCGATGGAAGAAACGGTGTTTGGGGATTGCGGCTTGATGATTTACGATGTGCAGAATCAGAAGGTGCAGGCGGGGGGGAGCGGCTGCGGCTGCTCAGCAGTCGTCACGTATGGTCATCTGCTTAAACGGGTGAATCAGGGGGAGCTGAAGCGGATTCTCGTTGTCGCAACAGGCGCGCTGCTCTCTCCATTATCCTATCAGCAAGGCGAGAGCATTCCATGTATTGCGCATGCCGTCGCCATTGAAAGCCAGCATTAATTGAAGGAGGTCAACTATGATATTCTTATGGGCTTTTCTTGTTGGAGGCGCCATCTGCGTAATTGGACAGCTCATGTTTGATGTGGCTAAGCTGACCCCAGCGCATACGATGTCGATACTTGTCGTCGCCGGAGCGATCGTTGATGGATTAGGGTGGTATGATCCGCTCATCAAATTTGCGGGCGCAGGCGCGACCGTTCCCATTACGAGCTTCGGTAACGCGCTTGTGCACGGAGCGCTGACAGAGCTGCACCGTGACGGATGGATCGGCGTCATTACGGGGATATTCTCTGTAACAAGTGCCGGTATTTCAGCGGCAATCATATTCTCTTTCTTGGCCGCTTTAGTCATCAGGCCGAAAGGATAACCGCTAAATTGGAGGGTCCCTGTGGGATTCTCCAATTTTTTTTGTTGGATATGCGGCTATACGGTCAGATGTATTTTTTGTAAAATAATAACATCGACACCTATCTTACATCCAGGAGGGTTTTACATGGACAATCGAAACGCAGATTACTTAATGGTAAATGTCATAAGGCGAAATTTAGAGAGCTGCATCCTGGGTAAAAAAATCGAAATCGAACGTCTTTTGACCGCATTGCTGGCCGGGGGACATGTACTAATTGAGGATGTTCCGGGAACCGGAAAGACGCAGCTTGTGAAAGCGTTATCAAAAACGATCGGCGGACAATTCAGACGGATTCAATGTAATCCGGATTTGCTGCCTACAGATATAACTGGTGTTGCCATCTATCATCCTAAGAATGAAACCTTTATTTTCAGACCGGGTCCGGTAATGGCCAACCTTTTGCTCGTCGACGAGATTAACCGGGCGACAACGAAGACTCAATCGGCACTGCTTGAAGCGATGGAAGAGCGTCATGTGACCGTGGATGGCGATTCTTATCAATTGCCGATCCCTTTTACATTGGTAGCCACGCAGAATCCTATTGAGTTTGACGGTACTTACACGCTGCCCGAAGCGCAGCTGGACCGTTTCATGATGAAGATTTCACTCGGCTATCCGGATGCCGCAACAGAACGGCAGATGATTCTCTCGCCAAACTCCTCGTCTCCGGCTGAGCTGCTGTCGTCAGTTGCCGATATTGATCAGATTCGAAGCATGATGGAAACCGTCAATAAGGTGCATGTGGACGAAGCGGTGGCTGAATACCTGGTGCGGATCGTACGGGGAACAAGGGAGCACGCCGGCGTTCAGCTCGGGGCTAGCCCGCGTGCTGCCATATCGCTGACAGCTGCTGCCAAAGCGAATGCTTTCCTCAATGAACGGGACTATATCATTCCTGACGATATTAAATTACTGGCCTCATCGGTGCTTGCTCATCGGATCATGCTGCATACGGAATCCAGATTGAATGGTTTGACGACCGAGGATGTAATTGAGCAGGTGATCAAGGAGACGAATGTGCCCGTAAGGATGGAGCGATAGAGCTTATGCTTACTGCAAGAGCGACAACGATGAGATGGCGTGTAATCGGCATACTCTATGTCATATCCTTGTTATTTCTGCTGTTTCAGGGCGGCAAGACTTCATTCATGTTATTTTGTATCTTCAACGTGCTTGTGATTTATCTGGTCTTTGGCCGGTGGAGCGGGATCGCACATGTGTCGGGAAATCGCCGGTTAGTGAACGGGTTGAATACAACCGGCGAGCAGACATTAACTGCCGGAACCCGTCTTGAGGTTAATTTAGCTGTGCAAATTCCCGGGATTTGGCCTATTCCTTATGTGCTCGTTCGTGATCGGCTGCTTTCTCAGAACGGTTCGGCTGTACCTTTCGAGGCCTCTTTCGTACCTAATTATAGAAGAACAGGCTCTGTCAGCTTCACGACTCCTCCGCTTGAGAGGGGGATCTACCATTTCGCTCCGACTGAATGCTCGACACGTGACATATTCGGATTGTTCGAGCATGCCGGCAGCTTCTTATCGGAGCAATCATTCAGCGTTTACCCGCGTGTCGTGCCGATACGCAACTGGCAGCTGTTCAAGCGCGGCTCAAAGGGGCCGTATTCCACATCGGCATCAAGGCTTTCCTCCAAGGAAACGACACAGATCAATGGCGTAAGAGAATATATCTATGGAGACAAGCTTTCCCGCATCCATTGGAATGCGACGGCGAAGACAGGGAACTGGAAGTCCAAGGAGTTCGAGCGCGAATCTCTGCCTCGTACCGTATTCGTACTTGATCGTTATTCAGGCGCCTATGAAAAACCGGATCAATTCGAGCTTGCGGTTTCCGTTACCGCCTCCATGCTGGATTTCGGTTTTCGCAGATCGACGGCAATGGGGCTTGTTTCAGTGGGCAAGAAAACGGAAGGCTTCGCTGCAATTTCGAAGTCCGATCAACGAGAGCTCATGCTTAATCATCTTGTTCGCGTTCAAGCCGATGGCGAAACACCGCTTTACCGGGCACTTCGGCAATCGACGGCACTTGTTCCTCCCGGTTCGCTAGTAGTTATCGTCAGCCCGCAGGCTGGGGAGGAGACTATACTTGCAATGGAGTGGCTGAGCCGCAGAGGCGTTATGCCTGTCCTCGTTCATTTGAAGGGGGATGCTCCAGGGTCTAAGGCCGGTGTCGATGCACGCTCCGGGGAATGGCTGCGCATGCTGCATAGAAGCGGATTTACCATCCATCAGCTATCGACGCTGCAGGAGCTTCCGCATGTTCTGGAAGGAGGGAGTGCATGAGTAAGGCATACCGCGCTACCTTCAAATGGCTTACAGGCGATGTGTATCACAAGCTGTCTGCCGTGTTTGGAGCTTTACTCATTTATCAATGGATCCGCTGTTTAGGGGATTATTGGTGGGAGGAGACGTTCACTGTCGTGAACGGTGTCCTGTTCGTTTCGGCGATTGCCATTGTTCTCATTCCTTCGAAACTGTATTCGAGTTTCGTTCAGCTGCTGCTATTGCTAGCTATCAATGCCGCCTACTCCGGCTACGTCTGGGTTCCTTTCGAGGGGGATAAGAAGCACGCGGCCGATTGGATCAACTTTCTTGCCGTTCAAGTAAAGCAGCTTTCTCCTATTATATGGATCAGCCTCTCTGTCTGGGCCATCTATAATATTATCGTATGGATGAGAAATCGCCGGATATTCCTCATTACGATTGTAGGATTGGCGCTGCTGTCCTTAACCTTTGCGGATTCGCTGCTGACTCCGATCTATCTATGGGATGAAATTGCCTGGATTGTTTTTATTGGCCTGGGCTGGCTCGTAGCCAGTCATTTCTCGGCATTTAAGAAGAGGCATCCCGACAACTGGGAGCATCTGCTGGAATATCCGATTAGCTTGTTTCTGCCGATTCTGGTTATTATTACGCTTGTCATGGGAGCAGGTCTGTTCGTTCCTTCCATTAAACCGCTGCTGACTGATCCTTACACAGCCTGGAGAGAAGCCCGCGGCGAAGAGGTGGCTTCATTCGTCGGGGATAAAGGCGTAAGCTCCGGCATATTGAAGAGCACAGGCGACAGCCGCTCCGGCTACAGCCGTAACGATGAGCAGCTCGGCAATGGTTTTAAGTTTGACTATTCACCGGTCATGACGGTTACAACGACGCAGCGCAGCTATTGGCGCGGAGAAACGAAGGCTCTATATAATGGAGGAGGCTGGGAGGAATCACTTCTAGAGAAACAGGAGGAACCCGTACCTTCTATTGATAGTAATCAAAAGCTCGTCACGAACGGAAGGCCTGAATCGGCCAAGGTAAAGAGAATCGAACAGACCTTCACAATGGTACGCAAGGACAAATTTCCGGTGCTGTTCGGAGCCGGCCCAATCGAATCCGTCGTGGAAGTGAACGGTAACGCGCAGCCGCTGCCGCGGCTGGACTGGCTGCCTTCCTCATGGGAGCTTAGATTGCCAGGCAGATCGTCCGCGTATCCCAAAACCTATTCCATTGTTTCCGAGGTAGCCGTTCTGGATGAAGCTTCACTGCAAAGCGGAACTGCAACTGAGCCGGTTAAGGATCTGCCGTCCGTTTATTTACAGCTTCCGGATGAGCTGCCTCAGAGGGTGAGAGACCTTGCAGCAGAAATTACGAAGGATGCTGTAACGCCATACGATAAAGTAAAAAAGCTGGTCTCGTATTTGCAGCTGAATTTCACCTATACGAACGAACCGGATCTGTCCAAACGCAAAAGCGCCGATTTTGTCGACGGCTTCCTTTTTGAGATCAAGGAGGGCTACTGCGATTATTTCTCCACTGCATTGGCAGTGCTGACCCGAGCAACCGGCATTCCGTCCAGATGGGTCAAAGGCTACTCTCCGGGCTCTTTACCGGTAGATCCGGAAATGATGCGCATGCAGGGATCTTCGGGCGTCGACATTAATCCGGAGGGTGCGGGAACCTATACAGTCCGCAACGCGGATGCCCATTCCTGGGTGGAAGTTTACTTTGAAGGATATGGCTGGCTGCCGTTTGAAGCTACCGCCGGCTTTGCCTATCCATATGCCGCTCCGGAGGATGCGCCGCTTCCTATTCCGGAGATAACCGCTCCAGCAGAAGCAGATTCTTCAGAGCCTGCAGATTCCGGCTTCCAATTTCCGGTGTGGTTATTCGCAGCTGCAGTAAGCGCACTTGTTCTATGTGCGGCTGCTCTTCGGTACCGTCAAATCATCGCCGCCTGGCACCGGTACAAGAGGGGGACAACGACGGTTAACGAGAGAATCGTGAAGGACACGAATCGTCTGATCCGATATGGCCGCAAGAAAGGGCTGGATCATCACGAATACGAAACCGTCCGTGAAACGATGTCCAGATGGTCAACCCGATTAACATTTCTGCACAAAGAATTCCATGCGGTATTAGCTGCTTTCGAGAAAGCGATGTACAGCAGTCAGACGATGACGCAGGAGGAAGCCGATCAAGCAGCCGCTAATATGAAGATTATAAGAGAGCGATTAGGTTAACAGGGGCCGATAAGAGCGAAGCAGCGCTCTTATCGGCCTATTTATATAGGAGGAGCCTTTGCAACAAATTCCCTAAGTATGGTATAGTTTCCGTGATAGCGATAGCAAGGGAGTTAGGGCCATATGTTCGAACGGCTGTTGCCGCACATGCGCGTCAATACCATTTACAATATTGATTTGCACACCCTGAAACAGCAGGGTGTAAGAGGAATCATTACCGATCTGGACAATACACTCGTCGGTGCAAGAGAAGCGCTTGCCACACCTGAGCTGGTCAAGTGGCTTGATGATGTGCGTGATCTCGGCTTTAAAGTTGTCATTGTTTCGAATAATAACCAGACCCGGGTGTCTAAGTTTGCGGAGCCGCTTAATATCCCGTTCGTTCATGCTGCGCGTAAGCCGGCTAACAGGGCCTTCCACAAAGCGCTTGGGCTGCTTAATTTGCCTGCGGAGCAAACGGCCGTTATCGGCGACCAGATGATGACTGACGTACTTGGCGGCCGGCGAATGGGGCTCTTCACGATCCTCGTAAGTCCAATTGCGCCTAGCGATGAAGGCGTTATGACTCGGTTTAATCGAATGATTGAGAGAGTCGCCCTGTCTCGTCTGCGCAAAAAAGGGCTATGGCCTGAGGAGGAGCACAAGAAGTGATGAACAAGCAATTAGAACAAGATGCATGCGCGGGATGCGGCGTGAAGCTGCAAACGGAATCGGCTGATAGACCGGGATTTATTCCGGAATCAGCTTTGGAGCGGGATCCTGTCATCTGCCAGCGCTGCTTCCGAATTAAGAATTACAATGAAGCGGCTTCTGTCGCGATTGATCAAGATGATTTTCTCAAGCTGCTCGGCGGTATTGCCGCTACGAACAGTCTTGTTGTCCATATCGTTGACTTATTCGATTTTGAAGGCAGTTTGATCTCGGGACTGCAGCGGTTTGTCGGCAATAATCCGGTTCTGCTAGTCGTGAACAAAATCGATTTGCTGCCCAAGGGTATTAATCAGAACCGGCTGCTCAATTGGGTGCAAAAACAAACGAAAGCCCAAGGGCTTCGTACCGTGGATATCGTGCTCTGCAGCGCGAAACGGAACATAGGCTTCGAGCGCGTTATTGACGCGATCAGCGAGCATCGGGGCAATCGTGATGTCTATGTGGTCGGGGCGACGAACGTTGGTAAATCAACGCTTATCAATCGATTGATTCGTGACTACAGCGACTTGGACCGTGAGCTGACGACTTCCCGTTACCCGGGAACAACACTTGATGCCATTCATATTCCGCTTGATGACGGCAATGAAATTATCGATACTCCCGGTATTGTGTACCGCCACCGGATGACGGAAATTGTTCCGCGGGGCGTGCTTCAGTCGCTGCTGCCGGATAAACCGATCAAGCAGCTGGTGTATCAGCTCAACGATCAGCAGACGCTTTTCATTGGAGCGCTTGCGCGCTTTGACTTTTTAGAAGGTGAAAGGCAGTCCTTCTCTCTCTATATGTCTAATGGACTGGGCGTCCACCGGACAAAGCTTGAACGAGCTGACGAGCTGTTCGCCGAGCATAAGGGAGTTATGCTAGCTCCTCCGACGAAGGAGCAGCTGGAGGAGATGCCGCCGTGGACACGTCACCGTTTAACGGTTAAACGCGGTTCGGATACGGATATCTTCATTTCAGGACTGGGCTGGATTCACGTAAATGGCGGGTTAGGCGCCTTGGTTGATGTTTATGTGCCAAAAGGCATCCGGGTCCTGTTAAGGGATGCGCTTATTTAAACGAAGAGCAGCCGCTGCTTGTAGCAGCGGCAGCTTTTTCTCTTTAGGAGAGTGAACGGACAGTGGGGACGAAGGAACAGCAGAGTATCTCTAATTATCAATCAGCAGGCCATATAGTTGACAGTCACACCGTGCTTTACAGTGTAATCGGTGATCCCGTCCGCCATTCCAAGTCGCCGGTCATGATGAACCGTGCTTTCCGGGAACGGGGAATTAACGGAGTCTACACAGCATTTCATGTACAGCCGGACAAGCTAGGTGACTTTGTGGCCGGCGTGCGCGCAATGGGCATCCGCGGAGTTAATGTGACGATTCCGCATAAGCTGGATATTATGCCGCTGCTGGATGAGATCGATGAAAGTGCGAAGGCAATCGGCGCAGTGAATACGATTGTCAACAATGAAGGCCATTTAATCGGCTACAATACCGATGGAATCGGCTATGTGAGATCGCTAAAGGAAGAAGCGGCCCCGAATCTGGCAGGGTCAAACGTGCTGATCGTTGGTGCCGGCGGTGCAACGCGCGGCATATTGTATGCGCTGGCACGCGAAGGCGTTGCCCGCGTAACCATCTCTAACCGGACGGCCCAGCGCGCGCAGGAGCTTGCGGAGGATTTTCGCCCCTATATAACTGCTATTGCTGCTATTGGCAATGAGGGTTTGCAGGCAGCATGCGCAGAAGCTGATATCGTCATTAATACGACCTCGCTCGGGATGTATCCAAAAGTCGATGAAACGCCGCTGGATGCATCTTGGCTCAAGCCGGGAACGATTGCGAGCGACCTGATCTATAATCCGATGACGACCCGTTTTTTGGAAGAGGCCAAGCACAGAGGCTGCTTAATCCACGGGGGTCTGGGCATGTTTATCTATCAAGGGGCTTATGCCTTTGAATATTGGACAGGAACTGAGGCGCCTGTGGAAGCGATGCGCGAGGCTGTGTTGGATGCGCTTGGCTATGGACGATAATTGACCAAACGAAAGAAGGAAATTAGAACATGCTGACAGGTAAACAAAAGAGACATTTGCGCGCGCTTGCGCATCATTTGAACCCGATCTTCCAAGTAGGCAAAGGCGGAACCAACGATAATCTGGTTAAGCATATTGTGGAAGCCATCGAGGTTCGTGAATTAATTAAAGTATCGGTGCTTAACAATTGCCTGGATGATCCGAAGGAAGTCGGAGCGTGGGTAGCTGAGGAATCCGGTTCCGAGCTGGTCCAAGTAATCGGCAAAACCATCGTGCTCTATAAGGAATCCAAAGACCACAAAACAATCGAGCTGCCTAGAGCGTAATAATATACTGTAGTGGGCGATGAAATTATTAAACAGTTGAGAGCAGATCAGGAGTGGATGAAGGTGATTAAAGTTGGTTTCATGGGCGGGACATTTGACCCGATACATTACGGACATTTACTTGCCGCTGAGACGGCGCGTGAAGCATGCGGTCTAGATGAGGTATGGTTTATCCCTTCCTTCCGCCCCCCGCTCAAGGAGAATGAACCAGGCGCAGACGGGTCGCAGCGCCTTGAAATGGTTTATCGCGCTATCGATTTCCAGCCGCATTTTCGTGCGATGGATGTGGAGCTTGAGCGCGGCGGCACAAGCTTCTCAATCGATTCGATCAAATCGCTGCAGGCCTTGTATCCGGACCGCGAGTTCAGTATTATTATTGGTTCCGATCGCGTGAATGATTTACCCAAATGGCATCTGATCGAGGAGCTGGCAGGGCTTGTCCGCTTTATCGGCGTTGAGCGTCCAGATGAACCGATTGACTTGTCGCTGCTTCCAGCCTTCATCCGCGACCGCATTGATCTCATCAAGATGCCGCTGATCGAAATCTCATCCACTGAGATCCGCCGCCGTGTAAGAACAGGGCAGTCGATTCGTTTCTTAGTACCGGAGAAGGTCTATTCTTTTATAAAAAGGAATCAACTCTATGAATCGTGATGCGATGATTGAAGCAGTCCGCTCCGAAATGCCTGAGCGCAGATGGAACCATACGCTTGGTGTTATGGAGACATCGATTATTCTTGCCGAGCGATTTGGCGCAGACCCGGTGAAGGCAGAGCAAGCAGCTATTCTGCATGATGTAGCCAAGTATTGGCAGACCTCGCGAATGGAATCCATTATTCGTCAAGAGGGGCTGCCTGCGGATTTGCTTGAGTTCGATAAGGAGCTTTGGCATGCGCCGGTTGGCGCTTTCGTAGCAGAGCAGCTGTTCAAAGTAACAGACCTCGATGTATTGGACGCCATCCGTTATCATACTTCGGGCCGTGAAGGCATGACTTTGATGGACAAAATCGTCTGTCTCGCTGACTATATGGAGCCCGGCCGTGATTTTCCAGCGGTGCATAAAATTCGGGAAATAGCCCAGCATAGTTTGGAGAAAGCATTAGTCGCCGGCTTTGACTCTACGATTTCTTACCTGCTCCAGCAGGGTAAACGGATTTATCCGTTAACCGTAGCGGCGCGAAATGATTTACTTTTATTTATACGGGAGGCTGAGCAATGACAGTAAACGCAGAACAGTTAATGCGTACAGTGGTTAACGCAGCAGATGACAAGAAAGCGCATGACATTATCGCATTAAACTTAACAGGTATTTCGCTGGTTGCGGATTACTTTGTTATTTGTCATGGTAATTCCGATACACAAGTGCAGGCTATTACGACGGAAATTCGTAAGCAGGCTGAATCCAAAGGGGTACGGGTACGGGGCATTGAAGGTATGGATTCCGGAAGATGGGTGCTCGTTGATATCGGTGATGTCATCGTCCATGTGTTTCACCGCGAAGAACGCGAATATTACAACATTGAACGTCTTTGGTCCGACGCTAAGGTTGTGGAATTCGCATGACTTTGATTCCGGGTACGATTCAAAAGCTAAAGCTGGCACGTGAAGTGTCGCCTTATGGTTATTTTTTGACGGACGGCGAATCGGAAGTACTCATGCATTATACGGAAATCGTCGGTCATCGCCCGAAGGTGGGCGAGGAGTACGATGTTTTCATTTTCTTCGATTCAGAAGATCGGATTGCTGCAACAATGAAAACTCCGCTTATTATGCTTGGGGAGGTTGCCCGTCTTGCCGTAGCCGATATTCATCCGCGTATCGGCGCTTTTCTTGAAATGGGACTCGGCCGTCAGCTGCTGCTGCCATTATCTGAGCAGCCTGAGCTGAAGGAATTGAGACCGAAGCGCGGCGACGAAGTACATGTTATTTTGGCTCAGGATAAAATCGGCCGTCTGGTGGCAAAGGTAGCTTTTGAGGAAGAGCTGGCTGAGGTTGCTTTCCGTGTTCCGGAATCCTGGCATAATACGTGGGTTGAAGGCTGGGTAACAAAGACGCTGAAGATCGGCTCCTTCGTCATGATCGATGGCGGAGTGCTTGGCTTTGGCGCATACGGCTTCATTCCTGCGGATGAGCGCACTAGACTGCTGCGTTTAGGCGAGCGGGTTCGAGCCCGTGTTACCTTCGTCCGTGAGGATGGCCGTGCAAATCTGTCTATGAACCATCTTAAACAAGTCGGCCGTCTGGAGGATTCCGACCGGATTCTGGAATACTTGCGCGAGCGTCCAGGCGGAGCAATGCCTTATTCGGATGAAACACAGGCAGATATTATCAAGCAAAAGTTCGGTATCAGTAAAGGCGCCTTCAAGCGCGCTGTAGGTAAATTGATGCGCGAAGGTCTAGTCATGCAAGAGGGAAGCTGGACCAAGCTGAGGCCTGAAGCTCAGCCAGGTGCTGAAGCTGCCGATGCGGGAATTGAAGCAGCTGATGGACAAGCAGGTTTGAAAGAATAGATGTGCTATACGGTTCAAAGCATCTTCGGATGCTTAAGAAGTCTTTTTGATTAGCTAAAACTCTGAAATGAGGGGAAGAGATGCGTGCTTACCGGCAGTTTGCCTCTGTCTATGACCGCCTTATGGAAGATATGCCATACCCGGATTGGCTGCGGTTTGCGCGGGAGAGCTGGGAACGTTACGGGATTCCAAAGACGGTCGTTGATCTCGGCTGCGGTACAGGGAGTCTGGCGATTCCGTTAGCCCGTTCCGGATTCGATGTATTCGCGATCGATTTGTCCGCAGATATGCTGACTATCGGCCGCAATAAATGGGAGGAGTCGCCTCAGCAGGCGATCCGTTCAAATGCCGGGTCCATTCGCTGGCTGCAGCAGGACATGTGCTCATGGGAGCTGCCAGAGCTGGTGGATACGGTCATTTCCTTTTGCGATTGCGTGAATTATTTGACGGAGGAAGCCGATGTTGAGGCTGCTTTTCGAGCAACCTATAACGGATTAAAGCCTGGGGGCGTCTTTCTGTTTGATGTTCACCCACCGCGGACGCTTGAACGTTATGCAAAAGAACAGCCTTTCGTGCTCGATGAACGGGATGTTGCTTACATCTGGACTTGTGAGCTAGATAAAGAGCGGGTTGAGATTGAACACCGGCTGACGATTTTCTCCAAAGAAAGTGATCGTAAGGAGGAGCGGTTCGCCCGAATTGAGGAAGTGCATGTTCAGCGTGCATACGATGCTTCTTGGATAAGGAGAGCGCTCAGCAGAGCCGGCTTCAGCCGGATTGATTCCTTTGCCGATTTCAAGCTGGAATTGCCGGATTCACAATCAGACAGGCTCTTCTTTGCAGCTGTGAAATAAGTTTGTTAGCGGTATAGGCATGTTAACCGCTTGACATGTGGCAGGCGGCTTCATTATAATCGAACTAATTATTTCATTTTTTTGGCGTTGAAGAGGAGCATTAATTTCGAAAATGCTTGATCAGAGAGCCGGCGATGTGGTGCAAGCCGGTCAAGCATCGAAGTGAACTCGCCTTGGAGCCGTACGTGAACCTAACGGAAAGTGTCTGGAAATTCGTAGGATAAGCGTGCCGTCTCGCCCGCGTTAAGGGTTTCGAGTGAGCAGCGGCAAAGTATGCCGTCTGTTAACTAGGGTGGTACCACGGGAGAATAATCCTCTCGTCCCTAGCGTTTACGCTGGGGGCGGGAGTTTTTTTATGCGCGCGGAAGCGGACTCGCTTGAAGCTCGACCAGGAAGTAACTTCGTCAGCTTCAGAGAAAATGTATCGCAAAAACATGGCCGATGCTTCCGAAGTGAGTTTTTACTCGCAGTGAAGTATCTTGGTAAGTATCGTAAAAACTTAGGCCTATGCTTCCGAAGCGAGTTTTTACTCGCAGTGAAGTATCTTAGTAAGTATCGTAAAAACTTAGGCCTATGCTTCCGAAGCGAGTTTTTACTCGCAGTGAAGTATCTTAGTAAGTATCGTAAAAACTTTTAGGAGGACCAAAAATGTCAGTAGAAAAAGAACAGCAGGGTTATAATCCGTTAATCATTGAACCCAAATGGCAGGGCTATTGGGATGAGAATAAAACGTTCCAAACAACGGAAGATCCGGGCAAGCCGAAGTTTTACGCGCTTGATATGTTTCCCTATCCCTCAGGAGCGGGACTTCATGTCGGTCATCCTGAAGGCTACACGGCAACGGATATCGTATCCCGTTACAAGAGAATGCGCGGATACAATGTGCTTCACCCCATGGGCTGGGATGCCTTCGGACTTCCAGCGGAGCAGCATGCGCTGAATACGGGAGAGCACCCGCGGGAAATCACATTTACGAATATCGACAACTTCCGCCGTCAAATTAAATCACTTGGATTCTCCTACGACTGGGACCGGGAGTTTAGCACGACTGATCCGGATTATTATAAATGGACGCAGTGGATTTTCATCCAACTGTATAATAAAGGGCTTGCATACGTAGCTGAAGTACCGGTGAACTGGTGTCCGGCGCTTGGAACGGTTCTTGCTAATGAAGAGGTCATTAACGGTCTGAGCGAGCGAGGCAATCACCCTGTCGTCCGTAAACCGATGCGTCAGTGGGTTCTTCGGATTACGGAGTACGCGGAGCGCTTGCTTGAGGATCTTGAAGAGCTGGATTGGACCGAAAGCATCAAAGATATGCAGCGCAACTGGATTGGCAAATCAAAGGGTGCGGAAGTGACTTTCGCTATCGATGGTCATGACGATGCTCTTGTCGTATTTACGACAAGACCGGATACATTGTTCGGAGCTTCCTACTGTGTATTGGCGCCTGAGCATGAGCTTGTTGCACGCATTACAACTGCGGAACAACAAGCTGCTGTTGAAGCTTATCAAGAAACGGCAGCACGCAAGAGCGACTTGGAGCGTACGGATCTTGCCAAAGATAAAAGCGGCGTGTTCACCGGAGCATATGCTGTAAATCCGGTAAGCGGGGCATTGGTGCCGATTTGGATTGCCGATTATGTTCTTGCCGGATACGGCACCGGCGCGATTATGGCCGTCCCGGGCCATGACCAACGTGACTGGGAGTTTGCCAAGCAGTTTGATCTTCCGATCGTTGCGGTCGTTCAAGGCGGAGATGTAGCTGTGGAAGCCTATGCCGGAGACGGCCCGCATGTGAATTCGGAGTTCCTTGACGGACTAAGCAATGAATCTGCGATTGCCCGTATGATTGAATGGCTCGAAGAAAGCGGTAAAGGACAAGGAAAGATCACCTACCGTCTGCGTGACTGGTTATTTAGCCGTCAACGTTATTGGGGAGAGCCGATTCCGATTCTGCACCTCGAAGACGGCACCATGAAGCCTGTTCCTTTCGAGCAGCTGCCTTTGTTACTGCCTGATGTAGAAGAGATTACCCCGTCTGGAACGGGTGAATCACCGCTTGCGAACGTCACGGAATGGGTGGAGACTACCGATCCGGAAACGGGCATGAAGGCTCGCCGCGAGACCAATACGATGCCGCAATGGGCAGGCAGCTGCTGGTATTACCTGCGGTTCATCGATCCGCATAATGATCAGGAGATTTGTTCCAAAGAGAAGCAGGAGCAATGGCTGCCGGTCGATCTTTATATTGGAGGAGCTGAGCATGCGGTACTGCATTTGCTGTACGCGCGTTTCTGGCATAAAGTCCTGTACGACCTTGGAGTGGTGGCGACGAAAGAGCCGTTCCACAAGCTCGTCAATCAAGGGATGATCCTCGGTACGAATAATGAGAAAATGAGTAAATCTCGCGGAAATGTTATTAATCCGGATGATATTGTCAGTGTGTACGGTGCGGATACTTTACGTATGTATGAAATGTTCATGGGGCCGCTTGAAGCGACTAAGCCTTGGAACACCAATGGCGTTGAGGGAATGTACCGGTTCCTAAGCCGTGTATGGCGTCTTTTTATTAACGAGAATGGGCAGCTGAACGAGAAAATCGGAGACGGTGATGCGTCCGATGCTTTCAAACGGACATGGCACCGCACAATGAAAAAAATTACGGATGACTATGAGAACCTGCGCTTCAATACGGCGATCAGTCAGCTGATGATCTTCGTGAACGATGCGTATAAAGCAGATTCATTGCCGCTGCAAGCGATGGCAGATTTCGTGCAGATGCTCTCGCCGCTTGCGCCTCATATCGCTGAGGAGCTGTGGTCGAAGCTGGGACATTCAGATTCAGTCACCTATGCTGCATGGCCAACATTCGAAGAAGCTTGGACAATCGACCAAGAGGTTGAAATCGTAGTTCAAGTGAATGGCAAAATCGTTGATCGTATTTCCATTGCAGCTGATACAGATGAAGCTCAAATGGAAAGCATCGCCAAAGAGTCCGCCAAAACTTCGGAAGCCATTGCAGGAAAAACGATCCGTAAAGTGATTGTCGTCAAAGGCAAGCTTGTCAATATCGTCGTCGGTTAATCGTTAGATTACGATTAAGAGCTGTTTTAGTAATAGATGAAGCATGCCAAATGAAGAGGTGATTGGCTTATTAACGCAAAGCATGCGTTAAGGGCCATTCACCTCTTTGCCGTATAAAGATTCGGTTACGCGCTCCAAATCCTCTCGATATTTGGCATGCGTTGCCCGAATGACGGAATTAAATACACCATCAAGCTCCAGGCTCAAGAGAGCGAGTGCTTTTGCCGTGATACCGCCAGGGACTGCTACCCGTGTTTGCAGTTCTTCCGGAGTCATCCCGCCTTTTGCGAGCAGCTGTCCGGTTCCATAGAACATTTCACTGGCAACGAGGAGCGCTTCCTCGCGCGGTATGCCGGTTTCCTCAACTGCAGCATCAATAAAGCATTGTAACATGTAAGCCATAAAAGCAGGGCCGCAGCTGGATAAATCGGAGACGACTCTAGTGTGCTGTTCACTGATTGTAAGGGGAGCGCTGATGTAGGAAAGCAGGTCATTGAGCCGGGTTTTATCCTCATCTTTTATCCGGCTGCCGTACATGCAGAGCGTCGCTCCGCTAAACATCAAGTTGGTAATGCTCGGAATGACCTTCGCGACCTTGCAGGGCAAACATTCTTCAAGCTGATGCAGCATAACCGGGCTTGTAATAGAAACGATGATCTGATCAGGCTCAATAACGGGCTTCAGCTCATCGATGACGGATTTGTATTCATGCGGTTTTACGCAGAGGAAGACAATGTCTTGGCTGAGAGCGGCCTCTCGGTTCGATCGGACAGCTTGCAAGCCGGGATGCCGCAACGCAAGATTCTCCGCTTTTGCAAAGGTGCGGTTGCTGGCTTTAATTTGATACGGATCGAGTGCTCCCGAGCGAACGAAAGCATCAATCAGTAAACTGCCCATGCTTCCAATCCCGATAAACCCGACATTCATCGCAATCCCTCCTAAGCGCTGTTCATAAGTCAAGCGCAGCCTTTAAAATCTGATTCTTATCAGCGTGAGATTTCTTCTTGAGCAGCAGGGTAACCTACCGTACAGCTTCCAACCCGGGGCTGAAGGAAATGCTGCTCTTACTACCCTATGCACAGCGGCACGGCCATAATGACCGGAATTTGCAGAAAGTGCAGGCCGCAGATTGGATGCTGCAGCTATCAGATTTGAATTTGCATGCAGCTACTCTTTTTAGAAAGAAGGCAATCCATGTACAAAACAAGTAGAAAAGCGGCCAGCCGTCAACAGCTGTTAGTTCTTGGCGTGCTTGTTATTGGTGTAATCTTATTGGTTTCAGCACTTTTGCAGCCTGCATCAAGTGAACCTCCCGGGTGGGTGGCAGTGAACGGTCAAGTGGAACAACTATTAAAGGAACATCAATCATTTGATGCAGCAGGAGAGAAAGGGGCCGTCAAAGCCCAAGAAACACAAACGACAGAAGGAACAGATCAACCCGGAGGGAAACTCTCGGATGCGGGAAATGTCCAGACAGGCGGTAAGAAACCTGAAGATGAAACTTCTGCTGCCGGCAAACAAGTCACTGAAGCAGTCGGTAAGCTGGACATTAACCAAGCGACGGCTGAGCAGCTGGATGCACTCCCGGGGATTGGGGCGGTAAAGGCGCAAACCATCGTGTCTGACCGGGAGAAAAGCGGGCAGTTCGGCTCTGTGAATGATCTGCTCCGAGTGAAGGGAATCGGCCCCAAACTGCTGGAGAAAATAAAGGACTCCATTGTCGCCCAGCCCTGATTATGAGACAATATATGGGATCGTCAGAAGAGATGGCAAACATCATTCTCGTAAGTTTATGCATTTGAAGCCGTTTTGCTCACAGGGTATCTATGATGAAGGATCATTGAGCCAAGCCCGTGCTCCCTATGTTAGCTTTTAGCTTGTGATGCAAGAAACTTAAGAGGTTTCACTAAAACTTGTAGGAGGAATTATCTATGACCGATCAACGAAAGCTTTCTATTGAAACGCTGTCAGTCCATGCCGGACAAGAACTGGATCCCGCGACACTATCCCGTGCTGTTCCTATTTATCAAACGACCTCATACGGATTCCGTGATACCGATCATGCCGCCAATCTGTTTGCGTTGAAAGAATTCGGCAACATCTACACCCGTATTATGAACCCGACAAGCGATGTGTTCGAGAGGCGGATCGCCGCACTTGAAGGTGCGCCGGCAGCGCTGGCTGTTGCTTCTGGACAAGCAGCTATTACCTATTCGATATTAAACATAGCGGGTGCGGGTGATGAGATCGTCTCGGCAACCAGTCTATACGGCGGCACGTACAACTTATTTGCGAATACCCTTCCCAAGCTTGGTGTTACGGTGAAATTCGTTGATCCTTCGAACCCGCTTCATTTTGAAGCGGCCATCAATGAGAATACGAAAGCGCTCTATGCGGAGACGATCGGAAACCCCAAGGGGGATGTCATCGATATCGAAGCGATTGCTTCGATTGCGCATAAACATGGCATTCCGCTTATCATTGATAATACGTTTCCGAGTCCTTATTTGTGCCGCCCAATTGAGCATGGAGCCGATATTGTCGTTCACTCGGCAACCAAGTTCATTGGGGGCCACGGCACATCCATTGGCGGTGTGGTCATTGACGGAGGTAAATTCGACTGGAAAGCAAGCGGGAAATTCCCGGGCTTAACGAATCCGGACTCAAGCTATCATGGGGTCGTATATACGGATGCGGTCGGCCCTGTTGCGTATATTATAAAAATGCGTGTTCAGCTTCTGCGTGATATGGGCGCCGCAATCGCACCGTTTAACAGCTTTCTGCTGCTGCAAGGCTTGGAAACTCTCCATCTGAGGATGGAGCGCCACAGCTCAAATGCGCTTGCAGCCGCTCAGTTCTTAGAAGGGCATGAGGCTGTAGAGTGGGTCAATTATCCAGGTCTGCCAAGTCACCCATCCTATGATTTAGCACAGAAGTATCTGCCGAAGGGACAAGGGGCGATTTTGACTTTTGGTATCAAGGGCGGTATTGAAGCAGGCAAAAAAGTCATCAATGCTGTTCAGTTATTCTCACATCTGGCGAATGTCGGCGATTCGAAGTCGCTCATTATCCATCCCGCCAGCACGACGCATCAGCAGCTTGACGAGGCAGGGCAAGAGTCGGCCGGCGTAGCACCGGGAATGATTCGATTATCCGTCGGGACAGAAGGCATTGACGATATCATTTATGATTTGAACCAGGCGCTGGCTGTCAGCCAGCAGTAAGCAATAGTATGGAAATATGAAAGGAAGAAGCGTAACGATGGTAACGAAATTACATGACAGCTCGCGTAAAGATTGGGATACTTACTTCATGGACATCGCATATATGGTCTCGACGCGATCTCGCTGCCCCCGCAGACATGTAGGCGCACTGCTTGTGCAGGGGAAAAAGCTGCTGGGCACTGCCTATAACGGCGCGCCTATGGGGGTCTTGGACTGCTCGGAAGCGGGATGTATGATTGTCGAGGAGCTGGAGGTTAAGCTGCTTGACGGGCAGGAGCAGATGGTTAAGAAGCAGCGCTGCATCCGAACGATTCATGCGGAGCAAAATCTGCTTTTGTTCACAGACCGGATCGACCGGGAAGGCTCGACTGTTTATGTGACCGACCAGCCCTGCTGGACATGCGCAAATATGCTTGCAAACAGCGGAGTCAAGGAAATCGTCTATCATCGGGGTTACCCGAAGGACAGTGACAAGGTTAATGAGCTCATGCATCAGAAGGGGATCATATTCCGTAATCTTCCGGCCTATGAGCCGCCGTCTCAAGCCGGAATGAATGTGATTTCATAAGGCTAGGGGCCGGGATTGAAGAACCTTTGATAAGAGGGAGTCACTGACCTGGAAATGGTCAGTATCATACTTAAAAGTGGTCCGTGAGGAAGAACCTCCGGCTGCGCTTGCTGGAAGAAAATCCGTTTGTCCGCCTTAATCAGGCGGAAGCAGGATGTATTCTTCAGAGAGCGCAAGCCGGAGGTTTTTTGTTGTGCAGAGGGCATCCCGGTTTGAACCTTAACAATGCTTCTATTGCTGTGATAGGAAACTTGCAGCGGATCAGGACCGGATAGAACGATGCAGCGAGGAAAGAAAGGAGGCTGAAGAAAAAGATGATAAGGCGACCGCTCGTTGTATTCGCGATTTGCTGGGTGCTTGGCAGCAGCGCTGCGGCCGGGCTTGACGGCCGCGGTGTTGTTCTTGCAGGCGGCGCGCTCGCTGCCGCCTTGATGGCTTTGCTGCTGCACCGGCGAGCCAGCTGGCTGCTCGCCGCAGCATGCTTAGCCGCGTTCGGCGGCGCTGCGGGGGAGCGCATGTGGGTGGATGCCCACAATGCAACTGCAGTCCCCGCATTGTTTGCCGCCGCAGGGGCGGCTGTCCCTGGAACTTCCGCGGAGACGCTTGAAGCGGAAGTGACAGGGACGATTATTTCCGCGGTCGAGATCGACGGCGACCGCGTGCAGTTCCGCGTGAGCGCGGAATCCGTCCGCGTCTCAAGCGAGAAAGCGCCGCAGGAGCTCGGCGAGCGGCTGCTCGTACAAGTGCGGCTGGCCGAGCAGCCGGAACTTGCAATCGCGGCCCAATGGCAGCGCGGCGACCGCGTCCGTCTGGCCGGCGAATTCGCACAGCCAGCCGAGGCAACCAACTTCGGCGGCTTCGATTACCGCCGCTACCTGAAGAGCCAGCGCATTCACTGGCTCTTCAAAGCGAGCGGGGCTGCCTCCGTGCACATTAGCGCAGGCCAGCGCTTCAGCATGGCGTCACTGCTCAGCCGCATCGACGCGATGCGCGCGGCGCTGGGCAGCCGCATGGACGCACTGTACCCGGGTGAACAATCCGGGTACATGAAAGGGCTTGTCCTCGGTATAAGCGAGGACCTTGACCCCGAGCGGTTCCGCCAGTTCTCCCAGCTGGGGCTGACGCATATCCTGGCGATCTCCGGATTGCACGTAGCGGTATTCCTCTACGTGCTTGGAGGGCTGCTGCGCCTGCTGCGCATGACGCGCGAGCGTATGCTGCTGCTCATGATCGCCGCAGTGCCGTTTTATGTGCTGCTCGCAGGAGGCTCTCCGTCGGTCGTTCGCGCCGGAATCATGGCTATGCTTGGCCTCGCGGCTGCCCGCATGCACAAACTGAAGGACGGCCTGCATTTATTGGCCGCCGCTGCCTTATTGATGCTCGCATGGGATCCCTACATGCTGAGCGATGTCGGATTCCAGCTTTCATTTCTTGTTACCGCCGGTCTCATTCTAGGCGTTCCGCCTGTACGTGTGTGGCTGCCAAGCGGCACCCGCACCAAAGCATGGTTTGATCTTATTGCGGTTACAGTTGTCGCGCAGGCGATTTCCTTTCCGCTCACAGTCTATTATTTCAATCAATTTCATCTGCTTTCGCTAATGGCGAACCTCGTGCTTGTACCGTTCATCAGCTTCATCGTGATGCCGCTTGGCGGGGCATCGTTAATTCTCGATGCTTTTTGGCATCCGGCAGGTAAGCTGCTGGCATTGGCCGCAGGGATATCCAACACGGTGACGTTCGGCTTTGTACTGAAGTTAAGCCGGTTGCACAGCTTCCGCATGATCTGGGCTACCCCGCCCATCCAATGGGTGATCTGCATGTATGCAGCCATGGCATTAAGTTTAAGTATGCTTAAACGGGCAAGGGCTAGAAGAGAGGGTGTTTCCGAGTCTGGCGCATCACCTCTAGGTGAGCAGCCGGAATGTCTTCCTTCTGATCTGGAATTTCACGCCCAACATGCTAAGCCCGCTCGCCCAAGATTACCGGTGTTAACGGATGAGGATGCAGTTACACAGCCGCTTGACACCTATTGGAATCAACCCTTGCATCCAGCCTATACAGCCGGGGCAGCATCCCGCTGGGCTGCGCTCTTCCTTAGAGCAGGACAATTTCTATCCATCCTTGCACTGCTTCTGCCGCTAATTTGGGCGTACTACCCGGATTGGGACGATCGCGACGCCTATGTTAGTTTCATTGATGTTGGGCAAGGGGATTCAATTCTGGTCCGGACATCCGGCGGCAAGCATATTTTGATAGACGGCGGAGGGATGGTTATGTTCCGCAAGCCGGGCGATGAATGGAGAGAGAGAAGAGATCCTTTCGAAATCGGGAAGAAGGTGGTTGTGCCGCTGCTGCAGCAAAGAGGTGTCCATGCTATTGACCTGCTTGTCCTCTCGCATTTGGACAGCGATCATATCAAAGGGCTGAAAGCTGTGATGGAACAAATTCCGGTCAAGCGGATATTGTGGAACGGCACCTTCAAGCCATCTGAGGATGCCATTTCGGTCCTCCAGGCCGGCATCGCTCAGGACATTCCATTGTATGCCGCCGCCGCAGGATTAAACTGGAAAATGGATGCGCATACTTCCATTGAGCTGATCGGGAGCGCTCCGGGCAGTTCATCTGCGAATGCGGCTATTCCAACCGTCAAGGAACAGAACGGGCAAAGCGTCGCCCTGCTGATTCATCTCTATGAACGATCCTTTCTGCTGACAGGAGACGCGGATGAAGTCGAAGAGCAAGCGCTGCTGGCACAGTACCGCTCCCATCATCCGTCCGCTCCAGCAGAGCAATCCATTGATGTTCTTAAAGTTTCGCATCACGGGAGCAAAACTTCATCGTCGGCGGAATGGCTTAGCTACTGGCATCCGAATGTTGCGGTTATTTCGGTCGGACGAAACAATTTGTACGGTCATCCGAACCGTAATGTCCTGCAGCGGTTTGAGGAAATAGGCGCCTGGGTAAAACGAACGGATTTAAACGGAGAAGTTCAATTCCGTATAACCGGGAAAAATCAGCTGAAAATCAGACAAAAGCTCCCAAATTAGTTTGACACCTCTTTGCTTAAATGATAGGATTCAATTATTTTTTACAAAGGTGGGGAACGATGATGAGAAAAATGATTGCAGTACATTCACTTGAGCGCCAGCATATGTTGAAACTCCAGGAAGCAGCTCCGGAATGGACCATTATTAATTCGAATGATCCGCAGGTTCAGAAGGAACATCTTGCAGATGCCGAGATCATAATTGGCTGGAACAAAGGAGTGAAGGAGCTGGTCTTATCTAATTCTTGTTCTTCATTGAAGTGGATTCAGAATATGGGAGCGGGTGTCGACCATGTCCCTCTTGCTCATATCCAATCGCAAGGTATTCTATTAACGAATGCGTCAGGCGTTCATCCTAATCCGATTTCAGAAACCATATTTGCGATGCTGCTTTCTTTTACCCGTCATCTTCATCTATCGGTAAGAAATCAGCTGGCTCGTAATTGGATACATAATGATCGTATGGGCGAGGCCCATAACCGTACAATCGGAATATTGGGTGTCGGAGCGATTGGATTGGAAACGGCGAAGGTGGCGAAAGCGTTCAATATGACCGTGCTTGGCATTAGGCGATCAGGAACGCCCGCAGAGTGGATTGATGAGATGTATACGATGGATGGGCTCCAAGAGGTTCTTAAGAGAAGTGATTACATCGTAAACTGCCTTCCCTATACTGCAGAAACGAAACATGTACTTGGAAAGGAACAGTTTGCTGTTATGAAGCCGACTGCTTTCTACATTAACATTGGCCGCGGCAAAACGACAGAAACCGGCGCCTTAGTGGAGGCGCTGCAGCAGGGGATTATCGCTGGAGCAGGGCTGGATGTGTTCGAGCAGGAACCTCTGCCGGCAGAGCATCCGCTGTGGGGTATGGACAATGTGATTATGACTTCTCATACCGCGGGGAGCACAACCGAGTACGATAATCGTGCGGTTGATATCTTTGTAGAGAATTTGAAGGCTTACTTGCAGGATGGAAAACCGAGTGTCAACATCGTTAGTTTGGAGAACCAATATTAAGGAATAGACCGTATTATCAAAATGATGCAGTGCTTTGCCTGCTAACTGGGACTTTAGCCCAGCTTACCAGACAAGGGCTGCATTATTTTTTTGCGGAAAGAATGCTGCCGTCGGAAAAATAGTGTAGAGCCAGACTTGTGTTTGCCATATGTATGAGGGTGTACGCTTTCCAACTTTTCTGCTATTGTTTAGGTTAGTACGACAACCTTTTTTGCGCTATTTTTAACTTTTTTTGTGAATCTAAATTTTTTTTAAAGACTTTTGAACTAGAAGTGCAACATTATGCGGAACCTTTCCGTCTGAGAGGTTGCAAGAGAGGGGGATCCTCCGTGGTAGAGCCCGGCCTAATTAAAGCCGCACAAGCTGGCGATGGCGATGCTCTGATTTCTCTATTGCGAGAGATTGAAAATCATGTTTACCGGACAGCCTATTATATATTAAATAATGAGCAGGATGCGATGGATGCTGCGCAAGAAGCACTTATCCGGATATATACGAAGATTGGAACTTACGAGGAGAAGGCGCAGTTCAAGACCTGGGTGCAGCGGATTGTAACGAATATATGCATTGATAAGTTCAGGCGGACCAAGCCTACTGTTTCGATTGATGAGCACGATATGGTGTTCCATGATTCGCATTCAGTCGAGGAAGAGGTGCTCTCAGCTTACGCAGTGAAGGATATCCGTCTTGCGATAGATAAGCTTCCAGAGCATCACCGTGCAGTCGTGGTGCTGAGATATTTGCAGGATTTCTCTTATAATGAAATTGCGGATTCTCTTGATCTGCCTCTGAATACGGTCAAATCCTATCTTTTCCGGGCGAGACAGCAGCTACAAACGTACCTTCACGATTATCAGAAAGGTGGTGTCCGAAGATGAATTGTCAAGAGGTGATGGAGTATATGCAACGGCAGCTGGATGGTGACCTTGATGAACAGGAAACCGAAATCTTGATGACTCATACACGGCATTGTCCTAACTGCGCTGCTATGTTTGAGAGGCTGCAGCTGTTATCCTCCGGTCTTGAAAATTTGCCTAAAGTGACGCCGAGCTATAGCTTGGTTGATGCAATTATGCCAAGGCTGCAGGAGCTTCAGACAACTGTCGACGCTTCTGAGAGTGTTTCATCCGCAGGTAAAGTTGAACAGGCTCCGGCCGACACCAGACGGGAGCCAAGAAATCGAACGGCTGTAAGATGGAGGGACCGCTTCTCGCTTCGTGCTCTAGGAGGCGTAATAGCAGCCGGCGTTATTGTTGGTTTATTCCTGGTTAATTACCAATCCGGCAATCCCTTGCATACAGCCAATGATTCAGCGTCGACTGGATCGATGACTGCGGAATCTGCGGCAACATCGGACTCGGCGGCAGCCGACTCGAATACTTCCTCCGATGCGGCAGCCAATGCGCCCAAAGCTGACCGGGAAGTTCAGACATCGAATGCGCCGAATGAAGGCGTCGATAAGATGCTGAACAAGTCATATGGCGCTGATGATGATGTGCATGATCAAGCAGCTGCAGCAGAATCCGTCGACCCCAATGGAGAGCGGATGATGAAGCACGATTACAAGCAAAGTGCAGAGCCGCCTGACGATAAGGCTGCTTCACCGAATTACGAGGTTTCAGGAACAACGGTTACGGAAAATAAATCGGATGCCGGAGCCAGTGCTGCGGATTCGGGTAATCAGACGAAACTGGGCAGTGATTCGAAGGGTATTGCGAGTACCAATGATGACCAAACGTTCATGGCGAAGGATTCGGTGAGCGGATTTACGGTCAATGAACTTCAAGCTGCTTCTCAAGACGGCAAATACAAAGCCTTCGTAGTCGATCAGACGCTTCAGGTGTACTCGGCAGAAGACGATGTAAAGTTGTTCGAGAGCGCCTCCAGACCGGCAGGCATTACTTCGCTGTTATGGTCACCGGACAGCAAGACGTTGACGTATGAAACGCCGGCAGCCGACGGTAAAAGTAAATTGCGATATATAGTCGATATCGCCAGCGCCTCTGAGCAGCTGCAGGAACAATAATAATTAGCGGCGTATCCGCACACATGACGTGATGTTAGCGTATAATGTATGAAACGGAAACGTCATAAGACGGTGCCTTAACGTCGTATGACCATCCGCAGGACGGAACCATGGACCGAATTCCTGCGTATGTTTATATAGATGTTCGGGGACAAAGGGATGAGGTCAAGCAGACTTCATCCCTTTGTTGCGGTTATATGGATGTGCTGCGGACTAAAAAGGAGTCGAACAGGAATGGAATTAAAACAGGCAATGAAGGAATGGAAGACAGGTAAATTTCGCCCGGTCTACGTCCTGTACGGAAAAGACCGTTACCGGATGAGGCAGTTTCTGGCCGAATTAACGAATATGCTGCTGCCTGAGGACGAACGCGAGCTTGGGATCGTGAAATTCGATACGTCCGAGACTGCGATAGAGGAAGCCATGGCAGAGGCAGATACGCTTCCCTTCTTTGCTTCACGCAAACTGGTCATGATTCGGGATCAATCCGTCTTGGCCGCCGCTCAAGGTAAAGAAGGGAAGATCGATCATCAGACGGAGCGCTTGCTCGCTTATTTGCAGCAGCCCTGTGAGAGCAGTGTCGTTGTCTTCCAAGTGATGGCGGACAAGCTGGATGAGCGCAGGAAAGCAGTGAAGCTGCTGAAGGAGCAGGACGCCCTTATTCCGTTCCAGGAGCTGCAGGAGAATGAACTGAGAGAGTGGACGATGAAGCGTGCTGAGGAGCAGGGCAGGGCAATGAATCGCGAGGCTGCGGAACTGCTGCTCGCACGGACGGGAACGAATATGCAGCAGCTGGCTCATGAAGTGGACAAGCTATGTCTGCATGCAGGTGTTGGGGGCACAATTCAGGCGGATGATGTGGATCAGCTGATTGCTTCAACGGTGGAAGAGGATGTATTCGCGCTGATTGATGCGATGGCCTCTCTGAAGGTAGATAAAGCGCTGAAGCTGTACAGAGAACTTCTCCTCCGCCGTGAAGAGCCGATTAAGATTGCGGCTTTGATCGCCCGGCAGCTTCGCATTATGCTGCAGATCAAGGAACTTGAGCAGCATCACTATTCGCCCCAGCAGATGGCCGGGCAGCTTGGTCTGCATCCTTATGCCGTTAAGCTGGCAGCAGAAAAGGCAAAACGTTTCTCCGTTACCATACTGGGCGGGCATTTGGGCAGGTTAGCGGAACTGGATTATAAAATGAAAACGGGCCAGATAGACAAAACGCTTGGTTTGGAGCTGTTTTTATTATCCATAGCAGCATAACTCAGCGCACTGCTGCAGGTAATCGGTGGTCATAAAAAAGTCCTGCTAACCGCAAATGCGGCGAGCAGGACTTGAGTTTTTTATTAAGCTTGTGCCGAAAGAGCGTTAAGCTTTTTCGCCAGGCGAGACTTTTTGCGGGAAGCTGCATTTTTGTGGATCAAGCCTTTAGTAACGGCTTTATCCAGCTTTTTAGTTGCAAGAATCAAAGCTGCTTTAGCAACTTCAACATCAGTAGCAACAACAGCAAGGTCAGCGGCTTTAACAGCTGTACGAAGCGCCGATTTTTGCGATGCGTTAAGAGCGCGACGTTTTTCAATCGTTTTAACACGTTTAATTGCGGATTTAATGTTTGGCATTACATTCACCTCCTGTAAAAAGGGAAACCCCTTTGTAACAAACACAACTTGAAACATTCTACCATGCGCATGGGCAAATTGCAATAGCTTCCGTGTGTGTCACTTCTGCACCCGGACAACCTTTTCGAATAAATCCTTCTTCGTCATCGCACACTAACATAAATGACTTGGAAGGGGCGCCCTTATTAAATGATGAACGATGAGCATGATATTGATCTGCAGCGTTACACAGTCGGCATAGATCTTGCGCTTGAGGCAAAAGAGATGGTGGAATCCGGAGGCAATGGTCCGGTTCCGGGTGTGCTTTCTGAAGTTTCAGATGACGATGGGATAAAGATAACAAGACTGGATATCATCGATGAGCAGGGCTCGCAATTGATGGGCAAAATGATCGGTCATTATGTGACCTTCGAAGTGCCGGAGCTGCGCAAGCAGGATACAGGGCTGCAGGATCGGGTAGCGACCAGGCTGGCACAGGAGTTTGCTTCTTTTCTGGAACGCATTGGAATCGGTAAAAACGCGAATGTCCTCATCGTTGGTTTAGGCAACTGGAATGTTACACCGGATGCGCTAGGTCCCATCGTTGTGGAGAATGCACTCGTTACCCGCCATTTATATGAGCTGATGCCGGATCAGGTTGCGCCCGGCTATCGTAACGTCAGTGCCATTGCGCCGGGCGTGCTCGGCATTACGGGGATTGAATCGAGCGATGTTGTTCAGGGTATTGTTGAGCGTGCCAAGCCTGATGTCGTAATTGCGATCGATGCTCTGGCTTCCAAAGCGCTGGAACGGGTTAACACGACGATACAGATCGCCGATACAGGCATACACCCCGGATCGGGAATTGGGAATAAGCGGCGCGGGCTGACGAAAGAAATATTAGGCGTTCCCGTTATTGCCATTGGCGTGCCGACCGTTGTGTACGCGTCGACGATTGTGAACAATACAATTGATCTTATGCGCAATCATGTAGAGGGACATAACGGCAACACAGATCAGATATTCGGGCTTATTAACCAGATGGAAGAGAAGGACCGCCTGCAGCTGGTTCGTGAAGCGCTGGGGCCGCTCGGGCATGATTTGCTCGTAACTCCTAAGGAGATTGATCAGTTTATCGAAGATATCGCCAACATTGTAGCAAGCGGCCTCAATGCGGCGCTTCATGAGGCAGTGGACAAAACGAACGTAGCAGCTTATACCCATTAAAATGCCACCCTGAAACAGCTCGGTAAACCATTTTGAAGCAGCTCATTAGACCGCGTGTCTAATGAGTTTTTTTGTGCAGGTTTGTTTTTCGTACGTCTATGTAAACTAGCAGTTCTTGATCAACTCTAGCAGCGCTCTACTAAACTTGCGGTTCTATTAACTCTTACACGTTCATATGGTGATAGTAGCTTATTCCAAAACCTTAGCCGACGCTTGCGATGAAAGATTTTGCTTAGACGATTCCAAATCGGAATCCCCTGAGACGCAAAACCTTTTGGGAGGAACACAGATGAAACGAGTTATCATGACGTGGAACATAGCCAAAAGCAGTAGGAAAATTCGTCAATTACTCGTAACCGGCCGAATGTTTGCCTTATTGTCTATAGGATCGATGATAATGGTCATTGTCATTGGACTTGGTGCGATTGTACAGCAGAAATCTTCTTCTTCCCCGGTTTCCTCCATGAAGGGCTTTGCCGCTGCGGTGTCGAGCGGATTGTTCACGGACATGTTAGCCATGGAAATGCCGGGAGCGAAGCAGGGTGATATGGAATCCTCCATCTCAGGCCGGCAGGTTAGTTCCTTCCTGGTCAGACTGCTGACAGACATCAACCCTTCGGATCCGAAGAGTCTGCTGGCAAGGGAATATCCGGGATTTGGCGGAGATGAAGCCTTCCTCCTGCGGGCAAGCGCTACTGCTGATGCTGATGATGCTTCAGTGGAGCCTGAGGACCATGAGCCGGTGCAGAGTGATGAAACGGACGGAGCTGCGAATCCTGGCGGAGATGTTTCCGTTGATGACTCAGGCAGGCCTGATCATGGAATAGACGAGGGCACAGTACCGCCGAATGATGATAATTCTGCTGACGGTACCGTTTCCGGGACAGACCCGGCTCCGGATACTAAACCCGGCGGCAGCGGTGACGAGAATACGAAACCGGATCCTGTGCAGGGAGCGAAGCCTACAACCGGTGGGCGGAAGGTTGTGTTTATCTATCATTCCCACAGCCGGGAATCATGGTTTCCCGAACTTAAGAGCACGAAATATGCGGAGTCGCCGACGAAGAATATTACGCTTGTAGGGAAGAGACTGGAGCAGGAGCTCGAAGCAAATGGAATCGGAGCGCTTCATTCCTCCACAGATTATGTATCCGCGATTAAAAATTACAATTGGGTCCTATCCTATAAGTATTCGAAAAAAACAGTGACTGAGGCGATCGCAGACAATCACGATTTGAAATTCTTCTTTGATATTCATCGCGATTCACTGCGGCGCAAGAATACAACCACGACGATTAACGGCAAGTCTTACGCTCAGGTGTTCTTCATCATCGGACATGCTAATAAGAACTGGAAAAAGAATGAGGCGTTTGCCAACCAGCTTCAAGAAGCCCTGGACAAAAAATATCCCGGCATAGCCAAAGGAATCTATGGTAAAACGACCGCAAACGGCAACGGGGAATATAATCAATCGCTTGCTTCGGATAGCGTCCTGATCGAAGTGGGCGGAGTAGATAATACGCTAGAAGAGTCGTATCGCACGGTTGATGCGCTCGCAGATGTGATTTCGGACTTGTATTGGCAGGATGAGAAGGTAATTGTCCCGCAGTCCAGTTAGCTCAATCCAGTGGTAAATAGGGGGAAGTGCTATGCGTCGTCAATCGTTGAAAATGGCCGTTGTCGGAGGAGCGATTGCGCTGATCGTGTTGTTCGGCATTGATATGGCCACAAGCGGCATAGAAACCATTAACGGTCCGATCGATCAGTCAGGTGGTGCACTGCCGGTTAATCCAAACCATTATGAGGAACAGGCTGGTCTGGATGAATATACACAAACGCCTAGACTGGAAAATGAAACCGGAGCCAAACAGCAGTCTACTGAGAATGTGCAATCGAACCAAATCCCGAGGCAGCGGGTCGTTGATGCGCAGCACGGGAGAAGCGCCGAAGAAATCCAGCGGAGGCTCGATGAGCAGTATGCCGCGCAATCTGATGACTATGAGCGGCTTCCGGGAATCCCGGATTTACGTACGGATTCATCCGTCAATCAGCTCGCTGATGGAACGGCTGGAATGCTTCAATCCATCTCAAGCAAGGGAATCCGATTTGTTGTTTCATTTTTTGAGTCGGTAACGGATTGATGGCTACCCCTCTAACTGGTATAATAAAAAGAATGGTTAGCAATAAGGCAATTCTGGGGGTTAGGCATGGCGGACGTACGTGACCGACAAAAGAAAATTAGAAATTTCTCAATCATTGCCCATATCGATCATGGCAAATCAACATTGGCAGACCGGATCTTGGAATTTACCGGGGCGCTGTCCTCGCGTGAGATGCAGGAGCAGGTACTCGACCAAATGGATTTGGAACGTGAACGCGGCATTACGATTAAGCTGCAGGCCGTTCGTCTTGGTTATAAAGCCGATGATGGCGAAGAGTACATTTTAAACTTAATTGATACACCGGGACACGTCGACTTTACATACGAGGTTTCACGAAGTCTCGCTGCATGCGAAGGCGCACTGCTCGTTGTTGACGCTGCACAAGGTATTGAAGCACAGACACTGGCCAATGTGTATTTGGCACTTGACAACAATTTGGAGATTATTCCCGTTATTAATAAAATCGACCTGCCAAGCGCGGAGCCGGAGCGGGTTAAGCAGGAAATCGAAGATGTCATCGGGCTTGACGCCAGTGATGCGGTACTGGCCTCAGCGAAAGCCGGTATCGGAATCAAGGAGATTTTGGAGCAGGTCGTCTCCAAAGTTCCAGCACCTACAGGTGACCCGGATCAACCGCTTAAAGCGCTTATCTTCGATTCCCACTATGATCCGTATAAAGGCGTTATCGTCTATGTCCGTGTTATCGACGGCAGCATCAAAGCAGGTAAGAAAATTCGTTTCATGGCGACTGAAACCGAGTTTGAGGTTATTGAAGTCGGCGCATTCATGCCCCGAATGGGCATAGTCGGCGAGCTGGCAGTTGGAGATGTAGGTTTCGTCGTAGCCGGAATCAAGAACGTGAAAGATACTCGCGTCGGTGATACGATAACGGATGCCAAGAAGCCGGCACTTGAAGCACTGCCCGGTTACCGCAAAATCAACCCTATGGTATTCTGTGGACTATATCCGATCGAAACGCAAGACTACAACGATTTGCGTGATGCCCTTGAGAAGCTGGAGCTTAACGATGCATCCCTTCGTTACGAAGCGGAGTCGTCAACAGCCCTTGGGTTTGGCTATCGCTGCGGATTCCTTGGCTTGCTGCATATGGAGATTATCCAGGAGCGGATTGAACGGGAGTTTAACATTCCTCTGATTACGACCGCGCCGAGCGTTGTGTATCACGTGACATTGACGAACGGCGAAGTGCTTACAATCGATAACCCGTCCAATTATCCGGAGGTCGGCAAAATCGAATTCGTCGAGGAACCGTTCGTTAAAGCGGCCATCATCGTTCCGAATGATTATGTCGGAGCCATTATGGAGCTTTGCCAAACCAAACGCGGCGAATTCATCAATATGGAATATCTGGACACCAACCGTGTAACGATTACGTATGATATGCCGCTCTCCGAGATCGTATATGATTTCTTTGACCAGCTGAAATCCAGCACGAAGGGCTACGCTTCTTTTGACTATGAATTATCCGGCTACCGGAAATCGAGCCTTGTGAAGATGGATATCATGCTGAACGGGGAACAGGTCGATGCATTGTCGGTTATCGTACACCGTGACCGCGCCTATAACCGTGGACGCATTATATGTGAGAAGCTGAAAGAACTGATCCCAAGACAAATGTTCGAGGTTCCGATTCAGGCTTCCATCGGCAACAAAGTTATTTCGAGGGAAACGGTTAAAGCGATGCGCAAAAACGTTCTTGCCAAATGTTATGGCGGTGATATCAGCCGTAAGCGGAAGCTGCTTGATAAGCAGAAGGAAGGTAAGAAACGGATGAAGCAGGTCGGCAGCGTTGAAGTGCCGCAGGAGGCATTCATGGCCGTACTGAGAATAGACGAGGATTAAATGTTTTAAGGAGGGGGAGCCGCGTGCTCCCTTTCTTTCATCTATAATGTGTTTCCCAATAACGAAAGCTGCGATTTGCTCCATGAGAGTAATTGCTTGGAGGTGACCTTCTGTGCTTATGCATGCGCCGCGCGCGCTTTATATCCATATTCCTTTTTGTACGAACAAATGTCATTACTGCGACTTCACATCCTATGTGCTTAAAGGACAGCCGGTAGATGAATATCTGGACGCGCTTGAGCGCGAGATGGCGATGACGGTTGAACAGCTTGCTCCGGAAATCATTCATACCGTCTTTGTTGGGGGCGGTACGCCTACGGTGCTGACACCCCCTCAGATGGAGCGGTTCCTGAGCGCTGTGAAACGATATTTCCCTATTCATCCGGATGCTGAATTTACGATGGAAGCGAATCCCGGCACGACGGATCTGGATAAATTGAAAGCAATGAAAGCAGGCGGGGTAAACCGGATCAGCTTTGGCGTGCAGTCCTTTGATAATGGCCTGCTTGAGCGGATCGGCCGCATTCATAATGTGGAAGATGTGTATAAGAGTATAGAGAATGCCCGTCTTGCAGGCTTCAATAACCTTTCGATCGATCTCATGTTCGGACTCCCGGGACAGACGGTTGAACTGCTCTCGGACAGTGTCAATCGTGCCCTGGAGCTTGACCTTCCGCATTACTCCTTATACGGGCTTAAGGTAGAAGAGAATACGTTATTTCATGCGCTGTATGAGCGCAACGAGCTTCCGCTTCCTCCTGAAGAGGACGAGCTCGCCATGTATATGCTGCTAATTGATAAGCTCAAGGCAGCAGGCCGCGAGCATTATGAAATCAGCAATTTTGCGAAGCCCGGCTTCGAAAGCAGGCATAATACAACCTACTGGCGCAATGAGCCTTATTACGGACTCGGGGCAGGGGCGCATGGATATGCGAAGGGACAGCGCCATGTCAACATCAAGGGCGTCCAGCCGTTTATCGATGCGACTGTAAACCGGCTGCCGCGGCTGGAAACCAATGAAGTTCCAGAAGAAGAAGCGATGGAAGACTTCATGATGGTTGGTTTGCGGATGCTGGAAGGTATAAGCTCTGAAAGTTTTGCGCAGCAGTTTGAGGGACGTACGATCGAAGAAGTATTCGCAGTGCCGCTCAATCAAATGCTGGACAGCGGACTTATGGAGCGAGTTGAACGGTCCAGCGGCGAGGTTGATTACCGTTTGTCGGAGAAAGGCATTCCGCTCGGCAACGAGGTTTTCGGCGCGTTTATCAGCGGCTAACTGTACCGTGCATAAAGAAGAGGACTTGGCTGCCCGCAGCCAAGTCCCTTTCATTTTTGCTCAAATGATTCCGCGGCCGCTGCCGACTTATGTTTTTGGGCATTAAATGAGCCCGACTTTCCCTTCGCTATGCTCAGCGTCTCCCACTTCTCGGAGCGATAAGCTTTGGCTATATAGACAATCTGGCCGACATGGTAACCATAATGTGAAATTTGCCGATGGATGGCTTGAACAACGGTATGGGCTTCCCCGCGGATACGAATGGTTGCCATGAGATCCTCCGCCTTTAAGCTGCGCAGAGTATCTAGGAGTACGGTCCATCCGGCTTCCCTGCGATCAAGCAGCTCCTGCAAGCTGGCATGGCTTAATTCAAATTCCGTATCACGGTCCCGGGTTGCTTTCTCGCCATCCGTAGTAAGGAAGTCTGTCCACCGCGAGATCATATTACCGGAGAGATGATTGATGATGACCGCGATGCTGTTGGACTCCGGCTCAGGCGACCATTGGAATCCTTCCTCGGGAAGCTGCATAATGGCTTTCTGTCCTAGAGATTTCATGCTTTCAAAATCATGAATGGATACTGCTAATAGATGTTCGGCTAACAATAGACACACTCTCCTTTAGGCTTACGTAATATTGGCTTTATTATAACTTATTCGAAACGGGGAGCCTGACAGTAGTTCTGAATCGGTCTGATAAATTATACTTGTGAATCCATGCACTCTGGTGTATATTTATTCATGTTACTCTATTTATCTATTTAACTGACAGAAGCTGGGCGGAGGCGATTGCAATGGAAGCGGTATGCAGAAAGGCGACCGACGAAGATGTAGAGACATTAGTAGGCTTAATAGCCGGTTATGCCGAGAAAGGAATTATGCTGCCGCGATCACGCGATACGCTAAAACGGCAGATTGACACCTTTGTGGTAGCCGAAGTGGAAGGCGAAGTCGTCGGATGCGGTTCGTTATGCCAGCTGGGTACAGACTTGGTGGAGATACGCTCACTTGGTATATCTGATGGATATAAGGGACTCGGAATCGGCAGCAAACTGGTGGACCAGCTGATCTATGAAGCCAAGGAACAGCATATACCTAAGATTATGGCACTCACTTATGAAGTGAATTTTTTCAAGAAAAATGGCTTCAATATCGTTAATAAAGAGATTTTTCCGGAGAAAGTATGGAAAGACTGTGTCAATTGCCCCAAGCAGAACGCTTGTGATGAAATAGCAGTACTTAAAATGCTGAACTGACTTGACAATTGCCAAGTTGGTTTGGTATTTTTGTATTAATGATTAGCACTCGACCACAATGAGTGCTAACGATTCTCGGATGATCGGTTTTTATACAGGATATTGGATGCTTAGGAGGGATTGCGATGTTAACAGATCGGCAGCGAATGATACTTAACGCCATCATAGATGATTACATCCGTTCAGCTGAGCCTATTGGTTCGCGCAGTATTTCCAAACGCGGTGACGTCGGATTCAGTCCGGCGACGATTCGTAACGAAATGGCCGACCTTGAGGAGCTCGGATACTTAGAGCAGCCGCATACGTCTGCAGGCCGCATCCCATCCATTAAAGGGTACCGATATTATGTTGATCATCTCGTGAGACTTGGGGAAGTTAATGAACAGGACCTAAACACCGTTCGATCTTTTTTCGCTGAGAAAATGATTCAAACGGAGCAAATCATTCAGCATGCTGCAATGATTCTATCCAACCTTACGAACTACACATCCATCGTGCTCGGACCGGAGACATTTACGACATCACTTAAACATTTTCAGCTTGTGCCGATCAGTTCGGATACAGCTGTGGCGATTGTTGTCACAAACACCGGGCATGTGGAGAATCGAACCATTGCAATTCCGCAGAACATGAACATGGCTGAGATGGAGCAGGCTGTCCATATCTTGAACAAGAAGCTCGTTGGCGTACCGCTTGTCCGGTTGAAGTCGAAGCTTTATTCCGAGGTTGGGCAGGAGCTTGGACGCTATGTAGACGGCTGTGAACAGCTGCTGAGTGTTCTCGATGAGGCGCTTAACAGTGAGGATGACAACCGCGTCTACTTAAGCGGAACGACTAATATGCTCACGCAGCCGGAGTTCAAAGATGTCGACAAGGTGAAAACCTTGCTGGATCTGCTCGATGAAACGCCGACGCTGATGCGGATGTTTACGGCTCTGCCAAGCGGAATTCAAGTCCGGATCGGTACAGAGAACGAACATGAAGCCATTAATAACTGCAGTTTGATTACTGCAACCTACTCGGTTGACGGACAATCGCTTGGAACAATCGGCATTCTCGGTCCAACACGAATGGATTATGGAAAAGTAATCAGCCTGCTCGATGTGCTGTCCAAGGATATGGCAGTATTGCTCGGCCGCTGGAATAAATGAAGGAGGTGAAGTGATCCGTGAGTGTGAATGAACAGCATACAGATGAAGAACATAAACATGATGATAACGGCACTTCTCATGAACAAGAGGTTCAAACTGAGGAGACGGTTGATAATGCCCCGGATTTCGATGAAAGCTCGGAGGATTCACGGATTGACGAGCTGACGAAGCTGGCGGATGAGAACCACCAACGTTTCCTGCGCGTGCAGGCGGATTTCGATAATTTCCGCAGGCGTACGCTGAAGGAAAAGGAAGAACTCGGTCAATACGCATCCATGAAATTAATCGGGCAGCTGCTGCCTGTGGTTGATAATTTCGGCCGCGCAATCGAAGCTGCGAAGAGCGGCGGAGATGTAGAGTCTTTTGCAAAAGGTGTAGATATGATCTTCCGTCAGCTGGAGCAGGTGCTCGAGCAGGAAGGCTTGAAGGCGATGGAGACGGTCGGCCAACCGTTTAATCCCGAGGTTCACCAGGCGATTATGCAGGTGGAATCGGACGAACACGAAGAAGGCATCGTCGTGGAGGAAGTTCAAAAAGGATACATGCTGAAGGATAAAGTGCTGCGTCCCGCAATGGTTAAAGTCAGCGGCTAACACGTCAGCTGCCTATACAACATTATAAGCTTTCATTATTAATGCTGGTTCGCTTGTTCGTGACAAGGTCTTGTCAACAACTCTGGCTGAACCGCGTAAAAACTATGAGGAGGATTTCAAATTATGAGTAAAGTAATCGGAATTGACTTAGGAACAACGAATTCTTGCGTCGCTGTTATGGAAGGCGGCGAGGCTGTTGTTATTCCAAATCCAGAAGGCAACCGTACAACTCCATCCGTTGTCGGCTTCAAGAAAGACGGAGAGCGTATTGTTGGGGATGCTGCTAAACGTCAAGCGATCACGAACCCGGATCGTACAATCAGCTCCATCAAACGCCACATCGGCACAAACCACAAAGAGGTAGTAGACGGCAAAGACTATTCGCCGCAGGAAATTTCCGCAATCATCTTGCAAAAACTTAAATCAGATGCAGAAGCTTACCTCGGTCAATCCGTATCCCAAGCGGTTATCACAGTACCTGCTTACTTCAACGACAGCCAGCGTCAAGCGACTAAAGATGCCGGTAAAATCGCTGGTCTTGAAGTTCTTCGTATCATCAACGAGCCGACAGCAGCAGCGCTTGCTTACGGTATGGAGAAAACAGAGGATCATACGATTCTTGTTTATGACCTTGGCGGCGGTACATTCGACGTTTCGATCCTTGAGCTTGGCGATGGTTTCTTCGAAGTAAAAGCAACAAGCGGTGACAACCGTCTTGGCGGCGACGACTTTGACCAAGTCATCATCGATTACCTTGTATCTGAATTCAAGAAAGAACAAGGCGTCGACCTTTCTAAAGATAAAGCAGCTGTTCAGCGTTTGAAGGATGCCGCGGAGAAAGCAAAGAAAGAGCTATCCGGCGTGTTGACTTCCACAATCTCGCTTCCGTTCATCACGATGGCTGACGGCGTGCCGCAGCATTTGGAGCTTAGCTTGACCCGTGCTAAATTCGATGAATTATCGGCTGCCCTTGTAGAGCGTACGCTTGGACCGACTCGTCAGGCGCTTAGCGATGCAGGCATGAGCGCAAGCGACATCGATAAAGTTGTTCTTGTCGGCGGATCGACTCGTATCCCGGCTGTACAGGATGCGGTTAAGAAATTGACAGGCAAAGAGCCTCACAAAGGCGTTAACCCGGATGAAGTGGTTGCGCTTGGCGCAGCTGTTCAAGCAGGCGTACTGACTGGCGATGTGAAAGACGTTGTATTGCTTGACGTTACTCCATTGTCCCTTGGTATCGAAACTGCAGGCGGCGTGTTCACGAAAATGATCGACCGCAACACAACGATCCCTACAAGCAAATCGCAAGTATATTCCACTTACGCAGATAACCAGCCGAGCGTAGAAATCCACGTTCTGCAAGGTGAGCGTCAAATGGCAGCCGGCAACAAAACGCTTGGACGTTTCACACTTGGCGACATTCCTTTGGCACCGCGCGGCGTGCCGCAAATCGAAGTTACTTTCGACATCGATGCGAACGGTATCGTTAACGTTTCGGCTCTCGATAAAGGAACAGGCAAGAGCCAAAAAATCACCATCACTTCTTCAAGCGGCTTGTCGGAAGAAGAAATCGAGCGTATGATGAAGGATGCTGAGCTTAACGCTGAGGAAGATCGCAAACGCCGTGAACTGGTTGAAGCGAAGAACAGCGCAGACCAACTGATCTACTCCGTAGACAAAACGATCAAGGATCTTGGTGATAAAGTAGACGCAGGCGAAATCGAGAAAGCGAACGAGGCTAAAGAGAAAGTGAAAACGGCACTCGAGAGTGATAATATCGAAGAAATTACTGCTGCAACTGAAGCTTTGACTGAAATTGTTCAACAGCTGTCTGTGAAGCTGTATGAGCAGGCTGCTCAAGCTGGTCAAGGTGCAGAAGGTTCAGGCGAAGATGGCGGCAACACAAGAGGCAAAGACAATGTTGTCGATGCTGATTATGAGGTTGTTGACGACAAGAAATAAGTTGGTCACACGTAAACGGTGCACCGTCCGAAAATGAAAGGGCGGTGCAGCCGTTTTTCGTGTGTCTATGGTTATGAATGGTTTAAGCAATAAGGAGACGGGGTGACGGACTTGGCAGATAAGCGGGATTATTACGATGTGCTCGGCGTTGGGAAAGACGCATCCGAGGACGAAATTAAGAAAGCCTACCGGAAGATGGCTCGCCAATATCATCCGGATGTGAACAAGGCGCCGGATGCGGAAGAAAAGTTTAAAGAGATGAAGGAAGCTTATGACGTCTTAAGTGACGATAACAAGCGTGCAACGTATGACAGGCATGGGCATGTCGATCCTAACCAAGGCTTTGGCGGCGGCGGATTCGGTGATGCAGGCGGCGGCTTTGGCGATATTTTCGATATGTTCTTCGGCGGCGGCGGCGGCCGGAGAGATCCGAATGCCCCTTCGCGCGGTAATGATTTGCAATATACAATGACAATTGAGTTTAAGGAAGCGGTGTTTGGCAAAGAGACTGAAATTACCATTCCCCGTACCGAAACTTGCGATACATGCACCGGATCAGGTGCCAAACCGGGCACGAAACCGGAGACTTGCTCCGTTTGTAAAGGATCGGGTCAACAAGAAGTCGTCCAAAACACGCCGTTTGGCCGGATGGTTAACCGCCGGGCTTGTACAAACTGCAGCGGCACCGGACGTATCATTAAAGAAAAATGTACGACATGCCATGGTGCAGGCAAAGTGAAACGCCAACGCAAAATCAATGTCCGCATTCCTGCCGGTGTTGATGATGGCGCCCAAATTCGCCTCAATGGCGAAGGAGAAGGCGGCCTGCGCGGAGGTCCTTCAGGAGATCTGTACATTGTGATCCGTGTTAAGTCGCATGAGTTCTTCGAGCGCGAGAATGATGATATTTACTGTGAGGTTCCGCTTACCTTTGCACAAGCAGCGCTTGGAGACGAGATTGAAATTCCAACGCTGACTGAGAAAGTAAAGCTGAAGATCCCTGCAGGCACGCAAACCGGCACCTTCTTCCGTCTGAAAGGAAAAGGAGTACCGCGTCTTCGCGGTTACGGTCAGGGGGATCAGCATGTTAAAGTGACGATCGTAACGCCGACCAATCTTAATGAGGAGCAGAAGGATCTGCTTCGTCAATTTGCTGGCGGCAGCAAAAGTGGTGAGAATGAATCTGTTAGTGAAGAACACCATGAATCGATCTTTGATAAAATGAAGAAAGCATTCCGTGGTGACTAATCCTTTCTAATCATCATGAACAAGCATAGAATATCGCCTAATCGCTCATCCTAACCTTGGTGAATGGACACATCCAGATCAATGCTAAGGAGGATCAACGATGAGCGAACAGGAAATAGATATGGAAAAAGTCAATTTCGGCAATTTGCCAATCGGGAAAAACGAGGATGTTGAGTTCTCGGAGGAATTAGCGGATGAGGACGATAAACAGGCTCAGCAGCGTGCAGCGGAAGCTGACAAGCGAGCACAGCAATCTTAGGAGGAATAAATAATGACTTCTACGATTCATGCCGTTTTTCCTGATGTTTCCGGTGTTCGGGAGGCGGCGCTTAAGCTGCAGGCTCTCCGGGCAGAGCTTATCGAAGACGGGGCAGATGGATCCTCACTGACGGCAACGATAGGTGATGAGCATGTTAGTCTTGCACTCCATATGATAAGACAAACAGGGGGGACGACGGAGAGTTAAGGTTACCGCCAATCCCTGTTTCCTTAAATCCGGACCTAAAAGACTGAATGCGGAAGTTCCAACTAAGGAACCGCCGGCATTCAGTCTTTTTGTTTGTCAGAATCGTTCATTTATGCTGCTGTTTTGTGCGTAAGCTTCACATGGTGTAAAATAGATGTCATATGGTTTGCCTTACTAAAAGGCGAGTACTGCTTAGGGGGATTTCAGCTGTGAAATGGAATGAATTAACAATAGCGACAACGGAAGAATCAATTGAAATGATTTCGAATTTTCTGCATGAAATGGGGGCCGGCGGCGTATCCATTGAAGAATCAGGAACACTTAACAAAGAGCGGGACACATCGCTTGGGCAATGGTACGAGCTGCCGCTAAATGATATTCCAGAGGGTCAGGCTGTTATTAAAGGCTATTTTCCAGAAGATACAGATATTGAAGAAGTCATTACGAATGTTCGTCCGCGAATTGATGAGCTTCGTGAATTTGACATTGAGCCGGGTGAATACACCATCTCTTCTGTCGTAGTAGATGATGAGGACTGGGCGAATGCGTGGAAACAATATTTCAAACCGATTCGCGTATCGGACCGTTTGACCATCAAGCCTACCTGGGAGGATTACACACCTTCTGAGGGAGAGCAAATCATTGAGCTTGATCCTGGAATGGCATTTGGAACGGGAACACATCCAACAACGGCTTTATGTCTCCGGACGCTGGAATCTGTCATTCAGGGCGGCGAGGAAGTTATTGATGTTGGTACCGGCTCTGGAATTCTAGCAATTGGTGCAATGCGCCTTGGTGCGAAGAAAGTATTGGCGGTTGATTTGGATCCGATCGCAGTGACCGCAGCCGGTGAGAATTCGAAGCTGAACGGACTCGAAGGCGATATTCAAGTCCAGTTGAGTGATCTTCTTGGGGTTCTTCAGGCGAGTGCCGAAGGTTCAGCTTCTCAGGCTATTAACGTATCCGTACCTGTAGATGTTGTAGTAGCTAATATTCTGGCTGAAATTATTCTGCTGTTCGTGGACGATGTGTATGCTGCCGTTAAAGCAGGCGGTACCTATATTGCCTCTGGCATTTATAAGAACAAAGAAGATGATGTAGCGTCCGGTCTTGAGGCTTCCGGCTTCGTAATCACGGGCCGCCAGCGTGATCAGGATTGGATCGCATTTGTGGCTAAGAAACCGGAATAGGATGTTATCGCCGCATCGGTTTGAACGAAGCCGGAGCATGTGAATGCAGGAAGACGCAGAATAATCGAGCAAAGTTGCGGCGCAGGTTTTGAGCGTTTGAACGACTTGGTGCGTGAGCGCCGGGAAGAGCACAAGCGCCAAATCCGGAGCTCTGGGAGGCTGTCATTTGAATTTTCTTTGGTATCCACTTGATGATTTGCCCTTTATTTTTTTGGTGCTGGTCATAGCATTTACCGTACATGAATTTGCCCATGCTTATAGTGCTTATAAATTTGGCGACCGCACCGCTTATGATGCGGGGCGCGTGACGCTTAATCCGCGTGTGCATTTGGATGTGCTGGGAACGATCCTGCTGCTTGTTGCGGGTTTCGGGTGGGCGAAGCCCGTTATGGTTAACCGGGGGAACTTCAAATATCCGCGGTTAATGGGAATTATCGTTTCAGCAGTCGGTCCTTTAAGCAACCTGCTCATTGCGGTGCTAGGCATAGCGGCCGTATATATTCTTAATCAAACGGGTGCTATTGACGCTGCTTCGCACGGCGTGCAGCAAGCGATCGGACATTTTTCTTATTATCTAATCCGAATTAATCTGCTTCTGTTCCTCTTTAATCTAATACCGGTTCCACCGCTCGACGGCTACCGGATTATTCAAGATCTTGTCCCTGTCAGAACCCGAATTAAGATGGATGAGCATGCTCAGTGGGGGATGTTTCTCTTTTTGCTGATTATCTTTATTCCATCGCTCAGACAGCATACCCTTGATCCTTTATTGGGTTATTGGCAAAATATCTTCGTCTATTGCGTTAACAAATTGGAGCTCATCTTTAACAGTGTGGATTGGGTTAAAATTTGGACTGATTTTCTGATATGACCTGCAGCTGCCATTGGTAATTGTTTATTGATGTGGCGAACCGGATTCAAAACGTGTATGATAAAATTTAGAGCTTTTTTGATTAGTATCCCGAATCGACGATGAAACTATGAAATGAAGGGTTTATTGCCATGCAACGATATTTTGTAACACCGGAGCAGCTTAGCGCGAATCAGGTTGTCTTGACCGGTGATGATGCTCATCATATTGGACGCGTGATGCGAATGGAAGCCGGCGATACGATCATCGTGAGCGATGGTCGGGAAGTTGTAGCCGAGGCGGTCATCAGCAGTGTCTCCACAGGAAGAGTGGAAGCCGAAATATCCGTTTTGCTGTCCATGGATAGTGAGCCGCTCTGGTTGGTTACCGTGGCGCAAAGCTTGCCTAAGGGCGATAAAATGGAACTGGTTATCCAGAAGGGCACGGAGATTGGAGCCGCCTCGTTCCTGCCTTTTCAGTCTGAGCGGATGATTGTGCAGTATGACGATAAGAAAGAAGCGAAGCGTCTTGACCGCTGGGGGAAAATCGCCAAGGAAGCTGCCGAGCAAGCGCATCGGAGCCGTATTCCGTCGATAGAGCCGGTAATGTCATGGCGTAAGCTGATTGATGTTATAGCGGAGTATGATTTGGCATTGTTTTGTTACGAGAAGGAAGGCGGGAGCGGCGGAGCGGGTTTGCGCGATGCTGTCCGTCAATATCGCGAAGTCAAGGATAAGAGCGAGATAGAGCGGATGCGTATTCTGCTTATAGTCGGACCAGAAGGCGGATTCACCGAGCGTGAAGCGTCTGAAGCGGAAGCGGCCGGTGCTGTCATCGTCGGACTTGGAAAGCGCATTTTGCGCACCGAGACCGCAGCGATGGTCGGACTCGCCTGCCTCATGTATGAATCCGGAGAAATGGGAGGCGTTTAACGACTATGCCGTCGGTAGCGTTTTATACACTAGGTTGTAAGGTTAATTTCTATGATACAGAAGCAGTTTGGCAGCTCTTCAAGAAAGAAGGATATGAGCAGGTCGATTTTGAGACAACTACTGCTGATGTCTATCTCATTAATACATGTACGGTCACGAATACAGGCGACAAGAAAAGCCGCCAAATTATTCGCCGTGCGATCCGCCGTAACCCGGATGCCATTATTGCGGTTACAGGCTGCTATGCCCAAACGACACCGGCTGAAATCATGGCGATTGAAGGTGTCGACCTCGTTATCGGAACGCAGGACCGGGACAAGCTGATGGATTACATCCGCCAGATTCAGACAGAACGCAAACCGGTAAATGCAGTCCGCAACATTATGAAAACACGGGATTTCGAGGAGCTGGATGTTCCGGATTTTGCTGACCGCACACGTGCATTCCTGAAGATTCAAGAAGGCTGCAATAATTTCTGCACCTTCTGTATCATTCCTTGGTCACGGGGGCTTTCCCGAAGCCGTGAAGCAGAGAGCGTATTGAACCAGGCACGCCAGCTTGTCGCAGCCGGTTATAAAGAAATTGTATTAACGGGCATTCATACAGGCGGTTATGGCGATGATATGGAGAATTACCGGTTAACGGATCTTCTATGGGATCTGGATAAAGTAGAGGGGCTTGAGCGTATCCGCATCAGCTCCATTGAAGCAAGCCAGATCGATGATGCGATGATTGATGTACTCAACCGTTCGAGTAAAATGTGCCGTCATCTGCACATTCCCCTGCAGGCCGGGGACAATAACGTTCTGACCCGCATGCGCCGCAAATACACGGTTGAGCAGTTTGCTGAGAAAATCAAACTCATTCACCGGGCTATGCCTGGTGTAGCGATTACGACTGACGTTATCGTCGGCTTCCCCGGCGAAACGGAAGAGATGTTCGAGAATGGCTACCGGGTTATGGAAGAGCTGGCTTTTGCCGAAATGCATGTTTTCCCTTACTCCAAACGGACGGGGACGCCGGCTGCGCGCATGGAAGATCAAGTTGATGAAGAGATTAAGAATGAACGCGTTCATAAATTAATTGATTTATCCGAGCGGATGCAGCTTGAATATGGCAGGAAGTTTGTCGGCGAAGTCGTCGATGTTATTCCGGAACGGGATTATAAAGGTGCACCGGGGACAGGACGCGTTATGGGTTATTCGGATAACTATCTTCAAGTTGTATTTGAAGGATCCGAATCTTTAATCGGCCAGCTGTGCCGGGTAAAAATTACTGAAGCGGGCGTAAACGAATGCTTCGGACAACTGGTTCGTGTACTCGATGCGGAAACGTCAGCTGTGCGCGGCGGAGAAACGAAGCTGTCCGTTCAGCCTCAGGCGCTGCAGGCTTAATAAACGATAACTTTATGAGCGTGGAGGTCGGAATCAGGAAGACCGAATGCCTCGTATTAGTGTTGTTATAACAAAACAAAGACAAGGATTCTTATCCGACCAAAGGGGTTGTGAAGAGAGTCCTTGCTCTACATAGGTGAATGTAAGGCGTATGCAGCCGCGGTTTGCAGCTGCTGGATGCGTGATGTCAAAGGAACGCGGAGGGGGAATGCAAGATGAAGGAAATTTCAGCAGGGGGCGTCGTGTTCCGTAAAGTGAACGGTGCTCTGCAAATTCAATTGATTCAGGACAGATACGGTAAAATCTCGCTGCCAAAAGGGAAAATGGAGCCTGGTGAAACCATCGAGCAAACCGCGCTTCGTGAAATAGTCGAAGAAACCGGAATGGAAGGTCTTATCATTGCGCCTATCGATCAAATCAAATATAAGTACAACCACGAAACGAAAGGTACAGTCGATAAAGAAGTTCATTATTATTTGGTGGAAGCAGTCGGCGGCAAGCTTCAGGCTCAAGTGGAGGAAATCCGCGGCGTGGAGTGGTTTGAACCTTCTGAGGCTTGGAGGCGTCAGCGGCAGTCCGGCTACAATAATAATGATCGGATATTGGGCGGTGCCTTGAAATTGCTGGGGCTGGAAGTCCAGGGTAATGGTTGAACGCTGGATGCCTGGTTCGCCGATTGCAGCCTTCATTGATCACACCCTGCTGAAGCCAACAGCAACCGAGCAGGATATGATGCAGCTGTGCGAGGAAGCGATTCAGCATAAGTTCCACAGCGTATGTGTGAACAGCTCGTGGGTGCCGCTGTGCAGCGAACATCTGTTTGATACAGGAGTACGTATTACCGCAGCTTGCGGCTTTCCGCTGGGTGCTGCCGCGACAAAGGTTAAGGTATACGAAGCAGTGAATGCAGTCGAAGATGGTGCCGATGAGATTGATATCGTGCTTCCTATAGGTGCTGTCATCGAAGGGCGATACGGTTCAGTTGCCTATGATATTTCGGCGATCGTTCGCGCAGTAGGAAAAGCTGCTGTTGTGAAGGTAATTTTAGAGACCGGATACCTGGATGACCTCCAAAAAGCGCAGGCATGCCGTGTTGCAGAGGCGGCCGGCGCCCATTATGTCATTACCTCTACAGGCTTCGGCCCGGGAGGTGCAGCGGAAGCGGATCTTAGATTGATGCGCGCATCTGTATCCAAGAGCATTGGCGTTAAAGCTTCCGGAGATATACGGGATGCACAAACCGCCAAGCAAATGCTCAGCTTAGGGGCGAATAGACTGGGTACAAGCGCTGGAGTTCTGATCGTCAGTTCAGACGCAAATTTTTCAACTTTGGATGATAACAGACCGGGAGAGCGATCAGGGAGCTTATTATATTAAATAGTGTCTGCGCATGCGCAATTTGGGATGAGGGAGATTCCGAAATCCATGCGGAAACATGCTGAAGCTCGATCACAAACGGGGCGAACAGCATGGCGCCGCCAACATTTAATATTACATGCGACCAAGCCACATATCGGCCGGACAGGGTTCCGCCGATTGCGGCGAGAACCGTAGTGACACAGGTGCCTACATTTGCTCCAAGTACGACCGCTATGCCAATTTCAACAGGCATAGCACCGGCTGCTGCGAGGCCCATAATAATGCTGATTACCGCAGCGCTGCTGTGCATGGCTGCTGACAGCACGATTCCGGCGGCCAGTCCCCAAAGTACGCTATCATCAGCCCGATTTAGAAAAAGCTTGAAAAATCCGCTGCCTTGAATGGCAGGTGAAATTGATTGCATCAGACCGATCCCGATAAGCAATAACGCGAAGCCTCCTAGGATAACGGCTCCGTTTCGAAGCGGCTGGACCCAGAGCGGAGCCGCTTTCCCGAAGCCGAAGGGGAGGATCATTCTCATTTCCAAGGCGAACACAGTTAACAACCAAAGAGCGAGTGAAGCCTGCAGAAGCGGCCAAGCAAGCTGGTTCAGATTTAACCCGATCAGCTCCGTAGTAAGACAAGTACCGATATTGGTGCCTAAGACGATGCCTAGCGTACGAGGAAATGTAAGTAAGCCGGCATTCACGAGGCCAATCGACATGACCGTAACGGCTGTGCTGCTCTGCAGTACAGCCGTTGTTGCGCTGCCGACAATCAGCCCGTGTACAGGGGTGGCTGTCGACCGGTGGAGAATAGAATGAAGATGTTGGCCTACCGAGCGGTGCAGGGCGAGCTCCATTGCTTTCATTCCGAATAGAAAGACACAGAATCCGGCGAGCATAGGAATAACGATCGTATGCATCATATTCATTCATTTATCCTTTCCGTATCAGCTGATAGGCGGCAGAGGCAGCAACCATTCGTAAACAAATATATGTAAGCCGGAGGACGAGCATGACAAGCTCTCCAAATGAAGGGCATTAGAAAGGGCGGAAATCAAGATGGAACGCGCAAAAGCGATATTGCAGCGAGACCGCAAGAAGAGATTGGAGCTCGGACATCCTTGGATCTATGCAGGGGAGATTAACCGGATAGAAGGAGAAGCCAAGCAGGGCGGCTTGGTTGATGTGTTTACCTATCAAGGCAAATATCTGGCGACGGGCTATTGGAACCCGAAATCGCAGATTACGATTCGTGTCGTTGCCTACAAGCCGCTGGAAGCGATGGATCAAGCCTTCTTCAAGGAGCGGTTTGAACAGTGTGCCCAGCACCGCAGCCGGTTTGTGAATGGGCATGATTGCCGGCTTGTGTATGGTGAGGCGGATTTCCTTCCCGGTCTTATTGTGGACCGGTTTGGTGATGTACTGGTCGTTCAGGTTCTGACGCTTGGGATGGACATTCACCGTGAGGCGATAATCGGCGCACTCATCGAAGTATTCTCCCCGCAAGGAATATATGAACGAAGCGATGTATCAGTCAGACTTCTTGAGGGGCTTGAAGAACGCAAAGGACTGCTCTATGGGGAATGCCCCCGTATCGTTCATATTGTGGAGAATGGGCTGCAGCTTGAGGTGGATATTGTTGAAGGGCAGAAGACAGGCTACTTCTTCGATCAGCGCGAGAATCGCGCTTCCATAGCACCGTTAATGAAGGGCTGGGGTGCGCGCAGCGGCATTAAACTGGTGGAGCGTTCTAACGAAGAGCTTCCAGGCGGTTTATCGGCAGATGCGGATGATACGGGTGCGATAGCAGAACTGAATCACATGGAACGGGTTCCGGTTAATGCCAACGGCAAAGTGGTTACGTTCCCTTACTGGGATGGAGCGACCGTACTGGAATGCTTCTCGCATACGGGCAGCTTCACGCTTCATGCCTGTCAATACGGAGCCAAGAAAGTAACTTGCCTCGACGTGTCTGCACATGCAATTGAAACTGCAGAGCGGAATGTTGCCCGTAATGGGTTTGCCGATCGGGTTGAATTCGTCGTTGCAGATGCGTTTGAATATTTGCGCGGACAAGTGAAGGGAATCGAGGAGCGTGTGGAACGCGGCAAGCTGACCACCGGTAAAGCAGCGGGTAAAGCGAAGCCGGATACCTCCAAGCCGATGACTACCGAAGCAGGCCGGAAGTGGGATGTCGTTATTCTGGATCCGCCGGCATTTACGAAATCCAAGAATGCCATTGAGGGGGCGGTTCGCGGGTACAAAGATATTAACCTTCATGGAATGAAGCTGGTCAATGAAGGCGGCTATCTCGTAACGGCAAGCTGTTCCTATCATATGAGCCCGGAACTGTTCATGGAAACCATACAGGCGGCTGCAGTTGATGCAGGCAAGACGCTTCGGCTCATCGAATGGCGTGCTGCAGGCAAGGATCATCCGCAGATTGTCGGAGTGAACGAAGGGCATTACTTGAAGTTCGGTATATTTGAGGTTCGCAGCCGCTAAACGCGATTACCAAACTCGGAACCTCCTATCATAAAGCAAAGTGCTTTCCATCTCTAGTCATAGAGCGGAGAGCATTTTTCTTTATTGGCGGTGTCGCCAGAGTCATGTAAAATGAGTTCCATAACCTGATAAAGGCTGTGTGAGAGAATGAAAAAAGCCAGCGATATGCTTATCCAATCTGATGAAACGATAAGCAATATCGCCAAAGCCTTTCATTACATCAATTTCTCGCATTTCGCCAAGCTGTTTCGGAAGTATTACGGCATGAACCCGCAAGAGTATAGAAGACAGTTCCAGTTCACCCGCTCCAAGCAGCCTCCAAAGGCTGATTACCGCGATTTCAGACCTCTTGCCAATTCCTGATATCAAGCTTCTGGAACGTCTCCGTCTCGGCGGATTGCTTGGCTTTCAAGCACATAAATGCGCTGAGAAGGCCGTCCGTTAGGGTACTTACAGATTCTGATTGTCCGCGCATGATCGATAGAAAATTAGCTGCAAGCTTGGCATCTCCGCCAAAGTGGCTGTCATCGCCTTCAAACTGATAGCTGTCCACTCTTGGGGTATGATGGTTATGAACGCGCAAAAGACCCGTTGTGAAATCGAAGTCGACCGTGCCTTTGTAACCAAGAAAACGAGCGCCGCGAGCGGCAGCTCCCCGCCGGGCGAAGAAGTTCTGGGAATAGGAGGCATGCATGCCATTCTCATAACGGATGAGCGCGCTTCCGGAATCCTCATTGCCGGTATCCTTGGCAAAGCAGCAGTAACGCCAATCCTCCTGCATAGGGGTGCCTACAGTGCTTTCAGCGCAAGTGCGATTCTCTTCGCATGCCAGGCAAGTAAGTCCTGCTGGTTTATCACCTTTGAATACCTGCTTGGAGGACATCGCGCTGATGCTGATCGGCTGCTGGTTAATCACAAAGTTCAAATAGTCGAAGTCATGCGTCGCTTTCTGTAAGAAAAGACCGCCAGTCTCCGCCTCGTCTCTATACCAGCTGTGATAATATACACCGCCGTAAGGGACATTATTGATCGCTTGAACATGCTCAATCGTTCCGATTTGTCCGGAATCCACAATTTGTTTGGCTAACTGCACGATGGATGTAAGACGGAGCGGATGGGAAACGACGACCTCAGGAGTATACCGCTCGTTGCACAGCCTTAAACGGTCCCAGTCTTCCATAGTTGTGGATACCGGCTTCTCTAAATACAAGGGAATGCCTGTCGGTATGGCTTCCAAAGCATAGGATGTATGCAGGGAGCAGCGTGTGCCGATCAACAGTCCATCGGGATGAATCGCTTCAACCATCTCGTTAATCGACGAGAAGACGGGAATCGGCTGCCCGCCCGAGAATTGAACATCCTCTCTAGGGTCAATGATGCCTGCGACGTGGCAGCTTGGATCGAGTTTAATGATTTCATTGATCATATGACGTATTCTTGAGCCATACCCAATTACACCCAGCTTCAATAGGAAAACCTCCTGGTAATGAAGAATTATTATTATTATAGAGTGGAACGATAAGGGTTTCTTTGTCCGAAAAGCCTGACTTTTTGCCGGATTGGCCGGGTATGGGGAGCGATTGAATATGGATACCTACATCAGAACGAAGCTGAAACCGCTTGTTTCGATTCGCGATGTGATTACGATGTACTATTTTGAATTTGCTAAAGACTATGCGTTTTCTGGAGAGAGGCATGATTTCTGGGAGATGGTCTACACGGATAAAGGGGAAATAGAGGTTACAACCGACCACAGCCATCACCGCTTGGAATCCGGCAGTATCATTTTCCATAAGCCCAATGAATTCCACAGCTTCTATGCCAGCGGCGGAACAGCGCCGAATATTATCGTGATCACCTTTGATACGAAATCGAAGATCATGAAGCAGTTCGAGAATCGGATCCAACGTTTGGATGATGCGGAGAGGAACTTGCTTTCGGAGATTATCAAAGAAGCGATGCGCACATTTGTTTACCCGTTTCAGTATCCTCTTGTCCGCAGGGATAACCCGCCGGTCGGAGCGGAGCAAATGATCCGGTTATTAATCGAACAATTTTTACTTCGTCTGCTCCGCAGCGATAATAGAGTCCTAACTGGGGGCAGTCTGCTGTCGGTGGCGCAGGAGCTCGAGAAACATGATTTGAAACGGGCGGTGGTTCAGTATATGGAGGAACATATCCAAGAATCATTGACGCTGGACGATATAAGCGCGGCACTCCGCCTGACGAAGACCAGATTAAAGGATGATTTCAAGAAGCAGACAGGCCGCCCGGTCATGAAATATTTTTCGCATTTAAAAATCGAGACAGCCAAAAAGCATATTCGCGAATCCAAGGCAAACTTCTCGGAAATCGCCGAAGACCTTGGATTCCGAAGCGTTCATACCTTCTCCAAAATATTCAAAAAAACGACCGGCATGACACCTACGGAATATACGCGCTCGGTTCAAGCGAGGATTTAGGTAAATCAGATAAGGCATGTTATAAGTAAGCTCCTCGCCGGAAAACTTCTGGGGGGTGTTTATTTAACGGATGCAGCCAGTGCGGTTCTTGCGGTCTCCAGAACATCGAAGGATCCGGAACGCGCGATGATGTTCGTCAATCTGCTGTATACCGACAAAGAGATTATGAATCTGCTGATCAATAGAATTGAAGGGTAGCATTACGTGAAGAAATCCGCTAACGTCATTGATTTCCCGCCCGGCATTGACGGCAGGTTTATTTGATTACTAGTCAGCATATACGAAGCAGGTGAGTTTAGGTTCGCCTGTTTTTTGCTGTTGAGTCAAGCTTCGCTTGCGGTTAGCGGGGAAGCTCTGGTCCCATGCACTATTTACCTTCGCAAAAATCGAACAAATGTTTGTATTTATGGGTGAAAAATACCATCCCGGTATGATAGAATAGTAGAATCGAAAGTAAAGGGGTGGACGCATGGCGCTTCGTTTTGTCATTGGCCGCTCAGGTGCGGGAAAAACACAATATTGTTTGGATCGGATCCGTCAGAAGGTGCTGGAGAAGCCGGATGGTGCTCCGATTATTATGCTCGTTCCTGAGCAGGCAACCTTCCAGACTGAATATGCACTGCTCGGGACTTCACAGCTCAGCGGGACTATCCGTGCACAGGCACTCAGCTTCAGGCGGCTTTCCTTCCGTGTGATGCAGGAAACCGGAGGCACTGCTCTTATCCCAATAAGCGAGAACGGCAAAAATATGCTGCTGTATAAGATCGTACATAGGCTGGACAATCAGCTTCAATTATTTCAAGGAAGCGATTCGCAGCACGGATTCATTGAACGCCTGGGAGAGTTGATGACCGAGTGGAAAAGATACGGCATTGATTCGGAGAAGCTCCAGCAATTTACGGGCAGCGGTCTGCCGGGGGCGAGAAATCCGCTGCTGGGCCGCAAACTCGGTGATTTGCAGCAGATTTCATCCGAGCTTGATAAGGAACTGGCCGGTCTCTACGTTGATGCGGAGGATTATTTGAGCTGGCTTGTCAAAGGGTTCGGACAAGCGCCTTCTATGCGGGAAGCAGAGGTCTGGGTAGATGGCTTTAACGGCTTTACGCCCAAGGAATTCGAGGCGCTGGAAGTATTGATCCAAAGCGCGGCGGACGTAACGATAACGCTGAGCCTTGACCGTTTATATGGGCTGGATGAACAGCCGCATGAGCTGGATCTGTTCCGTCCTACGGCCGAAACGTTCATTAAGCTCCGGGAGCTTGCGCTTCATAACGGCGTAACGATTGAAGCGCCCGTTATGCTTGAAGGCAATCCGAATAACCGTTTTCGCAACAGCCCGATGCTGGCGCATGTTGAGCGGCATTACGGCAATCGCAAGCCGATGCGATTATCCGAGGAGGAGCTTGAGCGCGGCGACATATCGCTTCATGCGGCCTCTCATCGCCGCGCTGAGGTTGAGGCGGTTGCGCGCGATATTGTGCGCAGAGTCCGCGATGAAGGGCTGCGGTACCGCGACCTTGCGGTGATGGTACGCAATGCTCCTGATTACAACGACTATATAACAGCTGTCTTCACCGATTACAATTTGCCATACTTTCTTGATCAGAAGAAAGCGGCGCTGCACCATCCTTTTGTCGAGTTCATCCGTTCAGCGCTTGAAATCGCGGCGCATGGATGGCGGTTTGAGGCTGTCTTCCGCTGCATCAAGACCGAGCTGTTAATCCCGGAGGATGGCAGCTTAACGAGAGAAACCTTCGACCTGCTGGAGAATTATGCTTTGGCGGCGGGCATTAACGGTAATCGCTGGCTGACGCGAAGTCAATGGAAGCCTATTACGCGGGATACTCTGGAGGGCGATCCGGCTCAGGCAGGGGAGCGGGAGCTTCGGCATTTTGATGCTGTCATGGCGGCTCGCGAAGCGGTTGTTCCCGTTATACATAAATTCACACGCGAGCTGAAGAAAGCGGCCAATGTGAGGCAAATGTGCGAGGCTCTCTATCGCCTGCTGATGACGATTGATGCTCCTGACCGGTTGGAAAGGTGGAGCCGTCGGGCAATCGCGTCAGGCAGTCCGCTTCGTGCCCGCGAGCATAAGCAGCTGTGGGACGGCGTTATGGATCTGCTTGATCAGCTCACTGAGATGACCGGGGATGAACCGATGACACTGGAGCTGTTCGCCGGAATGGTAGAAACCGGGCTGGAAAGCCTGAAGCTGGCTTCCGTACCGCCCTCGCTGGATCAAGTGCTGATCGGCAGCATGGACAGAACACGATCCGGACATATTCGAGTCTGTTATGTTCTTGGAGCCAATGACGGAGTGATGCCGCAGCGGATGCAGGAGGATGGCGTGCTCACGGAGCAGGAACGGGAGACGCTGGAAAATGGCGGCTTAGCTATGGCGCCTGGCGTCCGCAGAAGGCTTCTGGATGAGCGGTTCTTAATTTATAATGCACTCTCCACGCCCAGCGGGCATCTGTGGATCAGCTGGCCGATGGCGGATGAGGAAGGGAAGAGCCTTCATCCCTCGGAAGTTATAAGGCAGATGAAGCAGCTGTTTCCGGGAATTCCGGAGCGTACGATTGCGATTGAGCCTCTTCCCCAGATGTCCGAAGATGATCAGCAAGCGTTCATGGCCCATCCGGACCGGACGTTATCTTATTTGATTACGCAGCTGCGCGGCTGGCGGCAGGGTGCAGGGATGACCCCAATCTGGTGGGAGGCCTTTAACTGGTACGCGGTGCGGCCTCAGTGGCAGGATAAACTGCAAAGGCTGATCTCTTCATTGGATTATTCCAATCAGGAGCCTGCTTTGCCTGTGCATGTAGCTGACTTGCTGTATGGCAAGCTGCTGCGCGGAAGTGTTTCACGGATGGAGCGGTTCGTGTCATGTCCGTTTCAGCATTTTGCTATTCATGGCTTGCGCCTGCGCGAGCGTGAACTATTCAGGCTGGCTGCGCCTGATATCGGCCAATTATTCCATGCGGCTCTCAGCAGACTTACGGAAACGCTGGGAGAACGCTGGGGAACGCTCACCGTAGAGGAAATTAAAGCGGAATCTGCCGAAATCGTGAATGAGCTGGCAGCGCGGCTTCAATCGCAAATTCTATTCAGCAGCAGCCGGCATCAATATGTAGCCCGCAAGCTGAAGGATATTGTCGGCCAAGCGGCTGCGATTCTTGGCGAGCATGCAAGGAGAGCGCAGTTCACCCCCGTGGGTCTTGAGATCGGCTTCGGCCCGGAAGGACCGCTGCCCGCCGTCCAAATTCCGCTGAATGGCGGAAGAATGCTTGAGATGGCAGGCCGAATTGACCGTGTGGATGCTGCGCAGACCGATGAAGGTCTGCTGCTTCGGGTCATTGACTATAAATCCAGCGCCAAGCAGCTGCGGCTTGAAGAGGTCGCTTACGGAATGGCGCTGCAAATGCTTACTTATATGGATGTACTGCTTACACATGCCAATGAATGGCTTGGACAGCCGGCCAAAGCGGGAGGAGCGCTGTATTTTCACGTTCATAATCCGATGCTCTCTTCCTCTAACGGCCTAACCGCAGACAAAGCGAAGATGGAAATGCTCAAACGGTTTAAGCTCAAGGGTCTCGTACTTGCAGATGAGGAAACCGTCAGATTGATGGATGATTCACTGACGACAGGCTATTCTGAGCTATTGCCGGTCGGGTTGAAGCGGGACGGCGGATTCTACAGCACCTCGTCGGTTGTGTCAGAGGAGCAGTGGGGAACGCTCCGCCAATCCGTCCGGGCAAATTTGCGCCGAATCGGGGATCGGATGGCCGGCGGGGATGTTTCGATAGCTCCGTACCGGCTTGGCGGTAAAACACCCTGTCAGTTCTGCGCCTATAAACCAGTCTGTCAATTTGATCCGTTAATTGAAGATAACTGCTATACCAAGCTTCATAAACCAGGCAAAGATGAAGTATGGGAGCTATTGGCTGCCGGCGATGCTTCGAACCAACTGGATAACAAGAGCGGATCTATCGAGGATTCGAACAACGAAGAGAAGGAGGGACATCAATGACGGCAGCAAGTCCAAGCAAACCGCAGGGAAGCAATTGGACCGATGATCAATGGCGGGCCATCGTAACCGGCGGTCAGAACATACTCGTCGCCGCAGCGGCCGGATCAGGTAAGACCGCTGTACTCGTCGAGCGTATCATTCGCAAAATATCGGCGGATACCGACGTGGACAGGCTGCTCGTAGCGACCTTTACGAAGGCAGCGGCAGCAGAAATGAAAGAGCGGATTCGGATCGCGCTGGAGAAGGAGCTGGATCATAATCCCGGCTCCGATCACCTTCGCCGCCAGTTGGCGCTTATGGGACGTGCTTCCATTACGACACTGCATTCCTTCTGTCTTGATGTCATCCGCCGCTACTATTCGTTAATCGGTCTTGATCCCGGCTTTCGTATCGCGAATGAAACGGAAGCTGAGCTGCTCCGAATGGACGTGCTTGATGCTTTGTTCGAAGAGCGGTATGCCGATATGGAAAACAGCAGCGGCTTCTATGAACTTGTTGACCGCTTTGGCGGAGAACGGGGAGACGAGCCGCTGTATGCACTCGTCATGAAGCTGTACAACTTTGCCCAGAGTCATCCTTGGCCGAGTGTGTGGCTCTATGAAACGGCGGGAGCCTTCGATGTGGAAGATGCAGCTGCGCTTGCCCGAACCGATTGGGTTAAGAGCTTAACTGATGTCGTGGCACTTGGGCTGGAAGGCGCAGAGGCGCTGCTGGAGCAAGCGATGGATGTCACCCGGCAGCCGGCCGGGCCGGATGCTTATGCCGTCACATTCGAAGATGACCTATCGATTGTAAGAACATTGTCGCACCGCATAAACAGCGAGCCTTGGAATACGTGGTATGAGGCTTTCGCATCGGCCGGCTTTGGAAAGCTGAAGAGCCAGCGGGGAGACTCCGTTGACAAAGGCCTGCAGGAGCAGGCCAAAGTGCTGCGGGATATGGCGAAGACAATCATTACAGATATGACGGACGAACTGTTTGTTCGTGCGCCGGAAGAGTTTGCCGCGGAGCTGAAGGAACTGGCTCCGCTGATGCTTACACTCGCTGAGCTGGTGAAGGAATTCGGGGAGCGGTTTGAAGCGGCGAAACGGGAGAAAGGATTAATCGATTTCGGCGACATGGAGCATTACTGCCTGCGGATTCTGCGGGATGAGGCTTCGACGCCGGAGGTTTCTGTCCCTTCTGCAGCAGCGCTTGAATACCAGCGCCAGTTCGATGAGATTCTGCTTGATGAATATCAGGATACGAACATGGTCCAGGAGGCGATCGTATCCCTTATTGCCCGCCCCGGCAAAGGGAACCGGTTCATGGTTGGCGATGTGAAGCAGAGTATCTACCGGTTCCGCCTGGCTGAACCAAATTTATTCCTGCGCAAATATAAAGCCTATCAATCTGCTGATTCTGGTGGTTCAGAGATAGAGATAGAGGGAGAACAGGTAAGTAAAGCTAACGAAGCTATGGCAAATTCACTGCATGAGATCGATTCGGATGGGGCGCTTCCCGCAGTTATCGGAGCAGAGCCGGTAACGGGCAAAGACCGCGGCATTCGAATCGATCTTGCGCGCAACTTCCGCAGCCGCTCCGAGGTAGTAGACGGAGTTAATAATGTCTTTCGGGCCATCATGCGGGAGAAGGCGGCAGAGATGGATTATGATGAGCGCGCGGAGCTGGTGTGCGGCGCTTCCTATCCGTCATCCGATCAGGGGGGTTCACCCGCGCGTTATGCGGTTGAATTCGCGCTGCTGGATCGCGGAACGGCAGAGGTCTCATCGGATGAGGAGGTACAGGTGAGTGACGCAGCAGTTGATGGTGAGACTGGCGAATCGGCTGCGGAAGGAGCGGAAGATCTCCAGGTCGTCCAGCTGGAGGCGCGCTGGATAGCGAGTCAAATCCTGCGGCTTCAAGGGATACAACCAACCGAAGGTGCAGGACTGGCAGAGCCTTTTGAGGTGTATGACGGGAAACGGGAGCGCAAACGTCCGCTTGCTTGGCGTGATATCGTTATTTTGCTTCGGGCGGACAAGCAGTGGGCCCCGATTATCATTGAAGAGCTGCAGGCGCAGGGTATACCGGCTTATGCGGAACTAAGCAGCGGGTATTTTGAAGCGACGGAAGTAGAAACCATGCTTTCTTTGCTCCGCGTCATCGATAACCCTTATCAGGATATCCCGCTTGCGGGAGCACTCCGTTCACCCATCGTTGGACTAACAGGTGAAGAGCTGGCGATGATTCGGATCGCAGCCGGCAAAGGTTCCTATTACGATGCGGTTCTATTGGCCTCCAATCATCCCTCTCTTGCTGAGGAAACTCGGAATAAGCTGCATGGATTTCTCGCTTCGCTGGAGATATGGCGTGAAGAAGCCAGACGGGGAGCGCTTGCCGAGCTGCTGTGGCGAATTTACAGAGAAACCGGCTATTACGATTTAGTCGGGGGTATGCCGGGAGGGCTGCAGCGTCAGGCCAACCTGCGCGCTCTGCATGACCGTACCCGCCAATATGAAGCAACGACACTGCGCGGGTTGTTCCGGTTCCTTCGTTTTATTGACCGAATGCGCGAGGGCGGCGGCGATCTAGGCACAGCGCGAGCGTTAGGTGAACAGGAAGATGTCGTCCGTATCATGTCCATTCATAAGAGCAAGGGGCTTGAGTTTCCGGTCGTTTTCATAGCAGGGCTTGGAAAAGCATTTAATCGACGGGATCTTAATAGTCCATTTCTCATGCATAAGCAGCTCGGATTTGGTCCGAAATTCGTCAACACGGAGCTGCGGGTTAGCTATCCGACGCTTCCGTATTTGGCCATTCGACAACGGCTGCGGATGGAAACCCTCGCCGAAGAAATGCGGATCTTATATGTGGCACTAACGAGACCGAAGGAAAAAATGTTTCTCGTCGGTACCGTTGCCGATGCGGCTAAACAGCTTCAGCGCTGGGAGACTGCCCTTGATCCGAAAGGGAATCTGTCAGATTTTCGTCTTGCAGAAGCCAAACGCTTCATCGACTGGGTCGGTCCGCTGGCTATGAATGCCGGCATTCCGATCACGCTTGAGCGTGATGAGAAAGGCGAATTTGCAAGCGCGGAAGAAGCGGGAGATGCAGCTGCTGTTGAACGAGGGATAATTGAAGCAGCAGCCGGCCCCGGCGATGCTCAAGTGGAAGCAGCGGATGGTTCCGATAATGCTCATGCGGATAGCAATGCAGCAGATGGTTCTCATGATGAACAGCAAGAGGGGCGAGAAGGAGCTCTGCATCTTATTGCTGTGGAACAAAAAGCGGTTCTGGCGAAGCCGGAGGGCTCCTTCAGAGACTGGCGAACGGCGGTTGTACCCTTGTCCATGCTGGGTATGGAGGCTGCAGCTGCGGTTGAAGTCGACGAAGCGGCAGCAGCAGCCTTCGAAGAACGGCTGCAGGCGGTTCAAGCACTCGTTCCGGTCGAGGTGCATTCCGGTGCAGCTGATGAGATTGAACGACGTCTGACCTGGCAGTATCCCTTTTTGGCGGCAACAACGATTGCGGCAAAAACTTCGGTTACGGAGATGAAGCGGCTGCATGCCGAGACGGCAGTTGACGAGGATGCAGCTGTACTGCTGCTTCATGAGCCTGCTTCTGAGGGATTGGAGCTGCAGGCGATTGAAAGCGACAGTGTGTTAGATGAAGCAGAAAATCTGCAGCTTGAGCTGTTCCTGGATGAAGGGGCATCCAGCTTCGCTAACCATGGCGGTACTGATGCGCAGCCTGCGGCTTCGCTTTCCGCTGAAGCAGGCGGGGGTGAATACACGTTCCGTTTGAGGCGTCCAAAATTCATGGAGGAAGTCTCGTTAACGGCGGCAGAGCGCGGAACGGTCGGGCATTTGGTTATGCAGCATATGCCGTTGAAGGGCAAAGCGGATGAAGAGCTTGTTCGTGAAATAGTCGCTCAGCTGCAGGAACGCAGCATGCTCTCTGCGATGCAAGCCCAGGCGGTTGATACAGCGGGTGTAGCCGCATTTTTTCAAGAGCTGGTCGGGCAGCGGTTAGTGAAGGCGTCATGGGTGAGACGGGAAACGCCGTTTAGCTGTACGCTTCCGGCATCCCGCGTGTATCCTCATGGGGACGGAGCACTCGGTGAAGAACCGATTCTGATCCAAGGGGTCATTGACTGTTTATTTGAAGATGAAGGCGGCTTGGTGCTGCTTGATTATAAAACCGATAAGATCCGGATGAAGCGCTGGGATGAAGCGGCTGAGCGGCATCGTTTTCAGTTGGAGCTCTATGCTGAGGCGATCGAGCGCATTATGGGCCGTAAGGTGAATGAATGTTATGTGTACTTTTTTGATGGCGCGAAATCAGTAAAGTTATTTTAGTTGTTCAAGAGACGGGGGTATAGGCGATGCGCATATTGCATACGGCGGACTGGCATTTCGGACGGTCGCTGGAGGGACGCAGCAGACTGCAGGAGCAGGAGGCTTTTGTTGATGAGCTGGTGACTATCGTGAAGGATGAGGCGATTGACCTGGTGCTGCTTGCAGGTGATGTCTATGATTCTGTTAATCCGCCGGCAGCCGCCGAGCAGCTGTTCTATGAAGCCATGTCGCGTCTATCGGACGGAGGCAAACGGTCGATAGCTGTCATCGCAGGGAATCACGATCATCCGGAAAGGGTATCCGCGTCGGCTCCTCTTGCAGCGCGAAGCCGGATTCATCTGATCGGCATGCCGACAGATGAGCCGATCATGGTGGACGTTGCACGTACCGGAGAACGTGCTGTTATTGCAGGGCTGCCGTATCCCTCTGAGTCCCGTTTGCGGGAGCTGCTGAGCGAGGCGACGGACGAAACGCTGCTGCGAAGCGCTTATTCGGAGCGTGTCGGCCGGTTAATGCAGAGGCTTGGAGGGTTCTTCAGAGAGGACACCGTCAATCTAGCCATGAGTCATATCTATGTCCTGGGCGGGCTGGAGACGGATTCTGAAAGACCTATTCAGATCGGCGGAGCCTATACGGTTGATCCTTCCGCACTGCGGGTGGGCGCTCAATACGTTGCCCTCGGCCATCTTCATCGGCCGCAGCGTGTAGACGGCGATGAGCGTATGCGCTACAGCGGTTCCCCGCTTGCGTACAGTTTCTCGGAAGCAGGGCAAGCCAAATCTGTGATTGTCTTCGACGCAGAGCCTGGCAAATTAATAGAGCCGCGCGAGCTTCTGCTCAGCAGCGGCAGGCCGTTAGTGAGGTGGACGGCAAAGGGCGGCTTGACTGAAGTGTATGGCTGGCTCGAGGAAGGGCGGGATGCACGGTCGTGGATTGATCTTGACGTATATATGACGGAGTCAATGACGCTGCAGCATATCCAGCAGCTTCGCCGCCAGCATGAGGGCCTTGTTCATATCCGGCCGATTTATCCGGAAACAGCGGAAACGGCCGAGGCTGGTGGCCTCTCGCGCGAGCAGCTGCCTGCTGAGGAGCTGTTCCGCAGGTTTTTCTCCCGTCAGACCGGCGGGGCAGAGCCGGATGCGGATACGGTTCAACTGTTTCTGGAGCTGATTGCCGAGGATGATGAAAGTGCATCGTCGCAGGACACGGATATTGCTAATGAGCGGCTGGAAGGAGGGGAAGGCCAATGAAACCGATCATGCTCCGATTAAGCGGGCTGCAGAGCTATCGCGAAGCGCAGGAGGTTGATTTTGAACGGCTGTGCGAAGCGGGTGTATTCGGTATATTCGGTCCGACCGGCAGCGGCAAATCAAGTATTCTTGATGCGGTGACACTGGCACTCTACGGTAAAGTGGAGCGGGCTGCCAATGGTACGCAGGGGATCATGAACCAGGCTGAGAAGCAGCTTGCCGTTGCTTTTACTTTCGAGCTCGCCGGTGCAGGAGAGAAACGCCGCTATCGTGTGGAGCGTCAATTCAAGCGCAGCGGTGACGTTACCGTCAATAATTCACTCAGCCGTTTTGTCGAGATTACCGAGACAGGCGATGTTGTTCTAGCAGATAAGCTGGCGGAAGTTACCCGTTTCGTTGAAGAACGAATCGGGCTTAATATGCAGGATTTTACCCGTGCAGTCGTGCTTCCGCAGGGGAAATTCGCGGAATTCCTCTCGCTGACTGGTAAAGAACGCCGATCCATGCTTCAGCGGTTATTCCGCCTGGAACGGTTCGGCGATGGGCTGGCGCTGAAGCTTAGCCAGCGCATGAAAGCGGCGGAAGCCGCTTTGAATGAGGCGGCAGCCGAGCAGCTTGGGCTCGGCGACGCTTCAGCCGCCGCGGTCGATGCCGCGGCGGAGCGTTACCGTGAAGCGGCAGCCGCGCAAGCGGCAGCGCGGACGGCGCTGGCCGTGGCGGAGCAGCAGCACGCGGAGCGGCTGCAGGTGCGCGAGCGGCTGGAAGCGCTGCGCACGAAAGAGGCGATGCAGGCGAAGCTGCATGCCGATGCGCCGCGTATTGCGGCGCTGGCGCGCGAGCTGCAGCGCCTCGCTGCGGCGGAGCGGCTCGCGCCCGCGCTCGCCGCAGCCGGCGCGGCCGAAGCGGCGCTGCGCGCAGCCGCTTCGCGCCGCGAGGCCGCCGGGCTGGCGCATGCCGCCCGGCTGGAGGCGGCCACGGCCGCAGCCGCCGCATTCACGGCGGCAGCCGCCGAAGCCGCGGCAGCCGAGCCGCGCTTAGCGCTGCGGCTCGATCAGCTCGCTGGCGCGCAGCGGCTTGAAGGCGAAGCCGCCGCGCTTGCCGCGAGCACTGCCGCTGGCGAGCATCGCTATGCGGATGCTTCCGCCAGGCAGCGCAGCTATGGCGAGCTGGCCGCCGCCGCGCAGGACAAGCTCGGCCGGGCCGCTGCCAAGCAAAGCGAGCTTAAGGCCGAGCTCAAGACGATCGAGCTGACCGCCGCGGATCGGGATCAGCGGAATGCTCTCTCGAAGCGGCTGCAGCTGCATGACGGGCTTAAGCAGCAGCTGGACAATACGCAGCGGGAAGCTGCCGCACTCGCTGAGCAGAATAAGCAGATCAGGCTTAAGCTTGAAGCGTCAGCAGCCAAGCGCAGCGCAGCTCTCCATGTGCTTGCTCGTGATTTCAATGACCTGCAGTCTTCATTAACCGAACTTCATCAGCTCGAGCAGGAGCTGCAGCATATCAACGATTGCCTGCCGGAATGGTTGACTGGAATCCGAACCCTGCAAAGAGAACAGCATCGCCAGCAATTAGCGGCGCAGCTCGCAGATGAACTGAAGGACGGCGAGGCTTGTCCGGTCTGCGGATCATGCACACATCCGCTGCTCCAAGGGAATATCGCTGAGCCCGTACATATCCATGAAGCTGACGAAGCTATTGCTTCATGGGAAAAGCTTTTACAGCAAGCCCAGAAGCTGCTGCTCCGTGCAGCCCCTCTGCGTTCGAGGGTAGAAGCTGCGCTTGAACGATCGCAGGAAATCATTCGATCCACTTCTTTAACGGATCAATCTGATTCTGCCATAGAGGATCAATCGGCTCATGAAGAGCTGCTCATTTCGATGCCTTCGTTAGCTGCCGTTCAAGCCTCCCTATTGGGATCGGCAAGCGGGCAGCTGGAGGCAGCCGCAGCCTCGGAGACGATTGGCAGGTCCTATGACGTGTCAGCAATTGCTGGAACATTTGGTGCTATCGCTTCCGCTCTGGCTCAGGCTGATGAAATCTGCTCGGTTCAAGATCGGCTGTTCACTGCAAAGGAAGCGGAATGGAGCATCAATCGTAAGCAATACAGTGATACGGTCCGACAATGCGAGCTTATTGCAGGTGAGCTTCATTCATCCAAGAAATTGGCCGCCGCTGCAGGTACCAAGCATCAAGAAACGCTTGATGCATGGAAAGCTGAGATTACACAGTGGCAGGTGCAGTTTGGCGATGCGGTGCAGCTTGATCAGGCTCATGTGCGGTTGGCTGAGCTGGACCGCAGAGACCAATCCTCCCATGAGCTTCGCACAAGGCTGGACCGCAGCGTTAGTTTCATAGAAGAGACCGCCGGGCAGCTCAAAGAGAACGAGAAGCTGGCGCAAGCCGCTCAGCTTGAGGCGGTGGAGCTTTCTGTCCATCTGGCAAGTCAGCGCAGGCAGCTGGATGACAAGTACAAACAGCTGCTTGAATGGACGGGCGGTACGCCGGCCGTTGAATTAATTGCCGCTGCGGAGAAGGAGCTTGCCGCACTTCGGGACAAACTGCAGAAGGCCAAGCAAGCCCATGAAACGGTGCAAACTGCATTGAATGAAGCGGCGGAGCAGCGGAGTGCCGCTGTCGAAGCGGAACAAACGGCAATCGCAAGACATGAGGAAGCCGAGCAAACATGGAGCTCGGCGCTAAGCGAGTCGCCATTTGAATCAGCCGACGAAGTCTCTCGCCTGCAGCCGCTTCTCGCTCAGCAGGAGCGTATGCTGGAGGACATAACCCGTTATCGGGAGGCCGAGCAGCAGCTGGCTGCCCAAATCGAGCTTTTACGCGACCAGCTCCAAGGGCGCAGCTTAACAGATGAAGAGTGGGAGCAGTGTGTAACCGCCCTTCATCTGGCTCGTTCGTCGAATGAAGCTGCGCTGCAGACAGAAGCGAAAGCCGAACGTGATCTGGAGGAACTAAAAGCTAAGCAGAACCGTTGGAACGCGCTTGAGGAGAAGCGTGCCGGGATGGAGCAGCTGACAGGGCGCTTAAAATCACTCCAGACCGTATTTAGAGGCAATGCATTTGTAGAATACGTAGCGGAAGAGCAGCTTGTACAGGTATGCCGGGCAGCATCCGAACGTCTTGGTTTCTTAACCAAACGCCGCTACGCGCTGGAAGTGGATTCCGGCGGAGGCTTTGTGATCCGTGATGATGCTAATGGAGGTATCCGGCGTCCCGTTTCGACTCTATCCGGCGGGGAGACGTTCTTGGCTTCTCTGGCGCTCGCATTGGCACTCTCCGGTCAAATTCAGCTGCGCGGCAAATACCCGCTGCAATTTTTCTTCTTGGATGAAGGCTTCGGTACGCTTGACCCCGAGCTTCTCGACACGGTTATTACAGCTTTGGAGAAGCTGCATAACGACACGCTGTCAGTCGGTGTTATCAGTCATGTGCCGGAGCTGCGGGCGAGACTGCCGCGCCGTCTGATCGTGAGCGCCTCTGAACCGTCGGGAAGAGGCAGCATGGTTGAATTGGAGACGATGTAGCAGCTGCAGCATCTGCCGGTTTTTTGCCTTAATTCCTTCACATCTCACTGTTTAGGGAGCTTGCATTCATCTTAGGAACAAGATAACCTATGAAATAGATGATTGACTAAAGAGAAGCAGCATTTCAATCCATGCTGCTCATGGTTGGAGGTTCATTCGTGGAGGAGCAGAAGCCGAAACGACCTATTTTCACCCCTATTGTTCTTATCCTGCTTACGTTCAGCCTGATCGGGAATGTCTTCTTATTTACGAAGATGATTCAATCGAACCAGGACAAGCTGGCGGAGCGGGGGTATGCGGTTATGGATGCCGTTCCCCAAACCAAGCTTCATATTGACCAAGTGCTGGCCGGTGTGCAGGAGCTTATGGGTTCGGATGAGATCGGGAAGCGTCTTGCAGCGAAAAGCGCGCTAGGAGCAGCTTTTCATCAGAAGCCGAAACTTGTTCGTTTGATAGATGAAGCAGCGATTGTAAACGATAAGCCGTTTGAAGCTAAGAAGCGCGATGCGGCTGCCTTCCTTGATCAAGTCGAGGCATCACTGCAATCTCTCGGTAATCATGACGGTTCGCTGACGGCTTCGGAGCGTGCTTACCTGCAGCAGATTTCGGATGTGTATATGAAACTGAAGGCTGCTGTTCAATCTTTAAACTACAAAACCGTCAACCGAACGACTGCGCTCACCGTATTGGTGGATCCCAAATGGGTGGATGCAAGCAGCAGGATGCTCGCTGTAATGAACGAGCCCGATCAACTCAGCTTCAAACCATAAGCTGGAGCACAACAGCCGCCCAGCCCTCCTTATGCAAAATCCCCTATTCCAAAAGAGAATAGGGGATTTTGTTGCATTTACTCCAGCTTCATTCCACTAAAGCGTACATTCGTTTGAATGCAATCAATCAGGCTTGAATCACTGTTTTCCCAATAACTAGGTATTCGTTAATTCGCGAACCGTACCGTCATTGAAGCCGACAATAACTTTGGCAGCCATATGGATAAAGAGGCCGTTCTCAACGACGCCCGGTATCATATTCAAGGCTTGATTTAACTGAACGGCATCTTCAATGGCTCCAAGATGACAATCCACGATGTAATTCCTATTGTCAGTCAGGAAGAGCTTATCTTCGGTTTGCCGCAGATTAAGCGGACAAGCGAGGAGAGCTGCTAATTTCTTCATGGTCAGTTCGATTCCAAATGGAACCACCTCGACAGGGAGTGGAAAAGCACCCAGCCTCTGAACGAGCTTGCTCTCATCAGCTATAATAATGAGTTCGCGGCTGGCCGCTGCTACGATTTTTTCCCTTAATAAAGCGCCGCCGCCGCCTTTGATGGCATTCAAGTCCGTATCGACTTCATCTGCGCCATCAATGGTGATATCGATGCTATCGATGTCGGAGAACGGAACAATCGGTATATCCAGTTCCCGGGCTAATGCTTCCGATTTCTCGGATGTGGCGACTGCTTGAATGTTTAGTCCTGTTTTGACGCGCGCACCGATCGCTTGAATGGCCCAATAAGCAGTAGAGCCTGTGCCTAATCCGACAACCATTCCGCTTTTGACCGATCCCACAGCGCGGTCTGCCGCTATCTTCTTGCTTTCCATGCTTTCTCTCCACCCTCGGCTAGCTGATTCTCTGTCATAGAAAGGCTAGGTTATTAATTGATTACGGTCTTTTAGGTGAGGAACCTGCGTCAGCGACAGAGTGAACGGCGGTCTGCTGCTTCTTAAGCTCAGCTAGAAGGAGCTGTGCAGCGCGTCTGCCGCTTGAAAAAGCCCGCTCGGCAAGCTCCCCTTTACCCTCGCAGCCATCGCCGCAGAAGTAGAAGGGCATACTCTCAATCCGGCTTGGAAGCAGGCGATTGCCGGCAATGTTCTTCACGCTTTGGACCATCGCTTTTTTGGATACCCGCTTGACAGCGACTGCTTCCCGCCAGCCCGGATAATGGCGGTCGAACAAATCCTCCATTTGTGCGGTACGCTCATTGAGATAAGCTTTGCGGTCTTCATCTCCATCGATTGGTTCATCGCTCAAGTAGGCTATTCCTTGCAGCAATTGTCCGCCTTCAGGCACAAGTGTATGATCGGTTGCCGAAACATCGGAGATGAACAGCTTATGATTCATATCACTGATATAGCTGAAGGGACGCGCAACAACATGATGGAGACCAATATCGTAAACCATGACCTCTGTCGCCGTATTTTGCTCATACGGTTCCAGAAAGGGCTCCCAGGGCGTGCCGCGCAGCAATTTAATGACCTGCTGGACAGGCATGGCGAAGACGACACGGTCAAATGCTTCTTCGCGGGCTTTTGTTTTCAATAGATATTTACCGTGCTCATAACGAATGCTGTCTACGCCTTCCTGCATAGCGAATGACCAGTGTTCATTATATACTATTTTATCCCGCAGCTGGTTCGTAATAACAGCCCAGCTCCCCAGAATATAGTTAACGGGTCTTTGGGATAAGAATAAATTATGATAATAGGCGCTAATAACCGCACCGGGAACTTTACGGGCATCTTCAGGCGTGATGAAGAAATTGCTGCAAACCAAATGCTCCCACAGCTCCTTAACATCCTCGTCTGCGCCTGATTCAGCCAAGTAATGGCCGAGAGTTTCATAGTGCTTGATCTGATGGATATTGGCTATGATCGCTGTAATCTCAGCAACAAACCGTACCTTTTGCCTCATCGTTAGAATATCAGTTTTCATTAGATTTACAAAATCAAGAGGAGCCGGTGTGAGCTGTTCACCCTTCTCATACATGACCTTGCGTTTATCAACCTGCTTACTGCTAAAGCTAAGATGAAGCTCATTCTCCATGACCGTCAGTGTATGACGATCCAGTCCATAAATAGCGTGAGCGCCGTAATTGAGGGTAAACCCTGCTTTTTCATAAGTAAACGCCCGGCCGCCAAGCTGAGGGCTTCGCTCGAACAAGACGCCCTGGACTCCGGGCTGCTCAGATAAATAAGCGGCTGCTGTAAGCCCAGCCAGTCCGCCTCCGATAACAGCAACTTTCATTTGTGGATCCTCCTCATCTGCAAAAAAGCTTTCATGACAATTTGACGAGCAGCTCGTCCTTGCTTGTGATACTTATAGGAAGGGCATAAGAGAGAGCCATGTTCCATTCGCCCTCATTATACGCTGGAAAATGAAGCCGATCCATCTCGATTTAGGCTGAAAGTCTGATCAAATCAGCATTGATTATGGTTATCAATTAGCAGGGCAAGCGCCTATTTTTCTAAAGCAAGGCGCCATTTGCCCACGGGCGAATATCATGAGAGTAGAATGCTTACGAAATGAGTTTTCGCTAACGAAGACTTCTAGGAGGGTTTCAAAACGTGGAGAAAAAAATGTTTACGTCACCGATCGGCAAGAAATCTACAGGATTGATGCCATCGGCAGCAGCACCGACCGGCAAGAAATCTACGGGAATGATGCCAAAGGCAAAATCACCGGGTGTTACAGTTGAACCGTATCCAGCGGAGAAGCATGAGAAAGCAAAATGGTGCAAAGATCATATGCACCGTTATGTCCTATTGCAAACGCATGACGGCTACTGCGCAGACGGTTTCGTTGAACATATTGACGATGAAATGGTCTGTATCGCTGTCCCGCATTGCGGACCGCATTGGGATCGCGCTTTTCTGCCGTACCCGCCAATCTACCCTTATCCATATTTTCCAAGACGACGGTTTGTACGCCAGGCCTTCCCGTTGACCGCGCTGCGCGGTCTCTCCCTGCTGCCATTCTATTAAAAAGTTCTTTTCATTGGAAGCGGCAATCCGGTCAAGTTTGGCGCCGGCTTCCATGATTGGACGAGCCTTCTTTTTTTCGTTATGATGGATGCATATGCTTCACTTTATGGGTCACAGATAAAAACGATATGGGAGGCCATTTAGATGGACTGTCTTTTTTGCAAATTGATTGAGGGTACTATTCCTTCAAAAAAAGTTTTTGAGAATGATCGTATTCTGGCATTCCACGATATCGCACCAGCGGCGCCTGTACATATCTTGATTATTCCGAAGAAACATATTGCCACTATGAATGATGTAACAGAAGAGGATGACGCTTTAATCGCCGAACTGTTTACAGTTGCACGTCAAATCGCTAAGGAACAGGGCATCGCCGAATCTGGTTACCGGCTTGTTAATAACTGCAATTCTGAAGGCGGGCAGGTGGTATACCATTTACATATTCATTTGCTAGGCGGTCATCAGATGAAAGCTTTAGCAGATTAATACTTGATGTTAAAATAAAGCTTGTCTATTCAAGTTGACACTGCCTTTCTTTATAACATATAATTAAATTTGATGAACCGTGTTAACTTTTCTTGGACGGTCTGATTCGGAGGGAGGGAAAACTGGTGTCTGAAACAAAAGTTCGCAAAAACGAGACAATCGATGCTGCACTCCGCCGCTTCAAACGTACCATCGCAAAAGATGGCGTTTTGGCCGAGGTAAAGAAACGCAAGCATTATGAGAAGCCTAGTGTCAAGCGTAAGTTGAAGTCCGAGGCTGCGCGCAAGAGAAAGTTTTAGGAGGATCCTTCCAGAATGAACCTTAGCGAACGATTGAACGATGATATGAAGCAAGCCATGAAGAGCCAAGAGAAGTTTAAGCTCACCACAATTCGCATGGTTCGTGCAGCCATTAAGAATTTGGAAATTGATCTAAAACGTCCGCTTGAAGATTCAGAGGTGCTTGACATTCTTAGTCGGGAGATCAAACAACGTAAAGATTCCCTCCAAGAATTTGATAAAGCGGGCCGCGACGATCTTGCGAAAGATGTCGCCGCAGAAATTGAAATTATTAGTGTATACCTGCCTCAGCAGCTGACCGAAGAAGAGATCAGAGTCATTGTTCAGCAGACCATCCAGGAAACCGGTGCTTCTTCGAAAGCCGAGATGGGGAAAGTCATGAGCGCACTTTTGCCGAAGGTAAAAGGGCGTGCTGATGGTAAACTAGTAAACACATTTGTGCAGCAATTTCTGCAATAACATAGGCAGTCAGCCAAACACTCCCTGCAAGGGGAGTGTTTTTTCGTGTGCGCCCAGCATGGGCGTCATCTATACGGTGAAAGTCCGGAATGGGGGCTGGCAAGCGCCTACCATGCCAAGAGCATGGGTGTCCGCCGCGAGGCGGAATCTGAAGGAAGCTGGAGGCAAAAGCACGGCTCGAGGTACACGAATCCAATTTGAGGCGGTTGCAGTCGGTTGAGTCACCACGACATGACGAAATCCTAAGCTGCCAAAGGCTGCAGCCGTAAACTTGGGCGAGCACGGGCGGAAAGATGACGTTCTTATCTGGGGAGGCCTGCGGCAGACGCGAAGAAACCTTCGTAACCGCGGTTGAGAAACCGCGCTGAAGCCGTAGGAGTCAGCAGAGGCCATAGTACGCAAGCTGTTGCAACAGCTTGCGGAAGGGCTGAACCGAAAGGAGAGAGGAAACCGATATCGCAAGAGAGCTCGCGGCAAAGAGAAATGGTGAAGCCCTCAGGGGATGCCGGAGCGCCGAGTTATTCGTCGGCACAAGTCGCCCCTTCCTCTCGCAAAGCCCAGAACGACCTGCTGGAGCGGATGCTCGAAGGAGACAACCTTCGGCTCGCTTACAAGCGAGTGGTGCAGAACGGAGGAGTCCCCGGCGTGGACAGTGTAACGGTAGCACATCTACAAGCTTACCTGAAAACACACTGGGAAACGGTGAAAGCCGAACTTTTTGCGGGAACGTACAGACCCGCGCCAGTCAAACGGGTGGAAATCCCCCAGACGAGGAGCATGGGAAATGTCTCGAAACACAAACAAAGCCCTTCCGACTTCCTACTGGGAAGCGAAAGGGCTGCGAAGTTTACTTTCACGTTACTTGGAACTTTGTTAACCTTTTGGAACCGCCGTATGCGGACCCGCATGTACGGTGGTGTGAGAGGACGGGGGCTAGCCGCCCCCTCCTACTCGATTATAGTCGCGGACTTGCCCCCCCATACAAGTCCTATTGACACCCCTGCTTCTGTTCAGTCACAATTAGGCTAACTAAACGAAACGAGGCTATTTGACTCATGCTGCGTAATTGGATCACCATCCTGCTTCTTGCCATTCCTTCCCTTATTTCTTTTGCCACACAGACGTTAACGGGTACGATCAGTTTGATTATGGTTGGAGATCTCGGCTTTCTGATCATCGCTATTGTTGGCGTTTCCAATATCATCATGTATAACGCGTTTGCTATATTTTCCGGAATTGGGCATACCGTCAATTATCTGGTAGCCCAGAACTACGGTTCCGGCGACATGCGCAAGGGGATACAACGTACTTATTTAGCCATGTATATGTGTATTACGTTCGCCATTTTCATTGCGATTGTTGGTTTTATTGGGTCGGATGATATTTTGCGCTGGACAGGCGGATCTGATCAACTCGTGCATCAAGGAAGCATTTATTTGGAAATTCGGTTTTATGCGATGTCCTTCGGCATTCTTAATTTCGCTTTTCATGGTTTTCTGCGCGGAATTGGTGCCACCAAGATGTCGATGGTGCTTTCCATCATTACAAATATCTTTATTTTGTTTTTCACTTATACGCTGACCTTTGGCGAATGGGGCATGCCCAAGCTTGGTCTAACGGGTACGGCGCTTTCCGTCTTAATCGGAGAAAGTGTGCAGCTTCTCATTTGTGCTTACGTATTCTTTGTTATTCTCAATAAAAAGTTTCATACGAGGGATCGCGCCGCTATGGTTTTTCAATGGGCAGAGATGAAATTGTTAGCACTTGAAAGCGGTAAGCTTGGCGTTCAGGAGTTTTCGCTCAGCTTATCCATGTATATTTTCACCGCATTCGTTGCGCGGCTGGGCGATCAGGCACTGGCTGCCAATGAAGTATCGCTTAACGTGATGTCCTTTGGCTTTATGCCGGCTTTTGCATTTGGTGCGACTGCGACTATTCTCGTCGGTCAAAATGTAGGCAAAGGAACACCGCTTGTCGGCCGCCGTGCGGGAACGGATACAGCTATATTGGGAACGATTTTCCTCGTGCTTCTGGGCACGGTGGAATTGGTGTACGCAGAGCAGATCGCTCATCTATATTCCAGTGATCCGGCGGTTTATAAGCTGGCTGCAGAGCTTATTATGATATCGGCCTATTTGCAAATATTCGATGGACTGCTTAATTTCTACGCAGGCGGTTTGCGCGGTATTGGTGATACAACCTTCCTGCTCCGCGTATCTTTTATTACAAGCTGGTTCATTTTTGTACCGCTGGCTTACTTGTTTATATTTATCTTCCATTGGGGAAGCATGGGGGCTTGGATCTCGCTTTATTCTTTCCTAATGGTCATGGGAATCTCGATCTTGGTTCGTTTCTACCGTACAGACTGGACAGCGGTAAGGCTGAAGGAAGCATCGCACAGCTAGAGCTCTGGAACCTTCCTTCGTTTGTAACGTATCAGATTAGAAGGCAAGCGAATGTTAAGGATAGGATAGTTTTGGAAAATCTGTCATGCTTACGAAGGGAGTTTAACAAAACGGGCCTCATGCTAACGAAGTCGTTTTTCTTCGGGATACAAACCTGTGGTTATGGGGTGAGTTTCTACGAACACTAGCTTGTGTTTAAGATTTAGCTTTCAATGAACGCTGACTTGTGCTTACGAAGCCGTTTTCCTTCGGAAAACTTTGAGGAGGGTCGAAAATGAAACATGGATCTATGAAAATGTTTCGGTTATTGCTTCCTATCGCCTTTCTATTACTGGCTGTACTAGCGGTTATTCCGCCTGCCGCAGCTGCGGATGATACCGCAGCGAATTCCATTGGTTCAACGGTATATGTCATCCGTGCGGAGCAAACGATCGAATCCGGCTTACAGGAATACCTTAAACGGGCCTATTCGGAAGCAGCGGAAGCCAGCGCTCAGCACATCATACTCGTGTTAAACACCTATGGCGGAAGGGTAGACAGTGCGGAAGAAATCGGGAGAATTATCCGTACGAGCAAAATTCCCACCACTGCTTTTGTCCAAGAAAAAGCGGTCTCTGCTGGAACTTACATTGCTTTGAATGCGAAGCAGCTGGTGATGGAGCCTGGAAGCACGATAGGTGCTGCCGCTGTTGTAGACGGGTCGGGAGATCTGATTACGAATCCCAAAACCGTGTCCTTCTGGACGGAAGCGATGAAAGAAGCGGCTAAGCAGAATGGGCGTGACCCTAATTTTGCAGCGGCTATGGTTAACCCGAATTTCACATTTGATATGAAGGAGCTGGGCCGGACCAAAGAGAAAGGCGATATTCTCACCTTATCGGCCAGTGATGCTGTTAAAGTTGGTTATGCAGATTATACGGCCAGTTCGATTGATGAGATTTTGGACCATCTGGCGCTGAATCAGCCTCAAGTGGTAGAGGTAAAAGCGACTCCCGTGGAGAAGATTGCTCAGTTTCTGACTTTGCCGGTGGTCATGACCTTACTATTAATTATTGGCATCGCGGGTGTGGCGATCGAGTTATTCGTTCCGGGATTCGGAGTGCCGGGAATTACGGGCATTATCGCGTTCGCTCTATATTTCTTTGGTCATTATATTATTGGTTTTGCAGGTATGGAGGATGTCATCTTATTCGTGGTCGGCATTTTGCTGCTTGTTTCAGAGCTGTTCATTCCAAGCTTCGGCATACTCGCTATTCTGGGTTCGGTTTCATTAATTGCCGGAGTTGTATTGGCCTCGGCTGATCCGAAAGAAGCGGTACTATCGCTTGCTCTCGCTCTTGCGATTGCAGTGGTTGTCGTTGTTATTGTCGCCAAACGCTTCCAAAGCCGCGGGATCTGGAACCGGTTTATTCTTCGCGACCAGCTGACGACGGAGCAAGGCTACGTATCTACAGCTAACAAGTCGAGCTATCTCCATAGGAATGGACGGACGCTTACGCCTCTGAGACCAGCGGGTACGGCTCAGATCGGAGATGACCGGGTAGATGTTGTGACGACGGGTGAGTTTATCCCGGCAGGCTCGGACATCACCGTCGTAAGAGTTGAAGGAACCCGAGTCGTTGTGCAACAATGTAAACAGGAAACCAAATAATGGAGGGATATCTATGGATCCGGTAATCTCAGTTATTATCATTGTCGTTCTGGCAATTATCGCACTATCTGTTTTTCTCAGCTTCTTTCCAATTATGCTTTGGATTTCGGCAGTTGCCTCTGGCGTTAGGGTGGGCATTATTACACTCGTAGCTATGCGTCTTCGCCGGGTCGTTCCAAGTCGGATTGTTAATCCGCTCATTAAAGCGTCCAAGGCTGGCCTCGGCCTTACGATCAATCAGCTGGAAAGCCATTTTCTTGCGGGAGGTAATGTGGACCGCGTCGTAAATGCCTTGATAGCGGCCCAGCGTGCCAATATTGATCTTGAATTTGAGCGTGCAGCAGCTATTGACCTTGCAGGCCGTGACGTACTGCAAGCGGTCCAAATGAGCGTCAATCCGCGTGTAATCGAGACCCCGATTGTAGCAGCAGTCGCAAAGAACGGAATCGAAGTAAAGGTTAAAGCGCGGGTCACGGTCCGTGCGAATATTGAACGTCTCGTGGGCGGTGCCGGAGAAGAGACCATTATCGCGCGTGTCGGTGAAGGGATTGTAACGACGGTAGGCTCCTCTAACAGCCATAAGGACGTATTGGAAAATCCAGATATGATCTCCCGCACTGTGCTGGGCAAAGGTCTCGATGCCGGCACCGCTTTTGAAATTCTGTCCATTGATATTGCAGATGTGGATGTAGGCAAAAACATCGGAGCGCATTTGCAGACCGAGCAAGCGGAAGCGGATAAGCGAATTGCCCAAGCCAAAGCAGAAGAACGCCGTGCCATGGCTGTAGCGCATGAACAGGAGATGAAAGCCCGCGTCGTCGAGATGCGCGCCCTCGTTGTGGAATCGGAATCCCAAGTGCCTCTGGCAATGGCTGAAGCGCTTAAGAACGGCAACATTGGCGTACAGGATTATATGAATTTCAAAAACATCGAAGCCGATACCCAAATGCGTAACTCGATCGGCAAACCAGACGGAACAAACCCGGATAAAGAATAACGAAGAAACTTTGCGACTTTGGTGCACAGCACCAAGCGACTTTGGTGCGCAGCACCAACAGCACAGCAGTCCCAGCAAAGGTTTTGGGGTTTGAGCGACTTTGGTGCGCAGCACCAAGAGCCCTGCATTCCCGGCGAAGGGTTTGGGGTTTGAGCGACTTTGGTGCGCAGCACCAAAAGCCCTGCAGTCCCAGCGAAGGTTTAGGGGTTCGAGCGACTTTGGTGCGCAGCACCAAAAGCCCTGCAGTCCCAGCGAAGGTTTTGGGGTTTGAGCGACTTTGGTGCGCAGCACCACGGGAGCGCGAACGCCAAAACCGGAGCTTTGCAGTAGGTTTTGAATGGTCAGAGAAAGCGACTTTGATGCCCGGCATCAAGAGCGCAACAAAAATCGCGCGCAGGTTTCGAGCGTTTGGGCGACTTTGGTGCGGAGCACCACGGGAGCACAAATGCCGAAACCGGAGCCTCGGAGGTGAGCACATCCCCCCATGAACGAACTGATAAAACTGCTGTTCAGCAATATCTATGTCATTGTTGTCATCGTTGGGGTCATCATGGCGATTGTTCGCAGAACAAGTCGCGGAACATCCGGCAACCGGATGCCAAGCTTTGGAGGCAAGCCAGATCCTCAAAACACGGAGATGCGGAACCGGCAGCCTGCACAGAAGCCCCTAATCAGGACGCTGCCGGCTGCAGAGCAGCAAGTGACGGCCGTCCGGACGCAGACGCCCAGCGACCGTTCTGAGTATGAAGAGAATGATTTCTTAACTCACCTGGTAGAAGAGCAGACATCTGCTTCAAAGAAGAGCAAGCAATCTGTATCTAATCCTGGATTTGATAGCCGTGTCAGAGTGAAGCGGCAGGAAGCCTTTTATATGCCCAAAGGTGATGATCTTCGCAAGGCGGTTATTCTCGCAGAAGTGCTTGGACCACCGAGGGCGAAGCGGCCTTTCCACAAATAACAGCATTCAAAATTCAATGAAGACACTTCAGCATTCTGCCACTTTGGCGGAGTGCTTTTTTTATGCTCGTCTCAGGGCATCCGATCTCTCATATTTCCAGCTTCTCCCGCATAGTTTGGTACAGTACGGGAAGGGGGCTTCTGCCTGCATGCGCCGCATAAACCGCAAGCTGCGTAAGATGGCTGCTGATCTGCTTGATTTGCCGCCTGACGTCACAATGGATTTGCCCAGGCTGACGATGATCGGTGATCGCCAGTTATATATTGAGAATCATCGCGGTGTGCTTCATTTCTCAAGCGACCGTCTCCGGCTGGCTCTAAGCAAAGGAGAGCTTGAAGTGACCGGGGAAGGGCTGATCATTCGGACCATCTGGACAGAAGAGGTATTCGTAGAAGGCCAAATCAAACATATAGAAGTGCGTGAATAGGAAAAATGGAATTTTAGGGGGTACCGGTAATGAATGCATCGTGGATGCAATGGGTACGAGGATATGTAACCATTCGTGTGAAAGGGGAATCTACGGAGAGGCTTGTTAACCGCGCGCTCGAGACCGGACTGCAGCTGTGGTCCATCCGCCGGACAAGCGGGGGTGACCTGTTGTGCGAAGTGACGGTAGGCGATTTTTTTCGTCTTCGTCCTCTTTTAAAAGAGACAAGCTGCCGGATTCATGTCATTTCCCGAAAGGGACTGCCCTTTTGGATGGTTCGTTTGGAGAAACGATTATTTTTTGCAGGTGGGCTCGTCCTGTTTTTCGTGGGGATGTATTTATTGTCCTCTTTGATCTGGTCAATTGATGTAAAAGGAAATGACCGTTTGTCGGAGGAGCAGATTTTACAGGTGGCCAAGCAGGAAGGCTTGTATCCGTTTCAATGGTCTTTCCGTTTAGCGGATACGGACGTGCTGTCGAAGCGGCTGGCGCAGAAGCTTCCTGGCGCGGCTTGGGTTGGGGTAGACAAACGCGGGACGAAGGTAACTATTCAAGTCGTTGAGACGACAATCCCTGAGGTCAAACCGCTGCTCAATCCAAGACACCTGGTTGCTTCTACGGATGCTGTTGTTACGCAAATCATGGCTGATGTCGGACGGCCTGTCGTAACCCGTAATATGAGAGTGAAGAAGGGCGACGTCCTGATATCGGGCATACTCGGCGATGAGGGGCACACACGTAACGTTGTGGCTAAAGGGTCGGTTAAAGGGATCGTCTGGCATGAATATGATATTTCATCCCCTTTAGAGCGGCAGGTAAAGGGATACACGGGTGAGAAAGCAGTACGATGGTATGCGGTTGTCGGAGACAGAGCGCTGAAGCTGTCGGGATTCGGAGATCCTCCATTTAAGACCTATGAGACTTACAGGCAATTGGAGAAAGCGAGCTGGCGTACGCGTACGCTTCCTTTCGGACGGATGAAGGAGACGATTCTGGAGACAGGCATTCAGAATCAAACACTCACCGAAGAAGAGGCAAAATCCGCCGGATTACTGCAAGCGCGTGCAGATATTTTATCGAAAGTTGGACCTGGAGCGGAGGTTCGTGCCGAAAACATTTTGCATGAAAAGACGGACAATGGTAAAGTTTATATGAAAGTGCTTTTTGAAGTCGAACAGTCTATCACTATGGAGAGACCGTTAGTTCAGATGCAAGGGGATTGAGTATTTTTGCAGAATGAGACGAAGGTTGTAAAAATCCCGCTTGCTACTGCAGCGGAAGGGTTAGCTTTGTTTGGACCGCAGGATAAATTTTTGCGGTTGATCCAGCAGCAGACTGAGGCAGACATCATGTCCCGGGAAGCGGAAATAACCATATCGGGACCAAGCTCCGAGGTTGAGTCAATCGAACAGCTTTTTACTGTACTGCAGCAGCTGGTGAGGGGCGGTTACACCCCGTCTGAGCGCGACATGATGTATGCGCTGGAGCTCGCGAAGACACTGCAAGCCGATCAATTGCTAGATTTGTTTAAAGCCGTTTTGACGACGACATATCGCGGGAAGCCGATACATGTCAAAACGATTGGCCAGAGACATTATGTCAAAACCATTCGAAAAATGGACATTGTTTTTGGAATTGGACCCGCTGGCACCGGCAAAACGTATTTGGCTGTCGTTCTCGCAGTTGCGGCCCTGAAAGAAGGCTTAGTCAAGAAGATTATGCTGACCCGTCCTGCAGTAGAAGCAGGAGAGAATCTGGGCTTCTTGCCAGGGGACTTACAAGAGAAGGTCGATCCGTATTTGAGGCCGCTCTATGATGCGCTTCACGACGTCATGGGTCCAGATCAAACGGCCAAAGCGTTTGAGCGCGGCTTAATTGAAATTGCACCGCTTGCTTATATGAGGGGCCGTACGCTTGACGATTCGTTCATCATTCTGGACGAAGCGCAGAATACGACACCTGAGCAGATGAAAATGTTTCTGACACGGCTTGGCTTCGGCTCTAAAATGGTCATTACCGGAGATGTAACCCAAATCGATTTGCCTCGTGGTAAACGATCAGGTCTTATTGAAGCACAGCGCATTCTAAGCGATATTCCAGAGATTGGATTTATTACATTTACAGAGCAGGACGTCGTCCGTCATTCCTTAGTCCAGAAGATCATCGTAGCCTACAACATCGACGCCGAGAATCAAGCTTAAGCCTGAGCCTGCTCAAGGTCTTGGTCTTTGATCTAAAGGCAGTGTGACCCCGTCACAAAGCGGGTCTTAGCACACCGTATGCTTAAACAAGGTGGAAAGCAGCAGAATTCCACCTCAGGGCACAAAGCCGCATAAGGGAGCCGCATTAGGAGCGTGTCCGCGAGCGGACGAAAGCGGGCCTTCCGCAACAGTAAGGCCCGAAGACGGCCCAGGCGGCAGGCACGATACATCCAGGGTCCAGGGACGGGAGTCCATGGGGTCCCCCTTGGATAAGGGGGATTTAGAGGGATGCTTCTACTCCCTTGGATAAGGGGGATTTAGGGGGTCCTAAATCCCAAGGAGGATAACATTCATGGTGAATCAGCAGATCAACCCGGATGGACAAAAGTCTTTCGGTTTGAATGGGTGGAAGCACAGCGCAGCCGTTCGCTGGGTGCTGCTGCTTCTGTTTGTATTGCTTTTTTATTTGAGCTTGGCGCCGCATTTACTTCCCAAAACGTACGATATCGAGATGGGTAAAGTCAGTGAGCGGGATATCGAAGCGCCAATGCAAATTAAGGATGAGAAAGCAACGCTGCAGGCTCAAGAAGAGGCTGCAGAACGTGTTGAGCCCATTTATTCAATCGTGGCGGTGCGCGGGGATACGCTGCTGGAGCAGATTTTTGCCCGTATGGAGCAGATTAATCAAGATGACCAGGTCACCACGGAGAATAAGGTTTCCATTTATCAAAATGAAATTCCTCAACTTTATGTTGATTATGTAGATCAGTTTGTCCGCAATAATACCGGCAATGATACTTACAACGATACGCTGCTGGAAGAAATGGCCAAGACGGTTAAAGCCCAGGCCTATCGGATTCCTGAGGAGACCTATTACAAGCTGCCTCAGCTTTCAGCGGATCAAATCGAGGAAATGCGCCAGGTCGGACTTAATATTGTACGCAAGCTCATGAGCGATTCTCTTCGCGAAGCGGAAACCGCAAGAACGAAGGTTGCCGAGCTGGTCAATTCGAGTTCTCTCAGTGAACGTAAAACGCGTGAAATCGTGCAGGAGCTGGCCCGTTTCGCGATTATGCCCAATAAATTTTCAGATAAAGAAGCGACTAACGAAGCGCGCGTAGCCGCTAAGGAAAACACACCGCAGGTGATCATTAAGCAGGGAGACATCGTCGTCAAGAAAGGCCAGATTGTTTCCAAGGAGCTTTACGACCGATTATCTTCATTCGGGTTATTGCAAAGCAAGAAAGCTTATTGGCCGCAGCTCGGATTATTGCTGCTGTCCCTGCTGTTCCTGCTCGTTATCTATAACTATCTGGAGAAAGCAGCCAGTCTGAATGCAGACACGAATACGCGTTATAATAATTCGCAGCTGGTCATGCTGTTTCTTATTTATCTAATTAATATTCTTGCTATGCAGATCGTTCATCTTACGCAGACAGAGGCTATGCCTTATGTCGGTTATCTCGCTCCTACAGCGATGGGCGCGATGCTTATTGTTCTGCTGCTCGATGTTCAGCTTGCAGTTGTGAGCTCGTTCATATTCGCCATCACAGGGAGTATTATTTTCAACCTGGATACGAATCAGATTTTCGATTTCAACTACGGGTTCCTGACGTCTGTTGTATCTTTTGCCTCTATATTCGCCATTCATCGCGCCAGCCAGCGCTCTACGATTCTGAAAGCGGGCATAATGGCCAGCTTATTCGGTTCAGCTTCTGTTCTGGCGCTAATGCTGATTGGAGATGTACCGGGCAAATCAGAAATGATTATGACGATCGGCTTCGTATTTGCTGGAGGCTTATTGACGGCAATCCTGGTTATTGGCCTGATGCCTTTCTTCGAGATTACGTTCAATATTTTGTCGGCACTCAAGCTGGTGGAGCTTTCGAGCCCGAATCATCCTTTGCTCCGCAAGCTTCTTACGGAAACGCCCGGCACTTATCATCACAGTGTAATGGTGGGCAATTTATCGGAAGCGGCGGCAGAGGCGATTGGGGCCAACGGGCTGCTTTGCCGGGTAGGCTCCTTCTACCACGACATTGGGAAGACGAAGCGCCCCAGCTATTTTATAGAAAATCAAACGAATATCGAAAATCCGCATGATCAGATTGACCCGAAATTAAGCAAATCCATAATCATCGCGCATGCCCGTGACGGGGTGGAGATGCTTCGAGCCCATAAGCTGCCAAAGCCGATTCGGGATATTGCCGAGCAGCATCACGGCACGACATTCCTGAAGTACTTTTATCACAAGGCCTGGAAGCAGGCAGAAGAAGCGGGTATAGAGCCGGATTTCACGGAGGATGATTTCCGTTATCCCGGTCCGAAAGCCCAGTCGAAGGAAGCGGCAATCGTCGGTATCGCCGATTGTGTGGAAGCAGCGGTACGAAGCCTGCGCAGCCCAACGATGGAGCAGGTCGAGTCGATGATTCAAAAAATCATCAAAGGCCGTTTAGATGACGGTCAATTTAACGAGTGTGATCTGACCTTGAAGGAATTGGAGCAAATCGCACAAACGTTGAAGGAAACGGTCATCGGTATTTTTCATTCCCGCATTGAATATCCGGATGATGTTAAACAAAAGGAGCGGCTTGCATGAGTTTGCGTTTAGAATGGAGCAACGAACAAGACAAGGTGGAGATTCCCGAATCATTCTTCGGTCAATTGGAGCAGCTGCTTCAGCTGGCCGGCGCAGCGGAAGGTCTGGTCGACGGCGAAGTGATGCTTTCCTTTGTAAATGATGAAGAAATTCATCAGCTGAACAAAGAATACCGCAATATCGACCGGCCGACGGACGTATTATCCTTTGCGATGCAGGAAGAAAGCGATGAAGAGCTTGATATCGTCTACGAGGTTGAGAATGAGGATGAGCTTCTTCCGTTCGAAGGAATATTGGGGGATATTATAATTTCAACTGAACGGGCTAAATTGCAAAGTGAAGAATATGGCCATTCGCTGGAGCGGGAGCTGGGCTTTCTCTTTGTCCACGGTTTCCTGCATCTGATTGGATATGATCATCAGGATGAAGCAAGCGAAGCCATCATGACGGAGAAGCAGGAAGCCGTGCTTCGGCAGGCTGGTTTGAATCGATAATGCTTAAATTCATCCAGAGCATTGGTTTATCGTGGTCAGGGATTAGACTTGCACTGCGGACAGAGCCGCATATGCGCTTTCATTTAATCAGTGCTATCATAGTGACTACAGTCTCTTTACTGTTAGGACTTAATCGCTTGGAATGGATCGTACTTATTCTTGCAATGGCAATGGTCATTGCGTTGGAACTGCTGAATACAGCTATCGAGAACGTTGTTGATCTCGTTAGCCCGGAGCGGCATCCACTTGCAAAAGCAGCAAAAGATACGGCAGCTGGCGCTGTACTGGCAGCAGCAATTGCTGCTGCTATTATTGGATTGCTTATACTTGGACCTCATCTAATGGATGTGATTCGAAGGTTTTAGGAGGGCGCGGGATGGAGACAGCTGTTGAATTATCAGAACAATGGAAACAACTAATGGAAGCAGCAATTGAAGTCCGTAAGAACGCTTATGTTCCCTATTCTAACTTTCAAGTGGGGGCAGCTCTTCTTGATGGGAATAATCAAATCCATCTTGGCTGTAATGTAGAGAATGCCGCTTATGGTCCGACAAACTGTGCGGAACGTACGGCGCTTTTCCGCGCTGTTGCTGACGGGCATAAGAAGGGCAGCTTTCAGGCGATTGCAGTTGTCGGTGACACAGAAGGCCCTATTACACCATGCGGTATATGCAGACAAGTGCTGGCGGAGCTTTGTACGCCGGATATGCCTGTAATCATGGGGAATTTAAAAGGGAATATCAAAATAACGAATGTCGGGGAATTGCTTCCGGGAGCATTTTTTCTAGAGAAGTAGCGCTGTAACCAAGGTTTAGCTGGAAGGGGTCAAACGTACCATTATGAAACCATCATCATCGGAATCAAAGAAGAAATATCATTCGGGGTTTGTGGCCATTATTGGCAGGCCAAACGTCGGAAAATCAACGTTAATTAACGAAATGATCGGGCAGAAGATTGCCATCATGTCGGACAAGCCGCAAACAACCCGAAACAAAATACATGGCGTGTATACGACCGACAATTCCCAGATCGTTTTTCTTGATACGCCGGGCATTCATAAGCCGACTTCAAAGCTTGGTGATTTCATGGTCAAATCTGCCATCGGTACATTGGGTGAAGTGGATGCCGCTTTGTTCCTGATCGATGCATCCGAAGGATTAGGCGGCGGGGACCGATTTATTATCGAAGCTTTGAAAAAAGTGAAAACACCTGTTTTCTTAATCATGAACAAAATTGATAAGATCCATCCGGAAGCTCTGCTGCCGCTTATCGTACAATATAAAGATCTCCATGAATGGGCGGAGGTCATTCCGATTTCTGCACTGCAGGGCAACAATATTAACACCCTTCTCGAAGTTTTGTCGGGATATTTGCCTGAAGGTCCGCAGTATTATCCTGCCGATCAAGTAACGGATCATCCGGAACAATTCGTTTGCGCCGAGCTCATCCGGGAGAAAATATTGCATGCAACCCGCGAAGAAGTTCCTCATTCCATTGCTGTAGCAATTGAGAGCATGAAGGTACAGGACAATGGTGTGGTCAATATCGGTGCGATTATCTTCGTGGAACGGGATTCCCAGAAGGGGATCGTCATTGGGAAGCAGGGAGCGCTGCTTAAAGAGGTCGGTAAACAGGCTAGGCGTGATATTGAACTTCTGCTTGGTTCACGTGTGTTTCTAGAGCTGTGGGTTAAAGTGAAAAAGGATTGGCGCAACCAAGAGCGGGTGTTGAAGGACCTCGGATTCAGAAACGACTAGTTCCTTCATCGGGAACTTCTTTGCAAGTCAAGAAGATTCAAGGAATTTCTTCCAAGTAAAATACCGTTTTTTAACTGGCATAGGAAGGCACCGTTCATCACATCCTATTCGTAAGCAACATTTACTGAGCGCGGAAAGGATGAATACGAATGCGAGACTTTTCGTGGAAGTATTTTACGCTGACCGGGGATGTGGAATCTTTTTTACTTTACAAAGAAGTGGATGGACTGGCGTCAGCAGATACGGCCAGCAGTGGAGAAAGTGAAGCGGAAGACGCTTCTGAAGCGGATCAAGCACAATCGCTTTAAAGCGCCTTGATTGCAAGTTGGGGGAGAACGCGATGCAGTACCGGGTCGAGGGCATTGTCATCCGGAGTATGGACTATGGGGAAAACAATAAAATCATTACGGTCTATACGAAAACGAACGGAAAAGTAGGCATAATCGTTCGAGGCGCCAAAAAAGCCAAAAGCCGGCATGGGGCAATGACACAGCTTTTTACTTATGGGGAATATCTTTATTTTCGCAATAGCGGATTGGGTACGCTGACGCATGGTGAGATTATACAATCTCACCATGTTTTGCGTGAGCAGCTGGAAATGGCTGCTTACTCCTCCTATGCCGCGGAGCTTACCGACCGGGTTCTGCAGGAGGAGGATGCGAGCGTCTATATGTTCGAGCAGCTGCATGCCTGCTTAACCTCTATTGAGGAAGGAAAGGATCCCCAAATTATTATTCAGCTGTATGAATTGAAGATCCTTGAGGCAGCAGGTTATGGACCAAACTTTGAGAACTGTGTTTCCTGCGGAAATGATCAAGGCAGCATGGCGCTCAGCGCACGTTCAGGAGGCGTTTTATGTGAACGATGCCGCTACAGGGATCCTTCAGCTCCTGTACTGACTGACGGAGCTCTAAAACTGCTGAGGCTGTTTAGAAGAATGGATTTGAGAAGGCTCGGAGCGATTCAAGTAAAGGATGAAACGAAAAAGCAGCTGAAGCAGGCCCTTCGGCTGTTAATGGATATGCATATCAATGTGAACTTGAAATCTCGTTCCTTTCTCGATCAGATGGATAAATTCACTTTGTGAACAATTGACATTACAGTCGAAATTAGATATGATAAATTATTATGAATATGGAACGATGATGGAGAAAGTAGCTGGGTCAGTTGACTGTATCAGCGAGCTGGGGATAGTGAAAGCCCGGACAGACGAACCCTGCGAAAGGCGCTCCGGAGTTCATAGCAATTTTCTAAAAGAGGGTTTCCGTGCATCAAGAGGATGCTTCATTCGGAAGCCAAGTAGGGTGGAACCGCGGGAGACAGCTCTCGTCCCTACGTCTGACCAATCAGACGTAGGGGCGACGGGCTTTTTTATATGCTTGCAGCTGCTTACGAACACAAAGGAGAGTCGCGCGTAATGAATTTTCAAAGCATGATTTTGACATTGCAGCAGTTTTGGGCGGAACAAAACTGTATCCTCGTTAATCCGTACGACACGGAGAAGGGTGCAGGAACGATGAATCCGATGACATTCCTGCGGACCATTGGTCCGGAGCCGTGGAATGTCGCCTATGTGGAGCCTTCCCGTCGTCCGGCAGATGGCCGTTATGGCGAGAACCCGAACCGGCTGTACCAGCATCATCAGTTTCAAGTGATTCTTAAGCCATCGCCAGACAACATTCAAGAATTGTACTTGGAGAGCTTAAAGAGACTCGGCGTTGATCCGCTTCATCATGACATCCGTTTTGTTGAGGATAACTGGGAATCACCTACGCTCGGCGCATGGGGGCTGGGCTGGGAAGTTTGGCTCGACGGTATGGAAGTTACGCAGTTCACGTATTTCCAGCAGGTCGGCGGTATTGATGCAAATCCGGTAGCTGTAGAAATCACGTATGGGATGGAGCGTCTTGCTTCCTATATCCAGGACAAAGAAAATGTATTCGATTTGGAATGGGTGGACGGAGTCACTTACGGCGATGTGTTCCTTCAGCCGGAATATGAGCACTCCAAATATACGTTTGAAACATCCGATTCAGCGATGCTCTTCTCACTGTTTAACATGTATGAAGAAGAAGCGAAGAAAACGATGGAGCATAAACTTGTATTTCCTGCTTATGACTATGTGCTTAAATGCTCGCATACGTTCAACCTCTTGGATGCGCGCGGCGCAATCAGTGTAACGGAGCGGACGGGATATATTACGCGTGTCCGTAACTTGGCTCGTTCCTGTGCAGCGACATATCTGGAGGAACGGGAACGTCTCGGCTTCCCGCTGCTTAAGAAAGGGGTGAGCGCGAATGGCTAAAGATCTGCTGCTCGAAATTGGTCTTGAAGAAGTGCCTGCAAGATTTGTCCGCAGCGCGATGAACCAGCTCAAGGAAAAAACAGTGAAGTGGCTTGATACAGCGCGAATCGGTTACAGCAAAGTGGACGCCTATGCAACGCCGCGCCGCATCGCTGTTCTGGTCCATGGCGTTGAAGAGAAGCAAGCGGATGTAAGTGAAGAAGTAAAGGGCCCATCCCGCAAGATCGCTCAGGATGAGCAGGGGCAGTGGAGCAAAGCCGCGCTGGGTTTTGCACGCAGTCAGGGTGTAGATCCGGAACAGTTTTATTTTAAGGAGCTTGCTGGTGTCGAATACATCTATGCCAACAAGAGCAGTATCGGTACGGTAACCAGTGAAGTACTGCCGGATGGCCTGATTTCGATTATCTCATCGATGTCCTTTCCGAAGAATATGCGCTGGGGCAGCTATGACTTCAAATTTGTCCGTCCCATTCGTTGGATGGTCGCCTTGTTTGGCAGTGAAGTTGTTCCAATGGAAATTACGAATGTAAAGTCCGGTAAGACAACACGCGGTCATCGCTTCCTTGGCGGCGAAACGGTTATCGAGGAGCCTTCGCAGTACGTGGAGAAGCTCAGAGAGCAGCATGTTATTGTGGATGTTGCCGAGCGCGAGCAGCTCATTCTGAATCAAATTAATGGACTGGCAGCAGAAAAACATTGGGAAATCGCGATCAAAGATGACCTGCTGGAAGAGGTACTGTTCCTTGTTGAGTTCCCAAGCGTTTTGTTTGGAACCTTTGATCCTTCCTTCTTGAATATCCCGCAGGAAGTACTGATTACTTCAATGCGCGAGCATCAGCGTTATTTCCCGGTTCTGGGCAGCGACGGCAGACTGCTTCCTTTCTTCGTTACGGTTCGCAACGGCGATCTCGTGTCGATTGAACAGGTTGCCAAAGGAAACGAAAAAGTTTTGCGGGCCCGTTTGTCAGATGCGAAGTTCTTCTATGCAGAGGATCAGAAGCTCAAGATCGGTACGGCTCTTAAGAAGCTGGAAACAATTGTTTATCATGAGGAGCTCGGATCGGTTTCCGACAAAGTTCGCAGAATAGAAGCAACGGCGGGTAAGATCTCATCGGCGCTGGCGCTGAAGTCTCAGGATGCTGCGGACATTGATCGAACGGCTGCTATCTGCAAATTTGATTTGGTCACTCAGATGGTCTATGAGTTCCCTGAGCTGCAGGGCATTATGGGTGAGGATTACGCCCGTAAAGCGGGAGAGCGTGAAGAAGTTGCCCGAGCTATTAATGAGCATTATCAGCCGCGCTTTGCGGGGGATCGCGCACCTGCATCCATTGTTGGAGCCGTCGTCAGCTTAGCGGATAAAATCGATACGATTGTCGGCTGCTTCTCGATCGGAATTATTCCGACGGGTTCGCAGGATCCATATGCTTTGCGCCGTCAAGCAGCGGGTATTGTGCAAATTATTCTTGCCCATGGCCTCAAGCTTCCGCTTGATGTTCTGTTCGATCTCTCTTTATCTGTTCATAGCGGTAAATCGATGAAACGCGAAGCATCCGAAATTCGTAAAGATTTATATGAGTTCTTCGCGCTTCGTGTCAAGAACGTACTTTCTGAGCAGGGTACCCGTTATGATGTTGTCGATGCGGTAATGGCTTCCGGCTATCAAGATCTGACACAAACGGTTAACCGTGCTGCTGCTGTTACAACTGCTTCCGCAAGTAATCGCAAAGAAGATTTCAAAAATGTTGTCGATGCTTTGAACCGCGTGTGCAACCTTGCATCGAAAGCAGCGTCTAATGATGTAAAACCGGAGCTGTTTGTCGAAGAAGCAGAGCGCGGATTATTCGCTGCATGGCAGTCGGTTAGTGAGAGCATCGGCCTTGCTGTTGACAATAACGATAGTGCTGGAGCAATTGTGAAGCTTACGGAAATGAAGGATGCCATTAATACATTCTTCGACCGAGTCATGGTTATGGCTGAGGATGAAGCGATTAAAGCCAACCGGTTAGCTTTGCTTGCACGAATCGCCGGAGATATCAGTAAGGTAGCGGACTTCTCGAAATTAGTTTGGTAATCGCAGTTCGTAAAAGGGGAGATAACTATGGCAGCCGATGAACATTCTGAAGTGATCATATATGTCGTTTCGGATTCCGCCGGTGATACTGGCGAGCTTGTTGTACGGGCTGCGGTAGCCCAGTTTCATCCTATAACTGCGGATATCCGCCGGGCGCCGTTCATTCACGATGCAGCGACGCTCGAGCGATTTGTCCTTCAAGCGAAGGAGCATAAAGCCATTATTTTATACACACTGGTTCTTCCTGAACTATGTGAGCGGATAGTGGAATTTGCCGAGGAACAATCCGTGGTTGCGATCGACTTGCTTGGATCACTCATCAGCAGCTTGGAAAACAAAACAAATCGCAGGTCAAGGCAGGAACCAGGTCTTAATCATGTGCTTGACGAGGATTATTTTCGTAAGGTGGAAGCTGTTGAGTTTGCCGTTAAGTACGACGATATGCGTGACACTACAGGCATCTTGAAGGCGGATATCGTACTTGTGGGCGTATCCAGAACCTCGAAGACACCACTTTCCATGTATCTCGCGCACAAGAAATTCAAAGTTGCCAACGTTCCTCTTATGCCGGAGCTTGAACCGCCGGAAGAATTGTTCCAGATTCCAAAGGACAAGGTCATCGGTCTTACGATTAATGTTCAATATTTGAATGTCATTCGTAAAGAACGGCTTAAAGCTTTGGGACTGCCCGATAGTGCTGCTTATGCAACAACAGCCAGGATCGAGCGCGAGCTGGAGTACGCTGCTGCAATTACGAAACGGATTGGTTGTTTGGTCATTGATGTATCCCACAGAGCGGTTGAAGAAACGGCAAGTCTTATTTTGGAGCATATTGAATCGAACTAATGACCCAAGCAGGATTTTTTCGTTATCTGCCGTATATAATAGTACGGTACTTTACTAGAAGATGCGGTGATGCACAAACATGACGAATGTTCCTACCATTGTGGTCGATGCTGATGCTTGTCCGGTTAAACGGGAAATTGTCGAAGTGGCACGAACCTATGCTGTACCTGTACTTATGGTCGCATCTTATGATCACCGGTTGGAGCCGGAGGCTGGCGTACAGATCATGCAGGTTGACAGAAGTGACCAATCCGTCGATTTGTATATTTCAAACCACATCGCCAAAGGGGACATTGTCGTGACGCAGGACTTCGGTCTCGCGACCATCGTTCTATCCAGAGGGGCAATTGCACTTTCGCCGCGAGGTCAAGAATATGATGAGAGCAACATAGAGTATTTGATGGAGCGCAGGCACGAGCTGGCAAAACGCAGACGGGGCGGCGGTAAAACAAAAGGCCCGAAAGCGATGTCGTCAGAGGATCGTGTCTGTTTTCAGCAAAAGCTGACAAAAGTTTTGCAACGCTGGCAGGAGAATGATGAACCGTAGCGAATAGTATTACGTGTCATTTAGGATGAAGGTGAAGGGTATGGCTTACGATAAAATACCGGATTCCGTTATTGAAGCGGTGCTCCGGCATCACGATATCGTAGAAACGGTTGGCAAGTACGTTCACCTCTCGAAGCTCGGGAAATACATGAAGGGGTTATGTCCTTTCCATTCAGAAAAAACGCCATCGTTTACCGTTACGCCGGAGAAGCAGATTTTCTATTGCTATGGGTGCGGTAAAGGCGGGAATTCAATTAAGTTTATTGAGGAAATTGAAGAATATTCATTTCCCGAAGCAGTCCGTTACCTGGCTGAGGAAGCCGGCATTCCTGTAACCTGGTCCGGACAGCAGAATAAGCAAAGCTCTGCAGAGGTCGCAGCCCGTGAGAAAGTGATTGAAGCTCATGAGCTGACTGCTAAGCTTTACCATTATCTGCTCATGAATACCACACATGGTCAGCCGGCGCTGGAATATTTGCGGTCTAGGGGCGTAACAGACAAACAGATCGATCACTTCATGATCGGATATGCACCGCCGGAATGGGACACGCTGGTACGTTTTCTTCTGAAACGGGAGTTTGATGCTGATTTAATGGAGAAGGGCGGATTATTGGTTGCAAAGCAGGATGGAAGCGGCTATATTGATCGTTTTCGAGACCGAATCATGTTCCCAATCTGGAATCGTGATGGTAAAACAATTGCGCTTGCTGGCAGAATGCTTGGAGAAGGGCAGCCCAAATATTTAAACTCGCCTGAAACCATGCTCTTTAACAAGAGCCGAAATTTTTATAATTTTCATCATTCCAGACCAGCCATGAGGAAAAGCCGCCGCATTGTTTTATTCGAAGGCTACATGGATGTTATTAAAGCTTGGAGTGCAGGCGTGAATAACGGCGTCGCAACAATGGGAACCGCACTGACAGATGAGCATGCCGCGCTGCTGTCGCGGAATGTTGATGAAGCGATTCTTTGCTACGACGGAGATAGTGCCGGACAAGCAGCTGTTTTGAAGTCCATTCCGATATTGGAGAAAGTCGGATTGCGGGTTCAAGTGGCCATGCTTCCAAAGGGTATGGATCCCGATGAATACATCGAAGCGCATGGCGCAAATGCGTTTATGAGGGAAACGATTGAACACCCGGTCTCGGTAACAAAATTTAAACTAATATATGCAAAAAAAAGCCATATACTCCTAGAAGAAGAGGGACAGAAGAACTACCTGCTCGAAGCGGTTCGAATTATTGCGGAGCTTGATTCCCCCACTGAGCGTGAGTTTTATCTGAAGGACTTATCCCGTGAGTTTGAATTTTCCTTGGATTCATTGAAGCAGGACTGCTTTCAACAGCGTCAGAAGCTTCAAAAAATGAAACCGCAAGGGGATAATAACGACAATTCGTGGAATAATGGTAGGAATGAAAACAGGAATGAAAACCGTCGTGCGTCCTCTGCACCGCCCGTACTGCCTGCTTATCAAGTAGCCGAACGCAGGCTGCTTGCTCAGATGCTTCAGGATGTGGATACGGCAAAAACGGTGCACGCGAAGCTCGGAGAAGCTTTCAACGTCGAGGATCACGCAGCTCTTGCTGCTTACTTATATGCTTACTATGCGCTAGGACATGATCCGGATGTCAGCCGGTTTATCGCTTCGCTTCAAGATGACCGTCTCGAGCGGACGGCAGCTTCAATCTTAATGATGGACGATGAATTTCCATTCGATGAGCATCTGCTTGTCGAATACATAAAGGAAATTCAAAAAGTGCCGAGATTTCGTGAAATCGAACATAAGAAAGAAGAAATGGTACGAGCGGAACGTTCTGGCGACATGTTATTGGCGGCACAAATTGCAAGTGAGATTATCGCCCTAGAGAGACAGCTTAAAGGTCGGCAGGATGATCGTTTCTAGGGAGGAGGGAGTCGGAATATGGCGAATGATCAACATACTGAGTTAGATACCGAGCAGAAGCTGGAAATTGTTAAAGAACAGCTGATTGAACATGGAAAGAAAAGATCATCCTTAACGTACAAAGAGATTATGGAGAAGCTGTCTCCCTTCGATCAGGATGCAGAACAGATCGACGAGTTTTTTGAACAACTCGATGATATCGGCATTGAAGTTGTGAATGAGAATGACGATCTTCCGATTAGCAACAGGGATGATCAAGAGCGTGAGCCAGACGAGTTCAACTTTGACGATGATTTGGCGCTCCCGCCAGGAATCAAAATCAATGATCCGGTTCGGATGTATCTGAAGGAAATCGGACGGGTGCCTCTGTTATCAGCCGATGATGAGATTGAGCTTGCCAAACGAATCGAGCATGGGGATGACGAGGCGAAACGCAGATTGGCGGAAGCGAACTTGCGGCTCGTTGTAAGTATCGCGAAGCGTTATGTTGGACGCGGCATGCTGTTCTTGGATCTAATTCAAGAGGGCAACATGGGTCTGATTAAAGCGGTTGAGAAATTCGACTTTACGAAGGGCTTTAAGTTTAGTACGTATGCAACATGGTGGATCAGGCAAGCCATTACCCGGGCTATTGCTGACCAAGCTCGTACGATTCGTATCCCTGTCCATATGGTCGAAACAATCAATAAGCTGGTTCGTGTTTCGCGTCAGCTGCTTCAAGAGCTTGGCCGTGAACCGAGTCCGGAGGAAATTGCAGCTGAAATGGATCTAAGCACTGAAAAAGTACGTGAAATTATGAAAATCGCTCAAGAGCCGGTTTCATTGGAAACACCAATTGGGGAAGAAGATGATTCTCATTTAGGGGATTTCATCGAAGATCAGGAGGCTCTGGCGCCAGCTGATGCAGCGGCTTATGAGCTGCTGAAGGAACAATTGGAGGATGTACTGGATACCTTGACCGAGCGTGAAGAGAATGTTCTACGTCTTCGCTTTGGACTTGATGACGGGCGTACGCGCACACTTGAAGAAGTCGGTAAAGTGTTCGGTGTTACTCGTGAGCGTATTCGTCAAATTGAAGCAAAAGCGCTTCGGAAGCTGCGTCATCCAAGCCGAAGCAAACGCTTGAAAGACTTTCTAGAATAAAGAAGATATGGACCTTTCTGCTTCGGCAGCGAGGTCTTTTTTCAAGTACGCCTGAAAAAATTTCGTTAGATCTTGTCAAATCATGTTAAAGGAAAGTCGATCTATGCTGCAAATATTCAGGCGTACCAATTGCCGCCGCTAGAGGGGAACGAACGGCTGACATGGATCAGGAACGTCGTAAAATAATTGTCAAAGAGATCGAACAGTGGCAGCGAAGCAAGCTGCTTCCGGATCAGTATTGTGACTTTCTGCTAAATCTGTACCTGGAAGAAGGAGAAGAGCGTAATCCATCTACTTTCGCCGGTAAGACGGTGAAAGTCCTGCAGCGTGCTTCTTGGAAACACTGGTTTCTTACATTTGGTATTTTTTCCTTGATCTGTTTCGTTGTGCTTTATTTTAACGTTTTTCATCCGCTATTGCAAATCGCTGTTTCGCTGTCTGGCGTGTATATTTTGCTTCTTATTGGACAACGGTTCCGCAGGAAAAATGAGGCATCCGGGCTTGGTTTTATAGGACTCGGAATGCTGTTAATGCTTGGCTGCGGCCTGTATATGCTGAAGCTGAATGAGCTGGATACTTGGGGATGGAAAGCGGCGCTGCTGGGTGTTTGTTCGCTATTCTGGATGATGTTTGGTATTGGCGCCAGCATACCGCTTCTGCATTTGAGCGGCTGGATTGCCGGGTTTCTCGTTTATGCATGGATACTCTCGAACAATACAGAAACCCCTGCATGGTATGAGATACAGCTGTACTGGCTTCCGGCTTCGTTCGTATTTGGCTGGTGCAGCTGGTTCTTTCATCGGTGGTCAAGACCAGTTGCGGCTATTTTGTTCTCAGCAGGCGCGTTAGCTTGGTTCATGCCCGAGCTTTACTCCGCTGTGTTCACCGAGCAAGCATGGCTGCAGATACAGTTTATCGTCAAAATAATAGCGGGAGGCTCGATTCTGTTCTCGCTTCGAAAACAATGGATGGTGTGGGTTGCTTAATGATAAAACTTTCAAAACGTCTGCAAGTGATTGCGGACCGGGTTACGCAAGGAGCGAGGGTAGCGGATATTGGATCGGATCATGCTCTGCTGCCGGTTTATTTGATCCAAAGCGGTAAATGTCCTACAGCGATAGCTGGAGAGCTTAATACAGGTCCCTTCCAGGCTGCAAGGAGGCAGACCGCAGAGGCTGGCTTAAAGGCGGTCGTTCAAGTGCGCCAGGGAGATGGGCTAAGTGTTCTGGAGCCTGGTGAAGCGGATACGGTAACGATTGCGGGAATGGGTGGAAGCTTAATGGCCGATATTCTCGAAGCGGGGTGGCGTGCAGGAAAGCTGACTGGTGTGACGGAACTCGTGCTTCAGCCGAATGTCGGCGAGGATTTTGTCCGCCGCTGGCTTACAGGTCACGCTTATGTTTTGCGCTCTGAGAGGCTCATTGAAGAAGATGGCCATCTCTACGAAATTCTACATGCACATGCATCAGCCGATGAACGGTCGGAGCAAGAAAATGGGCGGGTTTACGATACATCGGTTATTTCTGCGGATCTCACTGAAGAAGTGAAGCTGGAATGGCTCTACAGAATGGGCCCTTTTTTATTAAGGGAGCCCTCTGAGCTGCTTAGGAAGAAATGGAAGTTCGAGATCGATAAGCTGGCAAGAATTTGCAAGCAGCTCTCACTGTCAGACCTAGACGAGTCAAGGGCGAAGCTAACGGCCTATAGAGAAGAAATAAGACAACTTGAGGAGGTGCTTGCATGTTTGTGAACGGTCAGACGCTTGTACAGCTGATGGAGCAGCTGGCTCCCAAGCATTTTGCTGTTGAGAACGACAAGATTGGACTGCAGCTGGGCACTCTCCAGAAGGAAATAACAAAGGTTCTCATTGCGCTTGATGTGACGGATGAAGTTGTAGATGAAGCAATTGCGATTGGAGCCGAGCTGATTATTGCCCATCATGCGATTATATATCGGCCGCTTGCGAAGCTGGATATTTCGACTCCAGCCGGGAAGCTGTATGAGAAACTAATCAAGAATGATATAGCCGTATATATCGCGCATACGAATTTGGATGTAGCCGATGGCGGTATTAATGATTGGATGGCCGACTTGGTTGGCATCGTGGAAGAAGGGCGTACCTGTCTGGAGGATGTACATACGGATAAACTGTATAAGCTGGTGGTCTTTGTTCCGCAAAGCCATCATGAAAAGGTGCTCCAGGCGCTGTGGAATGCAGGCGCAGGGGAGATCGGCAATTACAGCTCGTGCAGCTTTAATATCCAGGGGCAAGGGACCTTTCTGCCTGGTGCAGGGACGAATCCCTACATTGGGGAGCAGGGTCGTCTGGAGTGTGTAGAAGAAGTGCGTGTCGAGACAATCGTACCTTACAGCGTTCATCGAAAGGCTGTCCAAGCGATGTTAAAAGCACATCCCTATGAAGAAGTAGCCTATGACCTCTATCCGATGGATTTGAAGGGCCGTTCCTTCGGCCTTGGCCGCTCAGGTAAGTTGGGCGAACCCATTAAGCTCAGCAGCTTGGTGGACAGGGTTAAAGAGGTATTCGAGGTTCCTATGGTACGTTACGTAGGCGACCCTGAGCGTATGATTCGTAAGGCGGCTGTACTCGGCGGATCCGGCTCCAGATATATTCGTCATGCTATGTTCGCCGGTGCTGATGTTCTCATTACTGGTGACGTTGATTATCACACCGCCCATGATGCGCTTGCTGCCGGCTTGAGCATTATCGATCCAGGTCATAACATTGAGAAAATAATGAAGCCAAGAGTAGCGGACTGGCTGAATAAACAGCTGCAGGAACGCAAATATCAAACGGTCGCGGCTGCATCTTCAGTTGGTACGGAGCCCTTCCGTTTTGTATAAAAGATGTATGATGCTTCTGTATTTGCCATGGATTCAAACTTGAGCTTTTCCTGCATTCTTAGTATACTAGCTAAGCAACGGAAAGTTTGACAGACAATCGCTGGCGGCTGTGAGGCCGCGAGAGGAAAGTCCGGGCTCCGTAGGGCAAAGATGCTGGATAACGTCCAGTCGGCGCGAGCCGAAGGATAGTGCCACAGAAATGGACCGCCGATGGCCGGCTCACGCCGGTACAGGTAAGGGTGGAACCGTGGTGTAAGAGACCACGAGGACCGTTGGTGACAACGGTGCTGGTAAACCCCATCTGGAGCAAGACCGAGAGAACGAAGCAGGCGAGCGGATTTATCCGTTTTGCAACTGCACCCCTGCCCGGGGAGCGTTCGGGTTGGTCGCTTGAGCTGATTAGTAATGATTGGCCTAGATAGATGATTGTCGCTTCACGAGTGGGAGGGTTGTTCCCGTCTGAACCACAAGAAGCACAGAACCCGGCTTACGGCAAACTTTCCATACACAGTAAATAACCCGTGAGGCATTCGCCCTTGCGGGTTATTTGTGTGAAACAGGGAGCAGAGTCTGGGCACATTTGCGACGATGTTTTTCATCGAGAGACCTGTCAAACGGTGGGGCTACAAAACCATGATCATGAGCGGTATTCTGCTCGTAACTTACGCGACGCTGCTCTTTCCATTTATGGCTTCTTTGTGGGTCTGGTTTATGTTAAGGATGGAGTGGGCGATAGCGCGCTTCATTATTGCACACAGCTGTGGATTGTGAGCAGCAGTCCTGCGGATAAGCGAGGGTACATCTCCCTCTATGGGATGGCGTACGGTGTGGGTTTCAGTATCGGTCCATTAGGCATCAATTTAATGCGATTTCGCGATGCAGTTCCTTTTATTACCAGTGCAGTATTCTTCGTCCTTATTCTGCTGCTGGTTGCTAAACTGCCCCATCAATTTCCGGAGAAAGTGGCAAAAGCTGCGCTTCCTGCTGGAAACTGGCATGTGATGGCATACCGTTTTGCCTGGTTTGCTCTTATACCGGGATTTCTTTATGGCCTAATGGAAGCTTCGATGAACAGCAGCTTTCCGCTGTATGGGCTGCGGATTGAACTGAGCGAGCAATGGATCTCCCTGCTGCTTCCCGCTTTGGGTATCGGCAGCCTGCTGCTGATGTTCCCGCTTGGGATGCTGAGTGACCGGATCGGGCGCAAACCGGTTCTCATGGCCTGCGGCTTAGCGGGAGGGCTGCTGTTCCTGACAGTTCCGCTCGCAGGCAATCATGCTGCCGCTTTGCTTGTTCTGCTTGCACTTATAGGCGGCGTAATTGGTTCCTTTTATTCGCTTGGTTTAGCCTACCCAGCCGATGTACTGCCTAAAGTCATCATGCCGACAGCCAATGTCATTGCGTCTATACATTTTAGTATTGGAAGCTTGCTGAGCCCGAGCATAGGCGGGTATGGGATTCGTTATGTATCGGTGTACAGCATGTTTATCCTGTTAGATTTAGCGTATTTATTATTTGCAATATGCGGCTTTTTCTTTAAGAAGAGGGAATGGAGTTCCTAAGATGGAACAGTAGGAAAAACAGTTTAATGAGAAAAAGCGCAGCTGCATACGGATATGCAGCTGCGCTTATTTTTAATGGGCATTGGTGTGGTTATATTTGAACTCAATCTGTTTAAGTCTTCGCTCAACCTGCTTCGGAAACTGCTGCAATGAAACTTTCGTTTGTTTGGCGGCTTCGAGCGCATGGACAATATCGATCTGGCCGTAGCCAAAGTTATTGTCTTTACCTTTGGCACCCAAATCTTTAGCAGATTTGCGCATAATGTCCATGACCTCAACATTGGTCAAATCCGGGTTGATGGAGCGGATCAGACCCGCAAGCGCCGCTACGTGAGGGCTGGCCATTGAAGTTCCCGACAGGGCGGCATACTGACTGCCTGGATACGTACTGGCAATGCTTGCTCCAGGGGCTGCAACATCAATATAGTCACCGTAATTGGAGAAAGACGATTTTGCGCCGTCAGCATCTGTCGACGCAACAGCAAATACCTCAGGATAAGCCGCCGGATATCCTGGACGGTTGGTATTATCATTTCCACTGGCGGCGACTAATACGACGTCGCGATCATAAGCGTACTTTACGGCATCATGCAAAAATTGCGCCTGCGCGTAGTTGCCAAGACTCATATTAATGACCTTAGCGCCATGATCCGTCGCCCAAATGATCCCCTCAGCTACGGAATAGGTAGAGCCTGCGCCGCTGCTGTCCAGAACCTTAACGGGTAAAACCTTGTTATACCAAGATAATCCGGCTACACCTTCGCCATTATTAACAGAAGCTGCAATAATGCCGGAAACATGCGTGCCGTGGCCGACGTCATCCTCTGGCGGCGCCGTATCATCGACTAAGTTCGTTCCATCGGCGATTTTGCCCTTCAGATCGGGGTGATCAAGCTGGACGCCAGTATCAAGGACAGCAATTAGAACCTTCTCACTGCCTTTGGAAACGTTCCAGCCTTTTTCCGCCTCGATGATAGGTAAATTCCACTGATACTGCGAGTAAAGGGCATCGTTTGGAATAATTCCCTTGACCTCGTTGGTCATGTACAAATAATGCGGCTCAACGAATTCGGGATTCCACGATTTTTGAAAATATTTAATCATCGGTTCTGCTTCCATTTTTTTGGAACGGAAGACAAAGGTATAACCGAGCTTCTTGACGGATAGGGCGGATACTTCATTTTTCATCCGGCTCAATTGAGCGTCGGTAGGAGGATGTGGAAACTTCACAACCACTTCGTTGATGTGATAGTGGCTTGCATTTCCGTTCTCTTCACCGTTATCGACCGTAATGTCGCGCGTCGTATTAGGCGTTACGGATTCAATTTTATATTTTCCTTCAGGCGGGTAAGGAACTAAACGCAGGTTTCGCTGTTGATGCTGCTTGACATGCATAACGATATCTTGGAGCAAAATGCCAACCATTCCGTCCCCTGCATGCTCCTTATCCGGAACAGTGATCACCATGTACCGGTGTCCATTCACATTGAACGGCTCCGATGTATATGGTTCTCCGCTATGAAGCATTTTCTTGCCATCGTGCAATCGAGCATTCAATAAGCTTGAACCTGTTGGTTTCTTGCCCTTTGCTAAGCTGTGCCCATCATGGATCCACATAACGTAGACCATCTGTTTATGCATGTTCATGAGATGGGTCAGCTGTGATTCCTTCGATGCTTCAGGCTTTGATTTAGCTTCCATCATAAGCTTGTGGAGATTCTTCGAGCATTCCGTTGTACAGAGCATGGCGGTCGCATCCATATCCTGCTTAACGGTTGCCATCTTCAAATGATGCTCTCCCTTTGCAGACATTGGCTTGAAGGGTGCGGGTCTCTCACTGATCCGGCTCTGGTGGTTTGAATTGCCAAACCAAGGCGTGAGCGGAATTAGAAAAGCGGCAGCCGCAAGCACTGCAAACCAGCCGATCCACTTTCGTCGCATATCGATTGGTACCTCCTCGAACATAACTGCATATTGGTAAGCCGGTTTCCGGCTTCTGTTGATTAGAGTTCGGTGGGCGGCTGTAAAATATACAACTTTTCTTGTTAAAGGACAGTACCATCTGCATGTATTTTGTGGTACGATGTTGATGATTTAAGTATGGTTTGGAAATAAGAAAGGGGAACTACCGATTATGCCTTCGAATAATGTGAAACCGCTGAGCGAATCGACTCGGGACAAATTAAAACTTGCTATTGGCCATTTGGAGACGTTTTTAAACCAGCACGCGCTTCAACAGCTTACAGCTGAGGATCAAGGAAATGAAGCGGAGCTTTTCTATAAAGGATTGCTGTCGGATCTTCGCCATTTGCTTGTTTTCTCTGAAGTGGCATATGAGAAGCTCGGAGTGACGCTTAGACGGCCTAATTTTGAAGTTGAATTTGCAGAACGTGCTTTGTATGAAGTGTACCATCAATGCGTGAACGCATTCTTCTATCCGAAGAATGAGTGCTACTCTGAGGATGGCCGGTACGCTTATACAGGACAAGATGCTATTCGTTTCCGCAAGAAACCAATTAACGAGGCACGCGATATCGTATTGACGGTTTCGAAATTGTTTGAAGAACTTCGCGATGATCTTTCTTACTACGAGAGCGACTACATGACACAGCGTCGCATGCAAGGACAAAAATAAGGCAATCATAACTCACCCCCGGTAAGGGCAACATGATACCGGGGGTGATTTTTATGCCAAATGGCGTACGCTGCAGTGTTGCTAACTGTTCCTTCTGGGCGGAAGGCAATAAATGCAATGCCGATCAAATTCAGATCGACATCGACAGTCACGCAAAAGGGGAGTTTGGTTCCGAGTTCGCTGAAGAAGGTTTCGGACATGAGCACAAGGATGCTGCATCAGAACAAGCTGAGACTTGCTGTCACACTTTCAAGGCGAAGGAGTGAGGCCATAATGAAGCGCCATCCCGATTACAATCCACACAGTCCGCATGATGATACGGAGACTCATCCCGGGTACGATTCAGACCATCATGCATACAACGAAGAGATGGGTGCTGAATTAGGCGCTATTTCACCAGGTTATTCGGGGAAGTATCGGGACCGTCATCTTGTGGAAGACGCAAAGCGTGAGACGCGCTCAGCGGGCCGTGCGACTGGGTGGGCAGCACTTGTATTGGCCGTTCTCTCTTGGTTTGTATGGCCGGTCTTATTGGGCGCAACAGCTGCGGTCGTCGGTTTCCTGGCTTATCGTCAGGGGGCCAGAGGGCTTGGTGTCTGGTCCATAACGCTTGGATTGATTGCATTAGCGTCATATTTAGTGCTTATTCCCATTTATTATGCCATCACCTGAATGACTCATAATGAACCGGCCGGCGAATCTGATTCGCCGGCTTTTCTTCGTAAGCAGATTCAGAACTAATATCACACTAGCGGTAAATGGGAAAAACATGTAGAATAAGATCAAATCATGTCAAATAAGCGCGAAACAGATGGGGGCAACCAATGAGTATTGATCCGCGTATTATGAAAACTTTGCTGCAGCTGCAATGGATGCCAAGCTTGGACATTAATGGGGACAGCCAAAGCAGCACAATCTCTGCTGACAGCCAGAATGGTACCTCTTTATTCGGCACTCTGCTTCAACAAATGATGTCCGGATCAAATACGGAATCCAGCCTTCTGTTAGATACAGGTCTTCAAACATCTGCAATGAATGTTATGCCGCTTAGCGCACTGCCTCCTCAGTTTAGCGGAGATATTTCCCGGATTCAGAGTTTGGATACAAGCAGCGCAAACTCGACAACATATGATGCTTACATAAATGAAGCAGCTGCTAAATATGGTGTTGATCGAGCCCTGATCAAAGCTGTTATAGATACAGAATCCTCCTTCAACACAAATGCTGTTTCTTCTGCTGGAGCTAAAGGGCTTATGCAGTTAATGGACGGTACGGCGCGAGGCTTGGGAGTTGCGAACTCATTGGATCCTCAGCAAAACATAGACGGCGGTACACGTTTCCTCTCGTATTTGCTCCGTAAATATGACGGCAATATTCAGACGGCCCTCGCTGCTTACAACGCAGGTCCCGGCCGCATTGATCGTGCGGGCATTCAATCTGATGCAGAATTGGCGAATAAGCTGGAGCTTCTTCCGAAGGAAACACAGAAATATATGAATAAGGTTCTTGGCAAGCAAGCTTTGTACAGCGCAGCCCTATAAGGAAAACTATATGCTGAAGGATAATAGATCACGGGAAGCTCTGAACGGCGAATTTGCCCAGCTTTCTTCGGTGGTCTTTTATTTTTGCTTGAGAACGTTTATGCTTGTCGATGTGAGTTTTTGTTCGCAAGAAGGATTGCCGCGAAGCATCTCGCTAATAACTAAGCGCTTGCTTGTCGATGCGAGTTTTGCACTCACGATATATTCCAAGATGTCCACGCAGACACTTTCAGGAGGTACAGGTGATGTATTATTTTGATCATTGTGCTTCTACTCCTCCGCATGAGGATGTCATTCGTACGATGGCTGAGGTGATGGCGAAGCATTACGCCAACCCTGGCTCGCTGCACCGAAGCGGAATGGAAGCAGCTAAGCTGCTGGACCGGGCCAGGGGAGTTATCGCAGGCTTATTCGGTACAGACAAGCCAGAATGGATCTTCACCTCCGGAGGAACGGAAAGCAACAATATGGCGATTATCGGTGCGGCCCGTAAATACAAAAGCAGGGGCAATCATCTGATTACAACCGCTATTGAGCATCCGTCCGTTTACGATACATTTGGAGCACTTGAACGGGATGGCTTCCGCGTTACTTATCTTCCGGTCGACAGCAGGGGCATTCTATCATTAAACGATCTTGAGGCTGCTCTGACTAAAGAAACGATATTAGTCAGCGTGATGCATGTTAATAACGAAACCGGTTCGATACAACCGATTGCTGAAATCGGAGCGCTGCTCCGCAAACAGGACCGCATTATTTTTCATGTTGACGGGGTGCAAAGCATAGGCAAGCTTCCGATCGGCCTATCCGGCAGCGGGATCGATCTTTTCTCGGCTTCCGCCCATAAAATTAACGGGCCTAGAGGATTGGGGCTTCTGTATGTTCGGCAGGGTATACAGCTGGATCCCATCTACAGCGGCGGCGGGCAAGAGCAGCGTCTTCGCCCGGGTACGGAAAACCTCGCTGCTATTGTGGCGTCGGCTAAAGCATTTCGAATGGCCGTAGAGAGCCAGCCTGACCGGTATGAGAAAATGCATGGTTTGCGCAGCCGGCTTCTCCGCTGTCTGGAACAGATTCCAGAGCTTGTCCTTAATGGTACGGGCCAGCGTGAAGCTGCCGCTCCCCATATCGTTAATTTCTCGTACCCTGGCATGAAGCCGGAGGTCATCATTCATATGCTGGAGAAGCACCGCGTACTTGCATCGACGAAGTCGGCCTGCTCCTCTAAGGATGACAAACCAAGCCGGGTACTGGAGGCGATGGGACTTGGCAGAGCGCGAGCGGCCAGCGGCATCCGAATCAGCTTCGGAGACGAGCATGGCGATTTAGAACTGGAGTGGTTATGCCGGGTACTTCCAATGGTCGTACAAAAGCTGAAACCGCTTGAAAAAAGGGGTACTCGAGAATGAAGCCAGATATGATTATGATCCGATTCGGCGAATATATGGTTAAAGGCCGTAATCGCCGCCAATTTGAGAATCGAATCGAAGAACAGATCAAGAGAGTGCTGCTGCCTTACCCAGGAACATCGATAAGTAAAGCATTCGGGCGTCTATACATCACGCTTCATAACGAACAATATGAACCCATTGCAGATCAATTGAAGCTGATTTTCGGTATACATTCCTTCAGCCCCGTCAAATTCACCATCAATGATCTGGAGTCAATACGTGCAGCTGCACTCGAGATTATGTTTGAAATGCCGCATAAACCGGACACCTTCAAGGTGTCGGTTCGACGTGTAGAGAAGGAGTTTCCGCACGAGACCTTCGAAATGAACCATCTGGTCGGCTCTCATATTCTTAGGGCGATCCCGAATCTGAAAGTAAACGTGAAGGAGCCGGAAGTAGAGCTTCGAGTTGAAATTCAGCCGGAAGGAACCTATGTTTTCCATGAAATGGTGCAGGGAGCGGGGGGCTATCCGTACGGTACGAACGGCAAGGCGATGCTGCTGTTATCCGGAGGCATCGATAGTCCGGTGGCCGGCTATCTGTCCATGCGCCAAGGGCTTGAAATTGAGGCCGTCCATTTTCACAGTTACCCGTTTACAAGCGATAAGGCGAAGGAGAAGGTTATTGAATTAGCGAAACGGTTGTCTCATTTCAGCGGAGTACCCATTAAGCTGCATCTCGTTTCATTCACGGACATTCAAACGGCGATTGCCCAAAGCAACCGGGAGTCGCTTATCATTACGTTGATGAGGCGCTCTATGCTGCGTATTGCGGAGCGGCTTGCTGAGAAATACCGGGCGCTGGGGCTTGTGACAGGGGATAGTCTGGGTCAAGTCGCCAGTCAGACGCTGAGCAGTATGAATGTGATTGGAAATGACATTCATATTCCGCTTCTTCGCCCGCTCATCACCATGGACAAGAATGAAATAATCCGGATTGCCAAACAAATCGGAACCTACAACACTTCGATTTTGCCTTATGAGGATTGCTGTACCTTGTTTGTCCCTAAGTCACCCAGCACGAATCCGAACTTAAAAATTGTAGAACGGGTTGAAGCTTCGATTCAAGGGTTGGATGATATGATTCATACAGCGGTCGCAAGCGCAGAGGTTATCGAGCTGACACCGGATGTATTATCTGAAGCGCAGAGCGCCGGGAATGAAGACTGGTTCTAGAACATTGCTATTGGAAAAGAAAAGCAGGGAGTCCACTAATGGGATTCCCTGCTTTTTTCGTTTAACGCTCTCTTCGTTCTTGCATTGTTTTTCCATAGCCCGGCGACGACGATCACGATGACAACCAGAATCATGAAAGACCATTTGAACAGGTTGCTGCTTGCAAAGAAGCCTGCGATTCGTTCCTCATGAGTAATCATTTTTGCGGCTGTGTAAGCCAGAACGCCAGAACCGACGTACACAATCCATGGGAACCGATTAATGATTTTCAGGAACAGCGTGCTTCCCCAAACCACAATCGGAATACTGATCAAGAGCCCGAGCACGACCAGAAGGACATGGCCGTGGGCGGCCCCGGCGACCGCGATCACGTTATCCAGACCCATTGCTGCATCCGCGACGATAATTGTCCATACCGACTGCCATAAGGTGTTTCCCGGTTTGACATCATGATCATTCTGATCAACAAGCAGCTTGTAAGCGATCCATAATAATAGAATGCCTCCTGCGAGCAGCAGCCACGGGATATCCAGCAGATAAACGACTAGAATGGTTGCTACCGCGCGAATGACTACGGCCCCCACGGTTCCCCAAATCACCGCTTTTGTCTGCTGCTCCTTCGGTAATTTGCGAGCGGCCAGACCAATTACGATCGCATTGTCACCTGCAAGAATGAGGTCAATAAAGACGATGGTCAGCAGAGCGGATAAAAACTCAAACGAGAGAATTTCCATGATGTGTGCCTCTCCCTTCTGATTCCTAATTTTGAAGGTATATACGTAGTGCCTTGAAGAAAGATTCAAAACTTTTGACTCATAAGCTGTCCTATTTTCACATACAAGTTTCATAAGCTAACAATTAGACTTCGGTTTACTTTTAGGAGGGGCATGCATTTGGAGAGCTTGTTTATATTTATTCAGATTATTTTAATTAATGTCTTGTTGAGTGGAGATAATGCTGTTGTAATTGCTCTGGCAAGTCAGAAGCTGCCTCCTGCGCAGCGCCGTAAAGCGGTTTGGTGGGGGGCTGGCGTAGCTGTAGGACTTCGATGTCTGCTGACGCTGGTGGCGCTGACGCTGCTCACGATCCCTTATTTGCAAGCCGTTGGCGCGATTCTATTATTTATGATTGCTGTAAAGCTTGTAACGGATGCCGCTTCAAACTCCCACGGGAAGCCTGAATTTCGGCAAGAGGTTTCTCTTGGAAGCGCCATACGCACAATTGTGGCGGCTGATTTCATTATGAGCTTGGATAACGTATTGGCCATTGCCGCGGTTGCAGAGGGAGAGCCGGTACTTATTCTGTTCGGTATCGCGCTGAGCATACCGATGATTATTTGGGGGAGTCAGGTGTTAAGCAAGCTGCTTAGAAAGTTTCCAATTCTTGTATATTTAGGCGGAGGGTTGCTTGGATATGCCGCTGGCGAGATGGTCGTCCATGATCCCGGCATGGTTAAGCTCATCCTTCATAATTACCCGACTTTTCAGCAGGCATTTCCACTGCTGTGCATTCCATTAGTGATCATTGTTGCGCTTTTGCGTCTAAAAAAGTAAAATAATGAACATTTTTCAGTGGAAATTACCGCCTTACACTGGTTTTTTGCCGTCCGTTCCAGTACACTAGTAATGATAAAAAGTGTCGAGAGAAGGGATCTTTGGGCATGTCGAAAAATAAATACGCCGTCGGTCTTCTTTTTTTGTTTGCCGGCGCCGTTATTTTACTCGGAAAGCTCGGGTTATTCGCATTTATCGGAACTAACTTCTGGCCGCTTTTCGTGTTGATTCCCGGCATATTGCTGCATGTGCTGTTTTTCGGTCGGTTGCTCCCCCCTTTAGTTCTCGTACCGGGAGCGATTTTGACGATAAACGCCTTCATTTTTTTCTTTTGTATTGCGTTCGGTTGGAGCAATATGCAGTACCTATGGCCCTTTTTTATTTTGGGGGTCGCGCTCGGGTTGTATGAGTATCACTTGTTTGAAATGTCACACCCGAAATATCCGCTGACGATTGCTATGATTTTAGCTCTTATAGCGGTATCGTTTTTTGTCATTATGGCATTCTGGGGCTGGGGTTTGTATATCATTGCAGTGCTTCTGCTTGCGATCGGGGCTTGGTTGATTGCGGGAAAAAGAGCACGCTGGTAATTCTGTCCTTTTGATTTGTTAGCAAGAAGGCAAGACTAGAAAGAAGACTAAACAAAGTGGAGTGGATAATTAACAATGCAAGCCAGAGAAAATTTACGTAATATCGCCATCATCGCGCACGTTGACCACGGTAAAACAACGCTCGTCGACAAATTGCTTCAACAATCAGGAACGTTCCGTGATAATGAAGCGGTTCAAGAACGGGCAATGGATTCCAACGACCTGGAACGTGAACGTGGAATTACGATTTTGGCAAAGAACACCGCAGTAAATTACAAAGAGTTTCTGATCAACATCGTAGATACGCCAGGCCATGCTGACTTTGGCGGAGAAGTTGAACGCATCATGAAAATGGTTGACGGCGTACTGCTTGTCGTTGACGCATTTGAAGGCTGTATGCCGCAAACGAAATTCGTACTTCGCAAAGCGCTTGAGAGCAATCTGACGCCAATCGTCGTACTGAACAAAATTGACCGTCCGAATGCAAGTCCTCAAGATGTCGTTGACGAAGTGCTTGATCTATTTATAGAGCTAGGCGCTAACGATGAACAGCTTGACTTTCCAGTCGTGTACGCTTCCGCGCTTAACGGAACGTCCAGTCTTGACATGGAAAAACAAGATGAAAATATGCAGTCTCTGTATGAAACCATCATCGAGCATATTCCATCGCCGACTGAAAGCGTAGATGAGTCGCTGCAATTCCTTGTTACTTTGCTGGATTACAATGAGTACCTGGGACGTATCGCAGTTGGACGTGTCAATCGCGGTAAAATTCGCCAAGGCCAATCGGTAGCGGTCATTAACCGTGACGGGATTACGAAACAAGCGCGTATCGAGAAGCTGTTCGGCTTCCAAGGCTTGAAACGTATTGAAGTTGAAGAAGCGGGCGCTGGAGATATCGTAGCTATTGCTGGTATTCGCGAGATCAACATCGGTGAAACGATTGCAGATCCTGCCAACCCAGAGGCACTGCCGGTTCTTAAAATTGACGAGCCTACACTGCAAATGACATTCCTCGTTAATAACAGTCCATTCGCAGGACGTGAAGGCAAATGGGTAACTTCCCGTAAGCTTCGTGAACGTCTCTTCAAAGAATTAGAAACAGACGTGGCTCTTCGTGTTGATGAAACTGACAGCCCGGATGCATTCATTGTGTCAGGCCGCGGCGAGCTTCACCTTGGTATACTGATCGAGAATATGCGCCGTGAAGGCTTTGAACTGCAGGTTTCCAAGCCTGAAGTTATTATCAAAGAAATTGACGGAGTTAAGAGCGAGCCTTACGAGCGTCTTCTTATCGATGTCCCAGAAGAAAGTACAGGTCCTGTTATGGAGAGCCTCGGCTCACGTAAAGCGGAAATGGTCAATATGATTAATAACGGAACCGGCCAAGTGCGTATGGAATTTATCATTCCTGCACGCGGATTGATCGGATACCGTACGAATTTCTTGACACTTACTCGCGGTTATGGAATTATGAACAACGCTTTTGAGAAATACGGCCCGCTTGCCGGCGCATCAGTCGGCGGACGTCATCAAGGCGTTCTGGTTGCAAGTGAGAACGGTACTTCGACATTCTACGGAATGTTCGGTGTAGAGGACCGCGGTATTCTGTTCCTTGAGCCTGGTACTGAAGTATACGAAGGAATGATCGTTGGCGAGCATAACCGGGACAGCGACATTATCGTTAACATTTGTAAAGAGAAACAGCTGAACAATATCCGCACAGCTTCCAAGGATGATACGGTTCGTCTGAAAACACCAGTGCTATTCTCGCTGGAGCAGGCTCTCGAGTACTTGAATGATGATGAACTATGTGAAATCACTCCTAAATCGATTCGTCTGCGCAAGAAACTCTTGAATAAGAGTGAGCGCGAACGTGCAGATAAACAGCGCAGAGCCGCAGCTCAAGGCGTTTAAGAATTAGACTAAAGATTAATACATGAATTAAATGGTTACGAACGACGAGAGGCAGGGTAGCGGATCGAATTGGTCCTGTTATCCTGCCGTTTGCGTAGCTTGGCATATGTGTGAAATTGAAAGGAGATGCTTGAAGGTGCAGAACTGGTTCCATGCCCATCCGATCTTAACGTACATCATTATTTTGTGCTTAACGATTTATATTTTCAATGCTGTGTTCCGTGTGCAGCGGCTGCCGATATTGAAAGAAATACTCGTTCATCTCGTTATGGCGCTGGGTTCGTTTATCTTGTTTGTATTACAGTTCGACAAGCTTCCCATTATCCAGTGCATGTCGGTCGCAGTAGCTATGATGCTCATGCTGCGCGGAAGACAGCTTTATGACCGAATAAAAGGCAGAAACGTCAATGCTGCAGAAGTGGATGCCGATTCAGGGAAAAAAGCTTAAACGTTCCCACGATTAAGGAGCAGGCTTCTCAGCAATATGCATGCTTACGAAGCAAGTTTTTGTTTGTTGAATCCGGCATCCGGATTCAAGCTATGCAACAAAAGCTTTAAGGAGGACGTCTATGAGGTTAGAAGACGCATTGTTTAATTGGCTGCAGATTCAGATTGTGGCAGAGGCCAGGCCTGATGATCATGCTGCTGTGGAAACCCGAGACTTCTTTTTGCAAATATTGACTGAGGACCATCAACTCGCACTCGTGCAGATCGACAAAATCGACGATACGATGATACATGTCCGCTATGAGCTGGACGGCCGCAGCAAGATTCAGATGTATCCTCGTGAAATTGGCGAGAAGCTCCTTAGTGATATCAACGAGAATCCGAAATACAACTGAAAAGATAAGGTGAACGCAATGACCAAATCATCAATGCCGCCCAGATCCTCTTCCCGAGGACCGAGAGAGCCTCAACAACCGAAAAAGAAAAAGAAGAAAGTCTTCTGGATGCGCAGATTAATGATTGTGGTTCTGCTGCTGATTATCGGAGGGTTAGGGTACGCCGGTTACCTTTACAAAGTATCAAAGGATGCCTTAAAGGATATTACGACTGATGCAGATCCTACTGTAGAAGTAGCTCCAAGCGAATCAGTCAAAGTGAAGCCGGTTGCTATTATGCTGCTCGGCTTTGATACACGCAAGGAAACGGGCAGCTTGAATTCAGATGTTATGATGGTTGCCGCATTTAATCCGAAGACGAAATCAGCAACGGTCGTCTCGATCCCGCGTGATTCCAAGATCGAGCTGGACGGATACAAAGTCCACAAAGCAAATGCGTATTATGCAAGATTCCTGACGGCTGCCAAGAGTGACGGTCTCGATAAGAAGAGCGCAGAACGCCAAGCGAAGCAGGATATGCGCAAAATGTTTGGCGAGTTTTTTGATATCCCTTTGAATTATACGGCCACCATTAACTTTCAGGGTTTTGCCGATGTTGTTGATGCTCTTGGTGGTGTTAATGTAAATGTCGACATGGACATGCACTACGTCGATCATGCGGATGGTACCAACATCGATTTGACCAAAGGTCCTCAGAAGCTAAATGGCGATGATGCTCTGGATTTCGTCAGATACCGAAAGTCCAATGACGGCAAGAACATGTCCAGTGACTTCGACCGGAACCAGCGAGAAAGCCAGGTTCTGGGTGAAATTGCCGACAAGCTGAAGTCCCTTTCGAGCGTGACCAAAATCGCGGGTGTCATTCGTGCGGTTGGCAATAACATGCGTATGGACATCCCTTCAGGCGAAGTGGAAAACATGATTTCCACATATTTCGGCATTGGACGCGAAGACATCACGTTTATCCCTCTGGAAGGCTCCTGGAAGAGTCCTTATGTACGACTTGACGAGAATAAACTTCAGGCCGCTAAAGAAGCTTTACAAGCAAAACTAGCTGAATGACGGGTGGAAGAGCAAACCCTGCTATGTTATAATGATCGCATCGGAGCATTCATGATCATGTTGCAAGGAGGCAATGCGGATGACCGAGCCCGTTACAGCATTGAACGACGATCTATTTAACCAGTTGAAACAGGAACCTTTCGTACTTCTGCACACTATCGATGCGGATACAGGCTCACCTACGTCCAGTGCTATCTCATGGATCTATGCGGTGGATCGCACCACGCTTCGTTTTGCAATCGACGGCCGCTCTCGTCTGAGTGCGAACATGTCCTCGAATGAAAATGTTAGCGTAACTGTGTTTGCGCCCGGATCTGTTCAAACCGTTTACGGGAAAGCAGCACTGCGTTCTGAAGCGCTCGAAGAAGTACCGTTTAAACTTGTTTGCTTCGATATTGAAATTGGACATATCCGCGATGCGATGTTTTACGGCGCCCGCTTGTCCACACTACCTGCTGTTGTGAAAACTTATGACAAAAGAGCTGCCGACAAACTGGATGGACAGGTGTTTGCAGCCATGAAGAAAGCCTAGTGTAACATCGCTAGGCTTTTTGTGTTCTTATATGGCTGCTCGTTTTTACAAATTCTTATGAATCTTTGGCTGATCTTGTTTATCCGGCTCCGCTTGACGGGGTTGAACATCCCGCGGAAGCTGAGGTACAATGCGTCCGACGATGTCGGCGAGTTCCTCTGCCATACCTGCTAATGGCCGTCCGCGTTTGATGTCGGCCTGGACTTCCCGCAGCCTCTGGGATAAGTCCATATCGGCAGTGACAATTGCATCGATACCGTAAGGATCTTTATGAAATGCTTCCGCTACAGCATATTTGATCGTGCCGACACGTGATCGTTCCATCGTACTGACTACATCAATGCCAACGATCGCTGTATTTTTAAACACGACACAATGAGCGCCCTTCACGCCCGGAACTTTCATCGCGAGCTTCTCTAAATGGGCTGCGACTTGTTTCGGGCTGGTAATAGCCTTCTTACGAGGCGAGCTCTGCTGGACTTTAACGCGGTTATCATTCTGCGGAGAGGGTGATGTCTCATTGCGCGCGACGGTACCGCAACCTGTCGCAAGCAGGCAAAGGATCAAAGCCGACACCAGCCACTTGCTCATATTCGCCACCTGACCTTTCTTTAGCCACGTTTGTCTGTTCAAGTGTAGTTTGCCCAGAGCAGGTATCGCTATGTACGCCTTTGAACGAAATTCCAACGCCGGGAGGGCTCACGATGAAAAAAATATTCGTGCTCGATACCAATGTTCTTTTGCATGATCCACAAGCGATCTTCGCCTTTGAAGATAATGAGATCATTATTCCCGCAGTGGTGTTGGAAGAGATTGATTCTAAGAAAAGGTTAGCTGACGAATTGGGCAGAAATGCGCGCCATGTTTCTCGTTTACTCGATCAAATGCGTGAGGATGGACGGCTGCACGAAGGAATTACTCTCCCTAATGGAGGCCTGCTCAAGGTTGAACTGAATCATCGCAGCTATGTTCGAGTGCAAGACATGTTTGGTGAGATGTCAAATGATAACCGGATTTTGGCGGTTGCTTTAAACTATTCCCTGGAAGAGAAGGAGAAGCCGGAAGAGCGACCCGTTATCATTGTAAGCAAAGATGTCCTTGTCCGTATCAAAGCGGATGTATTGGGGCTCGCAGCTCAAGATTACCGGTCCGATCAAGTCGTTGTAACGGCTTCGGATGTGTATACCGGATATTTAACACTGTTCGTACACCCTGCGGTTATCGATGAATTTTATACGTACCGTTTCTTAACGATTAAGAATCTGCAGCTCGGCAGCACACGACTACAGCCGAATGAATTCGTTATTCTGCGAGATGAGATGGGCACCTCCAAATCTGCGCTGCTCAAAGTAACGCAAGATGGCGCACGGCTAGAGCCGCTGTATCTTAGCAATGACCCGGTATGGGGAATGACTGCCCGCAATGCGCAGCAAAGAATGGCACTGGAGCTGCTTCTTAACGACGATATCCCGCTTGTCACCCTAACAGGAAAAGCGGGTACAGGCAAGACCTTGCTTGCATTGGCTGCCGGACTTATGAAGGTTGAGGATGAGCATAAATACAAAAAATTGCTGATTGCAAGGCCCGTCGTCCCGATGGGTAAGGATATCGGGTATCTTCCAGGTGAGAAAGAAGAGAAGCTGCGTCCATGGATGCAGCCGATTTATGATAATTTAGAATTTTTATTCGATACGAAAAAATCAGGGGATATTGATAAAATATTAATGGGGCTTGGCAGTATACAGGTGGAGGCATTAACTTATATCCGCGGACGTTCCATTCCAGGCCAGTTCATTATTATTGATGAAGCGCAGAACCTGACCAGGCACGAGGTGAAAACAATCGTTTCCCGTGTAGGGGAAGGAAGTAAAATTGTGTTGATGGGAGATCCGGAGCAAATTGATCATCCGTACTTGGATTCAATCAGCAATGGATTGACTCATATCGTTGAACGGTTCAAGCAGGAGGGTGTGAGCGGTCATATGACCCTTGAGAAGGGCGAGAGATCAAAGCTCGCCCAGCTGGCTGCAGATCTACTTTAGATAGCCTCTGAGGCCAGAGGGAGCCGTTCAGCGCGGCAATGATAAGCTCTTGCAATGCCTTCAATAAGCTCTACCTGATGACGGTCGACAGCTAACAGCTGTCGGCCGTTTGCGTTACTGGAAGCAAGTGTATGCTCCTCAGTCTGCTGCAGCGCCTGCGTCAGCTCCGATTCCGGTTCCACTCCGTCCAAAGCCACGATAGCAGTAAGTGCCATATCCAGAAAATGATTACCTTGTCTTGTCAGAACGCCATAGTCTGTGAAGGTTCTATCATTGATTAACCATTTCTCGTCGAGCTGAAGCCACATGCCCCGCTCACTAGGGACTTTATAACGCTCCACAAAAGCTTCGATTGCATCAGCATCACTTGAACCGCTAACGAAGAGGAGTGTTTTATGACGATCCACCAAGGTCGCGATGTCGGCTATTCCTTTGATAATTTGGGCGTAGTAACCGGGAAGCTTATCCTCCGGCAAGTTAAGCTCGACACTAATAATTAGCTGCATGAGCAGACCTCCGTTCGTTTCTTTTTCGGTTCATTATGAACGATTTCCATTGGATAATCAACAAATGTGAGGCGACAAAGAAGAGCTTTCTTGGTACAATAAAAGCTAGGACAAAAGTTTTAGAGCATGTAAACAGTCACATTTTCTTCGAATCGATATTGCGTTTATGTAGCGTTTTTTCGGAAAACTAAGATTATGCTTTTGGAGCAAGTTTCCCTTCGGAAAACTTAAGATAATGCTTTCGGAGCAAGTTTTCCTTCGGAAAACTTTTAGGAGGTAAAAGTGTCCCGTAAGAAATATGTTTTGCTGCTGCTCGGTGTGTTTACGATATGCGCGGCGCTGCTTGTTCCGATGTTTGGCAAGCCTGGATTGACAGTCATCCCGTTCGATGGGCCGCCTTCGGCACAGCAGCCTAAAGTTGTTGATGGAAGCAAGAAGAATACGGTAACTCTGCGAGCAGCTGTATCGATGCAGGCGTCAGAATATCAATATTGGATAGAAAGCAATGAGAAATTCCAACATGTTCATCCTGCAATCAAGGTAGAATTAATTAATTTTCCGACAGCCGAGGCCTATGATACATGGAAGGAAGACTCTCAAATCGGAGATCCATTTGATATCATGCTTTTGGATAATAACCGGGTAAGAGAGTTTGCTGTTCAAGGCTATTTGCTCCCGACGGACGGTATATTTACGGGAGATTCGCTAGCTGATCAATTGGAAGCGCTCACAGATCTTCTGAAGTGGAACGGTTCACTTTGGGGGGTACCGCTTGACTGTAATCCGCTGCTCGTTGTATGGCAGCGCGAGCTGCTGAAAACTGCCGGGCTGAATGCTTCCCCAAAGGATTGGAGTACGTTTAAAACTGCATGGAATGGGCTCCAATCGGCAAATCCTAATTTGAAATGGTTTAACATTCTGCCGGCGGAACCGAGTCAAATTATCGCTTGGCTTGGTGCGTTTAAGGACAATAGTCAATCTGCGGTCAATTTGCTGCCATTTAATGAGGGCTCCAAACAACAACTCCGCTTTGCGGCAGATTATGCCAAGCAGATGTCGGCTCTGAATCCAGTTCTGGATTCTGCTAAACTCATGCAGCAGTTTGAATCCGGTACGTTGCTCTCTTCTGTGCTGCCTTGGTCGGTTTACCAATCCCTTTCAGATGCTGAACGGAAACGGTTAACAATCGGAAATCAAACAGGGCCGATAAGCTGGAGCGGCGGGAATAGCTTTGTTTTGTCATCTAAATTGGAGGATCTGGATGCTGCGCGTTTATGGATAAATGAAATGACCTCTACCAGCAGCCAGCTCGATCGTTATTCCCGTTTCATGAGGCTGCCAGCGAGGATATCCGCCTATACGAATGAGTTTGAAACGAGTGAGATCTCGGAGAATCCCCCTAATTGGCTGATCAATATGCTGGAAAGCCAGCCCCTGCTGCCTGATCCGTATTGGTCCGAGCGTTGGAACAAATGGTTGGAATTATGGAAGAACCGCCATGATTGGAGTTCTTTTACGACGGAACAGGCGGGTGCATTGGTTAAGCAGTGGAACGGGGAACAAGAAAGCGGTGGCACAGCGCCGCCGCTCTCATCAAAGGGAAATGGAAAGCTTAACAATTAGCTTTCCATTTTCTGTTTGTACAGATTTCGTTCTGAGGAACGAAACCATTTTTTGCGGATAAAAACCGAGGTCGAACTCCTTTTCAAGCGAATGGCGGGTTGTGTCCGGCAGAGCCAGACCGTTAAATATGAGTTCATCTACATGGAATAGAATAGCGCCGGTCTTCTCCACTGTGTAATGACCAGATAATTTGACCTCCATGCCATCCCGTTTACCGGATACCTCCACCGAATCATCATGAAAGGCAAAAGCAAAATTATTAAACAGCTCATTTTGTTCCCTGAGGAAGGTATTCAATTGATCATCGGAGACGGTAAGTGTATAGTTGAAACCGTCGATTTCAAGCATGTCTTTGTTGTCTTGCACCCAAGCCGGCATTTTATTCATCGCTTTGGACAAGGCGCTGAAATAACGTTTGACCTCTAATAAACCGACATTTTTCCAGTAGTCATTAAATTCATTGATCATATTAAGGAGCTTGTCAGCATCGGACCTTCCGCTTAGCTGGCTGTCTACATCCTCCTGCAGGGCTGCTACCCGGCTGCGCTGCTCTGTGAGCTGCTTCTGAACCTCGGCGAGCTGTTCGGATTGGGCATCAAGCTTATCGATTTCTTTTTTTAATTCGCGGTATTGTTTCGTATAGGTGTTCAAGGTAAGCTGATCATTAGAGAAAATAAAGTCAAAATAATCGACCATGGTGAGCAAACTGGACAGGTTATCGGACGATAGCACGGCTGTCAGCATGAAGTCTCTCTCACCGGTATAATAGGCTCGAAGTACAGCTCCGGCCTTCTCTTGATGTTCAGCGATGGATGCCTTCTGCTTGTCCAGCTCGGATTGGGACTGCACCAGCTTAGTTGAGATCGCAGTCTGCTGCTGCACGATACGAGCTATTTCTTTGTCGATTTCAACGACAGATAAACTTTTCTCCAGGATACGTCTCACTTCTTCATCAACAGGCTGCTGCGGCTGTGCAAAAACGGGGATGATGGTCAGCCACGTGGCGATCGCGCAAACGACGATTACCAGGGTTCTGCGATGCTTCATACCTGTCACGCTCTGCTCCCCTTTCAAAGACGTGTTTGCTTGGACTACTATATGCGTACAATCTCTCTATTATATCTTGTAACTGAAATTTTGTCCTTGAATGGAGGCAGGCATGAACCGTTCGGAACAGCTAAAGAATCGCATTGAAAAACGCATTCGAAGGGATGGCATTGCTGGGAAAAAGCTGAACGCGGCGCCTATTCAAGCGGATGTGCGCTGCATTTCGTTTTATGATTATATGGAAATGTGTCTCTATGATCAGGAATATGGTTACTACCGGTCAGGTGCGGTGAGAGTGGGGAAATCAGGAGATTTCTATACCAGCTCTGCTGTAGGTACGATTATGGGGGAGAAACTGGCCGGCTTCTTAACAAGGCTTGTTGATGAATATGGCGGATGCGCCGATGTTGGTGAATGGGGAGCTGGAACAGGAAGATTATCCAAGCAGATTATCGATATTTGGGAACAGGAAAGGCCTGACTGGTTATCCCAATTGACATACATGGTTGTGGATGGCAGCCCTGTTCACTTAGCTGAGGCTGAGCGGCTATTTCAAGAATCAAGGTTTGAGACGCAGGCTAAAGCGGAAATACGTTTCATGACTCCCCAAGAGGCGGAAATAGAACATTGGAGAGATAAACCGCTGATTATATTTGCCAATGAGCTGCTTGACGCGTTTCCTGTTCACCGGCTCGTTCTGCATGAAGATCAGCTGTGGGAGATGGCTGTGACCTTGAGCGAGGAGGATTCATCAAGGAATGGGCGGCCTTTTCAATATGCTATAGTGCCGCTCACGAATCCGGAGCTGGAACAATCGTTAGCGGCTGATGGCATCAAGCTGGCTGAAGGTCAGGAAGTTGAAATCAACCTGGCCGCAGAACGCTGGATCAAGGAGATGTCTGCCCGAATGTCAGCGGGTGCGCTTATCATCATTGATTACGGTCATGAAGCGGATGAATTGGCTGGACCTCATCGCATGAAAGGAACTTTGCTTTGCTACAAGGATCATATTGCACATGATGATCCATTCCGGTTCATTGGAGAGCAGGACATAACGGCTCATGTGAATTTCATGGCTTGCCGAAGAGCAGCGGAGAAGTCTGGCTGGAAGGTGAGCTATTATCAGACTCAAAAGCAGTTTCTGATTGATCAAGGTGTTCTGGATGATTTAGTGGATCATGATGGCTCAGATCCGTTCAGTGAGGCGGCTAAGCGTAACCGGTCGATCCGCCAGTTATTGTGGAGCGACATTATGAGTGAGGCGTTCAAGGTCATGATTCTGCAGAAATAAGAAGAAATGGTTTGCACGGCCCAGAGGGTGCGCAGAAAACCGTTTCTTTCCGTAAACCTTTAGAGGATATGATGTTCAAATGCAGATTTCCGATTGAATTGAAAAAGGCTGTTCCAGGTAGAGGTTGTCTACCTGGAACAGCCTTTTGGCTATTTGGCGTTTAGTTGGTGCTATTAGAACGGGTTGCCCATTACGAATACCGTCCAGTAAGTGAATCCAACAAACGAGATAAACATGTATGCCCAGAACATTAACATATACGTTTTCTCGGAGAAGTTCAAATAGCCGAGCAAGACAAAAACAACGGTTTGGATAAAAAACAACAACGCCATCTCAGTCATGTGGCCTGCAAAAGCCATTAGAGCGATAACCAGCGTCCAAAAGCCAAGCACTCGGAACATGCGTGCCATGAGTGCATCCCCCTCTCGTCAGTCACGACCCGTTTTCTATTGCCCATTATAACGTCTCGGGTAACGACTGTAAACTGTTTCACTCGTGACGAATTGGCAAACTTTTTATTGTTATGACATGTCCTGATACAAGTTTGCATCAAATTCGGAAAAAATATGTATGAGCCCTCAATAAAATGGATATACAAATTAGTATCCGATAGATTCTATGAACTCTACCAAGGGCATAGAGATAAAGTAAGCGCCTAATGTTAGGAGGTTTTGGTTGCATGACAGCAGTCAGACAAGATGCGTGGAGCCCGGATGATGATCTCATCCTCGCTGAAGTAACATTGCGGCATATCCGCGAGGGCAGTACACAGCTAGCCGCTTTTGAGGAAGTGGGGGAGCGAATAGGCCGAACTTCAGCAGCATGCGGATTTCGCTGGAATAGCTGCGTTCGCAAACGCTATGAAGATGCGATACAAATTGCTAAGCAGCAGCGCCAGAAGCGGAATTATATGAAAAAACAAACGTATGTGGTAACTCCTCACGTGTCATCTATAGGCATAATCGACACAGAAGAGCGCACATACAAAAGTGAGCCTTTGACAGAAGAATCGCTCTCCATTGATTCGGTTGTACGTTTCCTTCGCCAATGGAAAAGCACTTACCAAGAGCTCAGCCGTCAAATTAAAACGCTTGAACGCGATGTTCGCGAAAAAGAAGAAGAGCTGTTCACATTAAGAGAGCTTAACGAACGTTTATCTCTAGAAGTCAATAATGTTCAAACGGATTACCGCGCAGTTAATGATGATTATAAAACGCTTATTCAAATTATGGACCGGGCACGAAGGCTTACAGTGTTAACGGAAGAAGATGAATCCAAGCCGCGTTTTAAAATGGATGCGAACGGTAATTTGGAACGGATTGAGTAATGAATGATTGGTTTGCCTCAGCCTATGGCTGAGGCAGCATTCATTCAGTGATTGGTTTGCCTCAGGCCGAATCCCGTTAAACCGACAAGGTTTAACGGGATTTTTTGTATATGATCTGTTACCATGATAGAAAATGCTGAAAAGGAAGATGAAGGTTGCGGATCATGATTGTCGGCGCTGGTTCCATTGGATTGATGTATGCCTCAAGACTGGCACGCGCTGGAATAAGCGTTTCATTAGTGACGCGTTCGGCCGGTCAGGCCAGCGCTTTGAACAAATACGGAATAACTCTTGAAGAACAGGGCAAGAAGAGCCAGCATCCCATTCCAGCCTTCGTAATGGGCAGTCTTGACGTCTTAACGGATGAACCAACCGGTTTCTGGTGGCCAAATGATCACGACTGGATTTGGCTCACCGTCAAGCAGACGCATCTGGATTCGAATTTAATAAGCCAGTTATCGTCATTGACCGCTCAAGGAGCCTCTTTATTGTGCCTGCAAAACGGTATTGGCCATATGGAGAAGCTGGGGGCTGCGCTGCCGAATACCCCGCTGTATGCGGCCATTTCGACAGAGGGTGCGCTTCGTATGGATGATACAACAGTTATTCACACCGGACAAGGCAGATTAACTGTTGGGGCCTGGCCCAAATCCCTTAATACTGGGGAGCAAATGCAAAAAATGTTACTGGAATCGTTAGATCTTGCAGGAATTGATGCAGAACTGTCGAATGAAATGGTTAACCGTCTCTATGATAAATTGTTGATAAATGCTGTAATTAATCCGCTTACGGCCATTTATGGCGTAAAAAACGGAGATTTACCTCAGGACCCAGTGAGATTGAAGCTGATGATGGCGGTTCATGCCGAAAGTGAAGCGATCCTGACCGCTGCCGGCTGGCATTCTCCAGTGGACTCTTGGGAAAGGTTACTTTCCGTTTGCAAACAGACAGCGCGTAATGAATCATCGATGCTTCGGGATGTGAAGGCTGGACGGTTAACCGAGGCAGATTGGATTAATGGCGGAATAGCTGCGCTTGCAAAGCGTCTCCATATCCCCGCACCATTGAATGACGCAATGACGGTATTAATTAAATCGTTAATCATTTAGAGATAGCGAAGGAGCGGACCGAGATGCTGTGGATTTGGGAAAGTATAAAACATGTCTACGCCACTCTGGCCGTTATTCCGATTATTCCTTTTTTGCTGGTATATTTTGGTCTCGGAGCTTTTACGGGTGATCGCAAGAAAGCTTTCCGCACAGCCATGGATGTAACAACAGCACTTCTGATCGGCTGTGTTGCCGTTTTATTTGATCGTATCTTTCACAGCTCCTTTGGACTGTACGGAATCCTGCTTATTTTCTTGCTTGGCGCAGGACTGCTCGGCAATGTGCAGTATAGATCGAAAGGAAATATCAATGTCCGGCGGATTACGAGAGTGATTTGGAGGCTGGGATTTTTTATGATGGGGCTCTTCTATGTGGTGCTCATGTGTATCGGCATCGGCAAAAGCTTCTTCAATATCTGATTTTCTTTCGAGTTTTATTCATTTATCGGATCGTCTTCCTCATCGCAAGGAGGGCGTTTTTTTTTTGACGGTGCGCGATAGGTTGTGTACAATGAAAAAAGATCCTAATTGCTTTTTGAAATCATATAAGTCATCCTACGTGAATGCTCAGAAAGGTTGATATTGTCCATGGAAATCGAATCGGTTCAGCTGCCTTTCGGTCAGCCGGTCACCGAGGCATACATAAGTCGAACTGAGCCTGAGCTGGAGTCATTATTCGGCAGCCATCCTGCAGAAGATGGGGATTGGAAACGAAGAGCGAAATGGCTCAAAGATCAATCGGGAAGCCGTGTTTCGGCAAAAAGCTTGGCGGCTGTGCTTGCTCGGTATAATCGGAAGTTTAATAACAGTGCAGAAGTACATTCATCCATTGAAGCTATTGCAGCAGGAGCTCCTGTTGTTGTGGGCGGTCAACAGGCAGGATTGTGGACAGGGCCGCTTCTTGTCATTCATAAAGCGATATCGGTTATCTCTGCAGCGAAACATGCAGCGAAGGTAACAGGGCAAGCTGTAGTTCCTGTGTTCTGGATCGCAGGAGAAGATCATGATTGGGATGAAGCGAACCATGCGCATATCCTTAATCCGGACAATCAATTGGTCAAAATCGCTGTTCCAAGACCGGATGGGTCCCGAACATCGGTAAGCCGCAGCAAAGTGACTCAGGAGGTTATGCTTGAAGCGGCCCGGCTCCTGGGGGAGACGCTACCGGACAGTGAAAATAAACGTGAATTGTTAGCTCGTTTAACCACTTTTGCTAAACAATCGGAGACATTATCCGAGTGGTTCGCACACACGCTGGGTTGGCTGTTTGGCAAAGAAGGGCTCGTTCTTCTTGATTCCGATGACCCGGAGCTTCGCAAACTGGAGGCTCCAATGTTCAAACGGATCATGGAACGCAATGATGAGCTGGAATCGGCCTACAGGCGCGGAGCAGATATGATTCGCCAGCATGGCTATGAACCGCAAGCAGAAGTTGCTGAGGACAGTGCGAATTTATTCTTATTTCAGGGCGAGGACGATGAAGCTCCCGGCGAGAGAACGCTGCTGTTTAAGCGGGATGGCCGATTTGTGAATCGTAGAGGGACGGTATCGTGGACAGGCAGCGAGCTGCTTCGTATCGTTGAAGAGACGCCTGAACGATTCAGCAACAATGTTCTGACACGGCCGTTAATGCAGGATTATGTGCTGCCTGTTCTTGCAGCTGTGCTTGGATCCGGCGAGATTGCTTACTGGGCATTAACGGCTCCTGCCTTCCGTTCCTTTGATATGCAGATGCCCATTATACTGCCGCGCATGTCTTTTACTTTGGTGGAAGCTGCAGTTACCAAGCATATGATGAAGTACGAGCTGTCGTTTGAGGATGTTGCGTACCGGTTTGAAGCCTATAAAGAAGCCTGGCTTAAAGAACAGGATGAGCTTGACATCGATCATCATTTCGAAGCGGTTAAGCAGCAGTTCTCTGAGCTGTACCAGCCAATTGTAGAGCTGGTCTCGGCAGTGGAAGGCGGCCTAGCCAAACTGAGCGAAACGAATAAACAGAAAATAATGGAGCAAATTGAGTTTCTGGAGTCGCGAACGAGGGATGCGCATGCAAGAAAGCATGAAGCCGTCATTCGCCAGCTGGACCGGATTGCAGTATGCTTATGGCCGGATGGTAAACCGCAGGAGCGGGTGATCAATTGGACGGTGTATTGGAACCGCTACGGTTCTGCTTGGCTGGAGAAGCTGCTTGAAGCACCCTTTGACTGTCTTGGCGGTCATCGGATGATTTACCTATAGAGAGGATGTCGAAGAGAGAAATGACAGTAAACGCAAAAGAAACAAGCATCGTAACTGACCTGTCGCTCGCGCCTGAAGGTCATTTGAAAATTGAATGGGTAGCCGCACATATGCCGGTATTGAACCGGATCCGTGAGCAATTTGAGAAAGAGCAGCCGTTCAAAGGGTTAAAGGTTGCCATTTCCCTCCATTTGGAAGCTAAAACGGCATATCTTGCTAAAGTCGTGCAAGCAGGCGGAGCTGAGGTTACGATTACGGGGAGCAATCCATTGTCCACGCAGGATGATGTGTGCGCTGCATTAGTTGAGGACGGTATTACCGTATTCGCTAAATACAATCCAGAGCCCAAAGAATATAAGGAGCTGCTTGTTAAAGCACTTGAAACGAAGCCGGATCTGATTATCGATGACGGCGGCGATTTAGTATCCATTCTGCATGCAGAACGTCCTGACCTGCTGGCTCAAATTCGCGGCGGGGCGGAAGAAACAACAACCGGCATTCTTCGACTCAAAGCGATGGAGAAGGACGGATCATTGAAATTCCCAATGGTTGCCGTAAATGATGCTTTCTGTAAATATTTGTTCGATAACCGTTATGGCACTGGACAATCCGTCTGGGATGGCATTAACCGGACGACTAACCTGGTCGTTGCGGGTAAGACCGTTGTTGTCGCCGGCTACGGCTGGTGCGGCAAAGGGGTTGCGATGCGTGCAAAAGGTCTTGGCGCTAACGTAATCGTGACAGAGATCGATTCGATTCGCGCAGTTGAAGCCTATATGGATGGATTCACGGTGATGTCGATGCTGGATGCGGCAAAAGTCGGCGATTTCTTCGTGACTGTTACCGGGAACCGGGATATCATTCGCGGCGAACATTACGAAGTGATGAAAAACGGCGCTATTTTGTCCAATGCCGGGCATTTTGACATTGAAGTGAATAAGCCGGAACTTGAGGCATTGTCCTCAAGCAAACGCACCGTGCGTAAAAACATTGAAGAGTATCAGCTGAAGGACGGACGCAGCATCTATCTTCTCGCAGAAGGCCGTCTGGTAAACTTGGCTGCAGGCGATGGCCATCCTGCAGAAATCATGGATATGACGTTCGCACTGCAGGCGATGTCGCTTAAATATGTGAATGATCATTACGAATCCATTGGTGCTAAAGTCGTTAACGTTCCATACGAGCTTGACGAACAAGTTGCACGCTTCAAGCTCGAGGCGCTGAACATTGGAATCGATAAGCTTTCAGTTGAGCAGAAGAACTACCTCGAAAGCTGGGCAGAACACGAATAATTCCTTACCGTCAATCATATGAAGCCGCATGGGCACGGATTTCTTTCATGGAATCCGAGCTCATGCGGCTTTTTAATTTTAATGGGTATCATTGCAACATCTTCCATCTGCTTAACGTTAAGTAGGTACGCAAACCAAAACAAATATAGGGGGTTGCCCGTATGGAAGAGAGGAAGAAAGGCCTGAAGTGGTCAATCGCAGTAATGGCAGTCGCAGTTTCACTCCTGATGGCATCAGGATGCTCGTCCAGCAATAAGGATGCCGATACCGCCAGCAGTAACGCCAAGAGCAATATGTCCACTGACAATTCGGGTACGGACAGTTCAGCTGCTATGGATAAGACGAGCTCAACAGAGAGTGCATCTGTCGAACAGAGCGATCAATCCGCCGAACCTACTTCGAATACGGCTGCTGAGCATGCGAATGCAGCGGGAGCAAGCTTCGGGTCGGGCTTATCGAGCTCAGACTCCACGCTTGCTTCGGAGGAGGGAATGAACCGCAAGGTAATTTACCGTTCCAACGTTTCCATGGAAGTCGGTGACTATGCCAAAGCTCAGACCTTGCTCAAAAATATTATCCATGTATCCGGAAGCTACCTGCTTCAATTTGCAGATCAGAAAACCTCTTCAGAGATCGGCGGCACGTATACGATTAAGGTTCCGCCTTCCAGCTTCGATACGTTCCTTACAGAGCTCGAGAAGATCAAGATCAAGGATGGTGTTTTCGAAAAAACCATTCAAGGAACGGATGTTTCGGAGGAATATGTGGATTTGGAATCCCGGCTTAAGGCGCGGCAGGTTGTCGAAGCGCGCTTGCTTTCGTTTATGGAAAAGGCAGTAAAATCCGATGATTTGCTGAGAATATCGAGCGAGCTTGGCGGTGTTCAAACCGAAATCGAACAAATCAAAGGAAGAATGCGGTATTTGGACAAAAACGTCGCTTTTTCAACGGTAGAACTGAGGATGTATCAGCAAATGGTGGCAGCGGCGGCTGTCGTAAAAGAGGAGAATCCGGCTTTTCTGGATCGGCTGCAAAACGCCATGTCGGGAAGCACAAAGGTGATCTATGCGTTCGTGCAAGGGTTATTTATCTTCTTGGCGGGTGCGCTGCCTGTTTTGCTGCTTGTTGCAATTCTGGGAATCCCGGTTTACTACGCTTATCGAAGCAACCGCAGGAGAGCTGCAGCAGCAGGGGCCGGAACAGGGACAGCAGTCAGGGTAGAGGAGCAGCTCGGTTTACCGGACCCCCCACTTACAACCACGAACAAGGAAGAAGATCCTAATTAATCCTTTCTTAAATCAACCAAAGAGCTGCATCGCAAGCCTTCATCGGCTTTGTGGTGGCAGCTCTTTTCTTATTGCACAGCGGATTGTCGGCGGCCCGCTTGTTTAAGAGCACTTCGAATCGCCGCCTCTTTGGCCAATCGCTTTCTCTCCTCTTCAGACCCGCCGGCAAACGCATGGGAACGGAATAATTCGATAAGCGCATTCTCGCTTGCAGCAGCGGCGTCTTTCTCATTGCCAAGCAGGTAATGCGCTACCTGAAAGCAGTGCTCTTCAAAGGCACGAAGCAAATCTATCCTTGGATCCGTAACAGCATTCATAGCGATATTAGGCTCCTTCATCAATTCGTCCGGAGTAGGTTGGTTTTAGTTTACACGATTAGTCAGAGGCAAAAGTTTCAAAACTGTAACAAGTTTAATCCCGTGAAATATTTTTGAAAAAATAAGCTGCCGAGCAGGAATTGCCTTTTGGGTGGCGAATACATCAAACCTAGTGGTGAAAAGTGGGACTAAGTGGAGGATTTGGGGGAAGAGGTGGAGCGGCCAATGTTTATGGGAGAATATCAGCATAGCATTGATGACAAAGGCCGAATTATTATCCCTGCCAAATTCCGTGACCAGCTTGGCGACCATTTTGTTGTCACCCGGGGCCTTGATAATTGTTTGTTCGTTTATCCGATGAGTGAGTGGGGCATATTGGAACAGAAGCTGAAATCACTTCCCATGATGAAGTCCGACGCCCGGGCTTTCTCGAGATTCTTCTTCTCGGGAGCAACGGAATGCGAGCTGGATAAGCAGGGAAGGGTGAACTTGCCCAATACGCTATGCGACTACGCCAAATTAGACAAGGATTGTATTGTCCTTGGCGTCTCCAATCGGGTGGAAATCTGGAGCAAACAAATTTGGGAAGGCTACTTTAAGCAGTCAGAAGAGACATTTAACGATATCGCAGAGAAGCTTGTGGATTTTGATTTTAATTTCTAGATCGCTGGCCGACATACGGGCATTGGAAGAAGCGACCTTAGAGCCGGGAGGGCAACAACTTGTTTCAACATATAACAGTGCTCAAGGAAGAAGCCGTCGATGGGCTGGCTATCAAACCAGGCGGTATCTATGTCGATTGTACGTTAGGCGGCGCAGGACACAGTGAATTAATTGCATCACGTCTCTCGGCCGGTGGACGGCTCATTGCACTTGATCAAGACGATATTGCTCTTGAAAACGCACGTATCCGCTTAGCTCCTTACATGGATCAGGTTACATTGGTGAAAAGCAATTTCCGTTACTTAGAGCATGTTCTGCGTGATCTTGGAATTGATGGTGTCGATGGGGTTTTATTCGATCTGGGCGTTTCAAGCCCGCAGCTTGACGAGGCAGACCGCGGTTTTAGCTATAACCATGATGCTCCGCTGGATATGAGGATGGATCAGGACAGCATGCTGAGCGCGAATGATATCGTCAATACATGGGATGAACGGGAAATTTCGCGGATTCTAACGAATTATGGCGAAGAAAGATTCGCAAGACAAATCGCCCGTAAAATCGTTCAGGCCCGAGAGCAGAAGCCGATTGAAACAACCGGCGAACTCGTTGAGCTTATCAAGTCCGGAATCCCTGCAGCTACGCGCCGCACAGGGCCACATCCAGCCAAGCGGACCTTTCAAGCTTTGCGAATCGCGGTTAATGATGAGCTTGGCGCGGAAGAAGAAGCACTTGAACAAACGGTGAATGTGTTGAAATCTGGCGGAAGAGCGTCGGTTATTACGTTCCATTCACTCGAAGATCGGATTTGCAAGCAGCTTTTTGCGAAATTTGTTGAAAAATGCACTTGCCCTACTGACTTTCCTTTATGTGTTTGCGGCGGCAACGGCAAGCTGAAGCTGGTGAACCGCAAACCGGTTGTACCGAGCGAGGAAGAGCTGGAACTTAATCCGAGAGCGCGCTCAGCGAAGCTGAGAGTAGCCGAGAAACTGTAAAATAATCATTTTTTATAGATCATCATTTAGGGAACAGAAAGGATGAAGGAACTACATGGCATATGTGAATGGCAACTTGGCCTTACAGCCTAAACGCAAACCGGATCAGAAGCAGAAAAATTTCCGTGAGACAAGAAAAGTCGTCGTTAAACGCAAATCGATCCCTGTACAAGAGAAATTGCTCTATATGTTTACAATTCTCGTATGTGTAATTGTGGCTGGAGTTATTATTATGCGCTATGCTCAAATCTACCAAATGGATTTGGAGATCAAGAACCTGACCAAGCAGCAGGCCCAAATGGAAACCGATATGGTTGAATTGAAAAAACAAGTTGCCCTGAACAGCAGCCCGGAGAAAATCAAAGAGAAAGCTGCACAAATGGGCTTCGCTGCACCGGATGACGAGCCTATCAAAGTAAATACCGCCGCCAAAGAACCGATCGCCATGAAAAAGGAATAGGGGCAGAGGCTATGACAAAAAGGATAAAACTGCGTACTTTGTTGGTTGGAGGGCTCATCACCCTCCTTTTTGTTGTTTTAGTAGGCAAAGTCTATACCGTGCAAGTCGTGAATGCGGACTTCTGGTCGGAGAAAGCGCGTGAATTGTGGTCGAAATCAGAGAAACTTCTTCCGGTTCGCGGGAACATAACGGATCGTGACGGGGATGTGCTTGCGATGGATGTTGCTGCATATACGGTAGTCGTCAAACCGAAAGTCCTGCAAAAGCTGAAGATCGAGGATATCGTGGTCAGCAAGCTGCATCTCATTCTGGACAAGCCGGAATCAGAGATTCGCACGATTATCGAGGCGAAGCAGAAGGACGGCAATTATTACGAGCAGCGGGAGATTCGTAAGGAAGGCTACAAGATTGATAAGGCGGTCGCAGATCGAATCACCAGCTTTCAGAAGGAGCTTGAGGTTCAGACCAAGCAAGATGATGTCGGTGTCTTTCTGCAGAATGAAACCAAACGCTATTATCCTAAAAATAATTTGGCCTCCCATATTCTTGGTTATATGGACAAAGAGGAACATCCGGTTATGGGGCTTGAGGCTGCATTGGACAAGCAATTAGCCGGCGAGGCAGGCGAGATTAAGTATGAGAGAGACGGGAACGGCGTTATTCTTGAGAACGGCACGGTAAGCTTCAAGCCTTCCCATGACGGGGATAATGTCAAGCTGACAATCGATACCGAGATTCAGCATTACGTCGAAGAAGCGATTAAGGCAGCTTATGTGAAGTACCAGCCTAAGAGTATAACAGCGATAGCCGCTGATCCTCAAACGATGGAAATACTTGGCATGGCGAATCTTCCTGATTTCAATCCGAATGAATATTGGAAGGCGAGTCCCGAAGGATTCTATGATCATTCCATCAAGTCTTTATATGAACCGGGTTCGACATTTAAGATTGTAACCCTCTCAGGTGCCGTTCAGGAAGGCTTGTTCCATCCGGATGAAAAGTATAAGTCCGGCGCTATCAATATTGCCGGCTCCTTGATTCACGATCATAACCGGGTAGGCTGGGGAACAATTACGTATTTAGAAGGTCTGAAACGGTCCAGTAACGTCGCATTTGTTAAGCTTGGCTACGAGCAATTGAAAGATGAGCGTCTGCTGGGGTATATAAAGAATTTTGGTTTTGGTAAAAAAACAGGAATCGAACTGAATGGAGAAATTGCGGGGGCAATAACCCCGAAATACGCGACGGAATATGCGACGGCAGCTTTCGGACAAGGTAAGGTTCAAGTTACGCCTATCCAGCAGGTCGCTGCTGTTGCGGCTGTTGCCAACGGCGGCAAGTTAATGGTTCCTCATCTGGTCAAAGAGATCGAAGATCCGGTTACGGGGAAAGTAACGGTGACGGAGCCGACAGTCATCCGTCAAGTCATTTCGGAGCAGTCGGCCAATCTGGTGGATGAATATCTGGAGCAGGTTGTTTCCGATCAAGAGATCGGGACAGGGGCAAATGCTTATATCCCAGGCTACCGGGTTGCGGGCAAAACAGGTACCGCTCAAAAGGTTGAAACGAATGGCAAAGGATATTCCACGGATAAATACGTCGTTTCTTTCATCGGATTTGCACCGGTAGGCAATCCGAAGATCGTCGTGTATGTCGTCGTCGATGAACCGAACGATAAATACGCAGGCGGCGGCTCCGTTGCCGCTCCAGTATTCAAGGATATTGTCCTGCAAAGCTTGCGTCATATGGGTGTGAGCCCGATTACAACAACAGCTGATGGGCAGAAACAGAAGGAGCAGACCGTTGTTGTTCCTGAACTGGCTGATCTGAGCTTGGCGCAAGCGAAGACACAGCTTAAATCACATACTCTTGATTATGAAATCGTAGGAAAAGGCAGCACGGTCCTGCAGCAGATTCCGAAGGCGAATACGGCCGTGGCGCCTAACCAGCGTGTGTATTTGCTTACCGAGGATCGAAGCAAGCTGCCGATCCCGAACATGAAGGGGCTCTCTTTGCGGGACGCGCTTGAAATCTGTTCCATTTTACAAATGCGATGCTTCACCGAAGGAGAAGGGTTTGTCACCTCCCAAATACTGGCTAAGCAAAACGGGGAAAATGTCTTAAAGCTGATTCTTGCTCCGCCGGATACGGAGTCACTAACACCTCCTGCTGATAAAGTAGATGATGGCAAAAGCACGAATGAGTGAGGCGCCAGCACAGCAGACGAGCCAAGATAGCTTGTTCTAACCGATTTTTTCTCCGAATAGGCTTGGATTAAGAAGCGGAAGGACGAGATGTCCCCGTTTACGAGCCGTTCGGAGGGGATGCTAAGGTGAAGGTTTCAAATGTTACGGTAAGGAGACGGTTGTTCTCTGCGCTGATTATTGCTGTCGCTGCTTTCTTGCTGCTTGCTGTCCGTCTCGGTTACGTGCAGCTGTGGAAAGGGCCGGAGCTCTCGGCAAAAGCAGAGAATTCATGGCGGCGAGAAATTCCTTTTTCTGCCAAACGCGGTGAGATCTTGGACCGAAACGGCGAGAAGCTTGCGTATAATATAAGTTCTCCGACCATTATGGCGATTCCAGCTCAAATAAAGGATGCCAAAACGACAGCCGCGAAAGTCGCCAGCGTACTCGGGATCATGGAAGATAGTGTGTACACAACGATTAAGAAGAAGCAGCTGATTGTCCGTATTCAGCCTGGCGGCAGGAAGATCACAACAGAGAAGGCGCAGGAAATCCGCGATCTCGATTTACCGGGCATCGTGGTGGCGGAGGATAACAAACGCTATTACCCGCTCGGCAGCTTTGCTTCCCACGTACTTGGCTTTACAGGAATCGATAATCAAGGTTTGACCGGCATTGAAGCCAAATACAATGATCAGCTTGAAGGGATCAATGGGAATATTTCGTTCTTATCCGATGCGAAGGGGCGGCAGATGCCGGGCTCTTCCGATACGTATTTGAAACCGAAGGACGGGCTTAATCTAGAGCTCACCATTGACAAGCAGATCCAATCCATCATGGAGCGGGAGCTTGATCAGGCTATGGTCAAGTTCCAGGCGGACGATATCATTGCGATCGCGATGGATCCGACTAACGGGGAAATTCTGGGTATGGCCAGCAGGCCGAGCTACGAACCGGATAAATACCGCGATGTCGATCAGCAGGTGTACAATCGGAATTTGCCCATATGGATGACCTATGAGCCCGGGTCAACCTTTAAGATCATTACACTAGCTGCGGCAATAGAAGAAAAGAAAGTCAATTTGAAAAATGATTTTTTCTTCGATCCGGGATTCATTGAAGTTGGGGGAGCAAAGCTCCGGTGCTGGAAGAATGGCGGACATGGCAGTCAATCCTTCCTTGAAGTTGTTCAGAACTCTTGTAACCCTGGTTTTGTTACGCTGGGCAACCGGCTTGGCAAAGAGAAGCTGTTCAGCTATATCAAGAATTTCGGCTTCGGGACGAAGACCGGGATTGACCTTGGCGGTGAAGAGAACGGAATTATGTTCAAGATGAGTCAGGTCGGACCGGTAGAGCTTGCAACGACTGCGTTTGGGCAGGGCGTATCAGTAACGCCGATTCAGCAAATTACAGCCGTTTCGGCAGCGGTTAACGGAGGCACGTTATATAAGCCGCATGTCGCTAAGAACTGGATTAACCCGGAGACGGGGGAAGTCGTTGAATCCATTCAGCCAGAGGCAGTGCGTAAGGTCATTTCGGATAATACGAGTCAGCAGGTGCGTGAGGCACTTGAAAGTGTCGTCGCAAAAGGAACCGGTAAGAATGCGTTTATCGACGGTTATCGTGTCGGCGGCAAAACCGGTACAGCCCAGAAAGTAATTAACGGCCGATACTCCCCCAATGAGCATATCGTATCTTTCGTTGGTTTTGCGCCGGCTGATGATCCTAAGATTGTCGTTTATGTAGCCGTGGATAATCCGCAGGGGATCCAATTCGGAGGCGTTGTCGCTGCGCCGATTGTTCACAATATTTTGGCGGACGCGCTGCCGTATATGGGTATCGCTCCTCGTCAGAATCAGATTTCAAGAGATTATAAGTATGGTGAAATTCCGATTGTTACCGTTCCTAACCTGGTAGGCAAAACGGTCTCCGACATCTATGAGGATTTGAATATGAACTTCAATCTCTCATCTGCAGGCACCGGAGATACGGTGATCCGTCAGTCTCCCGCAGCAGGAGCAAGGGTTGACCGCGGTTCCACGATTCGAATTTATTTGGGCAAGGAAGATGATGAAAGCCATAATCATTGACTATAATGATAAAAAGCGGCGCAAAAACTTAAGAATATGCTTACGAGGTAGTTTTTGCTCCGTGATTCCAATCGGAATCACGGGGCAGAGCCACGCAAAAACTTAGGGTTATGCTTACGAGGTAGTTTTTGCTCCGTGATTCCAATCGGAATCACGGGGCAGAGCCACGCAAAAACTTAGGGTTATGCTTACGAGGTAGTTTTTGCTCCGTGATTCCAATCGGAATCATGGGGCAGAGCCACGCAAAAACTTAGGGTTATGCTTACGAGGTAGTTTTTGCTCCGTGATTCCAATCGGAATCATGGGGCAGAGCCACGCAAAAACTTTTAGGAGGGCAAATCATGCAGCTACAGCAGCTTGCCTCGTTGCTTTCAACGGGTCGTCTAGTAGGAAATGGGGAGACCGAGATTGGAGGCATTCAAATTGATTCTCGAAAAGTCGCACAGGGTGACCTGTTTATATGTTTGCAAGGCCACACGGTAGATGGCCATAAATTCGCCCCGCGGGCAGTAGAGAGCGGGGCTGCCGCGCTCGTCGTAGACCGGGTGCTTGAACTCGATGTGCCTCAGCTGGTTGTTAAGGATACGCGCCTTGCAATGGCGATTCTTGCCGACAGCTATTTCGGCCAGCCTAGCCATAAGCTCAAGCTCATCGGCATTACCGGAACGAACGGTAAAACGACGACCACCTACCTCATTGAACAAATATTAAGCGATGCCGGATATGCCCCAGGTGTTATTGGGACCGTCGAAATGCGCTATAACGGACAGTCGCTCCCCATGTCGGGTACGACTCCGGAAGCGCTTGATCTGCAGCGGTATTTGGCAGCTATGGTTGATGCTGGAACAGATTATTGTGCGATGGAGGTATCCTCGCATGCACTTGAGCAGGGCAGAGTGAAAGGCAGCAGGTACCGGACGGCGATATTCACAAATTTGACGCAGGATCATCTGGATTACCATGGTACAATGGAAAACTACGCGGCTGCCAAGGGACTGCTTTTTTCCCGTCTTGGCAATGAATATGCGGTCTCGGAGGCGGAACGCTCCTATGCCGTGTTAAATGCAGACGATGCGGCTTCCAAAGAATTTGCCCTCCTGACTTCCGCTGAAGTACTGACTTACGGCGTCGATCATGAAGCCGATGTAAGGGCCTCGAATATTAGGATAACGGCTCATGGTACTTCTTTCCATCTGGAGTCGTTCAAAGGCAAAGCCGATATTATGCTGCAGATGGCCGGCAAGTACAATGTTTATAATGCGCTTGCGGCGGTCTGTGCCGCACTGATTGAGGGGATTCCGCTTGATCGGATCAAGCAGAGTTTGGAGGCTCTGCCCGGTGTTCCGGGAAGAGTTGAGGCCGTTAAGGCAGGCCAGCAATTCGCCGTTATTGTGGATTACGCCCACACCCCGGATGGGCTGGAGAATGTGCTCAAAGCGGTGAAGGAGTTCGCGGCGGGACGGATTATTTGCGTATTTGGCTGCGGCGGCGACCGTGACCGGACCAAGCGCCCGATTATGGGTAAAATTGCCGCTCATTATGCGGACTACGCGATCGTAACTTCCGATAACCCGAGAACGGAAGATCCGGAGCTTATTTTGCAGGACATTGAGGCTGGACTAACAGAGGATGGGGTGGACAAATCCCGCTACGAGCTGTTAGCTGACCGCCATGCCGCCATTCAAAAAGCGGTTGAAATGGCCAGCCCTGACGATGTAGTATTAATTGCGGGAAAAGGCCATGAAACGTATCAATTAATCGGCGGGCAAACCTTCGATTTTGATGACCGCGAAGTGGCGAAAGAAGCGATAAGGGGCATTTTATAGTGATAAAACGATCGATAGGCGCTATTGCCGCCATGTGCGGCGGAACGTTAGCCAATGAGAATCATATGAATGCTGAAGTCATGGTCTGCGGCGTGACGACAGATTCCAGGCGGGTCACGGCAGGTCAACTGTTCATTCCGCTTGTCGGCGAAAACTTCGATGGACATGAATTCGGAGCGGATGTATGGGACAGCGGCGCTGCCGCAATACTCTGGCAAAAGGATCGGCCCATAGCCGAAGCCTTGGTTGATGCACCGCTGATATTGGTTGATGATACGCTTGCCGCGCTGCAGAAGCTTGCTTCTTCGTACCGGGATGAGCTTGATCTTCGTGTGGTCGGTATTACCGGAAGCAATGGCAAAACAACGACGAAGGACATGGTCGCGTCGGTGCTGTCCGGTTTTTTTCGCGTGCACAAAACAGCAGGTAACCTCAACAATCACATCGGCTTGCCTCTGACCGTGCTGCAGCTGGATGAGAGTATCGATATTGTCGTGCTGGAGATGGGGATGAGTGGTTTCGGTGAAATCGAGCTGTTAACCATGATCGCAAAGCCGGATATTGCGATTATTACAAATATCGGTGACGCTCATATGCTGCAGCTTGGTTCCCGTGAGGGAATTGCAGCGGCGAAGCTGGAGATTGCCAAGGGTCTTCGCAGCGGGGGGCTGCTGCTTACGAACGGAGATGAACCTCTGCTTTGCAAAGCTGTACCGGAGTTGATTCTGGATCCATCTGTACAGCTCCAAACCTTTGGTTTATCCGAGAAGAATGATTGGTCGGCAGCTCATATAACAGTGGACGTCTTGTCGTCGACCTTTGATGTCGTACAGGATGATCGGCTCTCCAAGGTGACGCTGCCCGTTCCAGGCCAGCATAATGTATCCAATGCACTTGCGGCTGTTGGGGCTGCTAAATGGTTTGGCGTCCCGGACGAACAAATCCTCGAAGGATTAAATAGTCTTCAGCTTACAGGTATGCGCATCGAGCCGCTTCGTGCGTATAATGGTGCGATGGTGCTCAATGATGCTTATAATGCAAATCCAACGGCAGTTCGCGCTGCGGTCGATCTTGTGGCGCAGCTAACCGGATATCGGCGCAGATGGCTGGTGCTTGGGGATATGCGTGAGCTGGGGCCCCGGGAAGCGGTGCTTCATTCGGAGATCGGAGCTTATATTACTCCGGATAAAGCGGAAGCGGTGCTGACATTTGGGGAGTTGTCCTTAAATACAGCCGCAGCTGCAAAGAAGCAGTTAAAGCAGGACGGTGCTCAAGAAGCGCCTGTCAAAGCTTTTCAAGATAAAAACGAACTTATCGAGTATCTGCGGGCGAATTTGGACCCCCGGGATCTCGTGCTTGTGAAAGGATCACGCGGCATGCGGATGGAAGAAATCGTCCATGACTTGCAGCGCGTATAAAAGGTGAGGTTATGGACATCAAGGTCATTCTATTGTCAATCGGCGCTTCGTTCTTGCTTGCGGTTCTAATCGGACCTTTGTTCATTCCGCTGCTGCGGAGGCTTAAATTCGGACAGCAGGTCCGAACCGACGGCCCGCAGAGCCATTTGAAGAAATCGGGTACGCCAACCATGGGCGGCATTATCATCATGCTCGCATCGCTGCTTGCCTTTCTCAAATTCTCTGACAAGACCTCGGAGTTCTGGGTGCTGCTGATCTCCTCGCTCGGTTTTGGCCTGGTTGGATTTCTCGATGATTATATCAAAATCGTATTCAAGCGCTCGCTCGGATTAACCGCGCGTCAAAAGCTGTTCGGACAACTTGTTTTTTCAGTTATTATTTGCGTCCTTCTCTACCAAATGCATCACAGCACGGCAATCGACATTCCTGGAACGGGCATATCCTTTGATATTGGCTGGTTCTATTATCCTTTTGTTGTCATCATTCTGTTTGCGACAACCAATGCAGTCAATTTCACCGACGGTGTCGATGGATTACTGGCAGGCTCAGGGGCGATCGCATTTGGTGCATTCGCTATCCTTGCTCTGCATGCAAGCGAGCATGAGTCAGCGATTTTCTCTGCTGCAATGATCGGCGGAATGCTGGGATTTCTGGTCTTCAACGCTCATCCGGCAAAAGTGTTCATGGGCGACACGGGCTCACTCGGAATCGGAGGCGGCATGGCGGCAGTAGCGATACTGACCAAAACCGAAATACTCCTCGTTCTTATCGGGGGTGTATTCGTTATTGAGATGATCTCGGTCATCCTGCAGGTGGGTTCCTTCAAACTAAGAGGCAAGCGGATCTTCAAAATGAGCCCGATCCATCACCACTTCGAGCTCTCCGGCTGGTCTGAATGGCGCGTAGTTACCACCTTCTGGTTCGTAGGCCTAGTCTTCGCCGCCATCGGCATCGTGTTGGGCCGCTAACCCTTAGTCTTCCAGACAAAGCACAGTCCCGCAAAGGGACAAGGCAGCGCAGCTGCCGGCGCACTTATTCTTTCCAACTATCGCATTAAAGCGTGTCCCGTATGGGACGAAAGCGGTCATACGCACCAAACTCTCTAAGCGCATCTCTGCAGCTCCAACGTTACACCATTCCGGGTGTCCAGAGGGCGGGAGCCCCCGGAATCCCCCTTTCGAAGGGGGACTTAGGGGGATCAGATCATGCCACACATGAAAGGATAACCAAACCATGAATAATCCGGCCTCTTACCGGGACCAGCACGTCGTTGTGTTAGGCCTTGCCAAGAGCGGCGTAAGCGTCGCAAAGCTGTTCCATAAACTCGGTGCAATCGTCACCGTCAACGATCAAAAGGAACGCCATTTAAGCCCCGAAGCGGACGAGTTGGAAGCTTTGGGTGTTTCTGTTATATGTGGAGGACATCCGGATGGGTTGATTACGGCCGAAACGGCGCTGGTCATCAAGAACCCAGGAATTCCCTATAGTTCTCCGCCTGTCCGCCAAGCGATTGAGCTTGGTCTTGATGTGGTTACAGAAGTAGAAGTCGCTTATCTGATCAGCCAGGCGCCGATCATAGGCATCACCGGCTCCAATGGAAAAACAACCACAACCACATGGATCGGCGACCTGCTGGAAGCTGCCGATCGTAATCCGATTCTTGCGGGCAACATCGGGACACCGCTTTGCGAAGCGGCTCAGACTGCATCTGCAGAGGATTGGATTGTAGCCGAGCTGAGCAGCTTTCAGCTGAAGGGAACGCAGCAGTTCCGTCCGCGCATATCCATTCTGCTGAACGTCGCCGAGACGCATTTGGATTACCATGGCGGAATGGAGGATTACATAGCCTCTAAAGCAAAGCTTTTTGCGAGCCAAACGGGTGAGGATACAGCGATTCTGAACGCGGATGATCTCGTTTGCCGTGAATTAATGGCCGGCGGGCTTATCCAAGCATCGATTCTTCCATTCTCAACGACTCAGGAACTATCATACGGTTTCTTCATAACGCCGCCGTTCCCGGAAGATTTAACAACGCCGGAAGGGGAAGAGGAGCGCCTGATAGTGTGGCGCGATTCCGAGGGATTCACCCATAAGCTCCTGCCTGTCCGCGAGCTCGGCATACCGGGCCGGCACAACGCAGCGAATGCACTCGCTGCTGTGGCTGCATCCTTTGCTGCCGGCGCAGAGCTTCCTTCACTCATTGAGCCGCTGCGTGAATTCCGAGGCGTTGAGCACCGTCTGGAGCACGTCTGCGAGCGTCACGGCGTGACCTATTACAACAATTCCAAAGCGACGAACTCGGTTGCAACAATCATCGCGCTTCGCTCTTTCCCGGGTAATATTGTACTGATTGCCGGGGGGCTTGACCGGGGAGTTGATTACTTAGAGCTGGTACCCCATCTCCGTGACCAGGTGAAGGCTGTCGTCGCACTGGGCCAAACGCGCAATAAAATTGCCTATGCAGCTGAGCTAGCAGGTTTAACGGACATCATTATCGTCGAACCTGAGGAGAACGCCGAAGCTGTACTGCAGCAAGCAGTACGCGAAGCCGCCTCTATCGCGAAGCCCGGAGATATCGTTCTGCTGTCTCCGGCCTGCGCAAGTTGGGATATGTTCAAATCCTACGAGCAGCGGGGGCGCATTTTTAAACAATCGGCGCATACGTTGTAAGTAGGGGGCTCGTCCCTACTTACGCATGCAAGAGGTGTTTGCTCTATGGCGAAAGCCAGATCTGCTCCGGATGTATGGATGATTGTTTCGATTCTGCTCATACTCGCCATCGGTCTAGTGATGGTGTACAGCGCGAGTGCCGTTCTTGCTTTTCATGAGTTTGGCGATAAGTTTTACTATGTCAAAAGACAAATGCTCTTTGCTGCTCTGGGGATTGGCGCGATGTTCGTGGCGATGAACGCAGATTATTGGATTTGGAAGAAATGGTCGCGCCTTGGTCTGCTGGTTTGTTTCTCTCTGCTCGTCATCGTGCTTATCCCCGGGATCGGTGTCGTTCGCGGCGGTGCGCGCAGCTGGCTTGGCATCAGCTCCTTCGGCATTCAGCCTTCGGAATTTATGAAGCTGGCGATGGTCATGTTTCTGTCCAAAATGCTGGCTGAGAAGCAGCAAACCGTCACCCTGTTCACGAAAGGGCTTTTACCGCCTCTGGGAATTTTAGGTCTGGCTTTCGGGCTTATCATGCTGCAGCCGGATCTGGGTTCAGGTGCTGTAATGGTCGGTGCCTCGCTAATCGTTATATATACAGCCGGTGCAAGACTTGCCCATCTGGGCTCTCTTGCAATGATCGGCGTTGCGGGGCTTGTCGGTCTGATTCTGGCAGCGCCTTATCGCATGCTGCGGATTACAGCCTTTCTTGACCCGTGGTCGGATCCGCTGGGCTCAGGCTACCAAATTATACAGTCGTTGTACGCGATTGGCCCTGGCGGGCTGGTAGGGCTGGGGCTTGGGATGAGCAGGCAAAAGTTTAACTACCTGCCTGAGCCGCAGACCGATTTTATATTCTCCATCGTCTCGGAAGAGCTGGGGTTTATCGGAGGGGCGGCGATAATCCTCTTGTTCGCCATCTTGGTATGGCGCGGAATGCGTGCAGCTATAGCGGCTCCCGATACGTTTGGAAGCCTGCTCGCCGTCGGAATCGTCGGTATTGTAGCGGTTCAGGTATTCATTAACATAGGTGTCGTTATCGGCATGCTTCCGGTAACAGGGATCACGCTTCCGCTGGTTAGCTATGGGGGCTCATCTTTGACGCTCTTATTGACATCGCTGGGGATTTTACTTAATATATCGCGTTATTCGAGGTGACATTATATGCGTATCGTATTGACCGGCGGCGGAACCGGCGGGCATATTTATCCCGCTCTGGCAGTCGGCAAGCAGGTGCTTGCGGATATCCCGGGTTCTTCTATTTTATATATCGGCTCCCCAAAGGGGCTTGAAAGCCGGATTGTTCCGGCTCAGGGTATCTCTTTCGAAGCGGTTGAGATCACTGGTTTCAAACGAAAGCTATCGCTTGATAATGTCAAGACCGTCATGCGCTTTCTTAAAGGCGTACGACGGTCAAAGCAGCTTCTAAGGGAGTTTAAGCCTGATGTTGTTGTAGGTACGGGTGGCTACGTGTGCGGTCCTGTCGTTTATGCGGCTGCCAAGCTTGGAATTCCGACTTTGATTCATGAACAGAATGCCGTGTCTGGCTTGACCAATCAGTTTCTGACCCGCTACGCAAGCTGTGTAGCTGTCAGCTTCAAGGATTCACTGCCGCAGTTCAAACGATCCAAGCATGCGGTCTATACGGGGAACCCCTGTGCAACGCATGTGGTGCGTGCGAGCAGAGATAAAGGTTTTGCATCACTTGGCCTGCCTTCTGGAAGCCGGGTTGTCTTGATGGTCGGAGGCAGCCGAGGCGCGAAAGCAATTAATGATGCAATGGTGGAAATGGTGCCGCTTCTGGATCAGCTGCGGAATGTCCACTTTGTGTTTGTAACCGGAGAAAGCTATTATGAGCAGACGATGAACCGGATGAAGCAGGGCAGAAGCAGCCTGCCCTCCACACTTCAAGTGCTGCCTTATTTGCATAACATGCCGGAGGTGCTCGCTGCATCCGAGCTTGTCGTTGGCCGTTCCGGCGCTTCTTCGCTCGCTGAGCTGACGGCGCTTGGGATTCCTTCCATCCTGATACCATCGCCTAATGTGACGAACAACCACCAGGAGGCCAATGCGCGAAGCTTGGCAGAGGCTGGTGCGGCAGAGATGATTATCGAGAAGGATGTAACAGGGCAAGTGCTTTTTCAGAGAATCAGCGCGATTATGAACAACAGCAAGCAGCTCTCGGATATGAAGCAGGCTGCGCTGAAGCTTGGTATGCCGGAGTCGGCTGCGCTTATTAAGAATGAACTGATGAAATTAACGAAAACAAGTAAATGATAGCCTGTCATATAGGCGATTGTCACACACCTGTGCTGGAGGGCATATTATACTTCATAATCGTGACCGTCACCCGGAGGCCCATCGCCTTGCGTATAAACAGCAGGAACGGGACGTCCGGATCGGGTAACAGCACCAGGGTTTCAATCGTCACAGCACAAGGAGGTACGGCAGATGAAGGCATTTTTGGCGGAACTGAAACAAACGGATGTAGGAAAAGTCATGTATGACGAACCGCTCTCCGAATATACAACATGGAAAATCGGAGGGCCTGCAGACGTTCTTATCATTCCGGAAAACAAAGATCAGCTCGTATCGGTCGTCAAGCTGCTCCATAAGCACGAGGTCGAGTGGACCAATATCGGGCGCGGCTCCAATATGCTCGTTCGCGATAAAGGAGTCCGAGGTGTCGTTATTCAACTGGGCGCAGGATTCGATTATGCGCAATTTGATGGCAAACTCGTCCATGCGGGTGCCGCTTATTCCTTAATCAAGCTGTCTGTTCTATCAGGCAAAGAAGGATTGACCGGTTTGGAATTTGCAGGGGGGATTCCAGGATCGGTCGGCGGGGCCGTCTATATGAACGCCGGCGCCCTCGGGTCGGATGTGTCACGTATTTTCAAATCAGCTGAGATTGTACTGGAAACAGGGGAATTGGTTCGCTATGGAATCGAAGAAATGGGTTTTTCCTACCGACATTCCGTCCTTCACGAGCGGCCGGGCATCGTTGTGAACGTCACATTGGAGCTTGAGCAGGGTGACCGCAAAGAGATCACGGCAACGCTGGCAGCCTACAAAGAGCGTCGTCTGCGCACGCAGCCGCTTCAGATGGCGTGTGCGGGCAGTGTTTTCCGCAATCCGCCTCACGATTTTGCCGCAAGGTTAATTCAAGAGGCCGGCTTGAAGGGATTGCGAAGCGGTGGAGCCGAGGTTTCGACGCAGCACGCTAATTTCATTGTAAATGCAGGGCAAGCGACGGCTGAAGACGTTCTCACCCTGATGGCCACTATTCGAACTACAATCAAAGAGCAGTATGGCGTTGATTTGGTACCGGAAGTGCTGGTTGTGGGTGAGCGGTAATTCGGAGGTGATACATTGGACAAATTGGTGATTGAAGGCGGGAAACCCCTCTCAGGAACCATTGTTATCCAAGGCGCGAAAAATGCCGCTTTGCCAATTTTAGCTGCAAGCATGCTAGTTGAAGGAAAAGTAACGATCGATCATGTGCCTAAGCTGCTTGATATCGACGTTATGCTGAACATTTTACGCGAATTAGGCTGCCGTGCAGAGCACGAGGATGAAACCGTCTTGCTTGATACGTCAAGCGCACATTCCTCACATATACCAGAGCCGCTTATGCGTCAGATGCGATCCTCCATCTTTTTGATGGGCCCCCTTCTAGCGCGGTTTGGCGAAGTGACGATTTATCAGCCTGGTGGCTGCGCAATCGGAGAGAGAAAGATTGATTTGCATCTTCGGGGCCTCATGGCACTGGGGGCGCAAATTCAAGAAGAAGGCAGCCGGATTTCCTGCTTCGCAAAACGGCTTAAAGGCGCTGAGGTTCACCTGGACTTCCCAAGCGTCGGTGCAACGGAGAATATAATGATGGCAGCCGTGCTTGCCGATGGCTTAACAACGATTACAAATGCGGCAAGAGAGCCGGAAATTCAAGATCTGCAGCGTTTCTTATGCAGCATGGGTGCAAAGATCATCGGTGCGGGAACAGATACGATTACGATTGAAGGGGTAGAGAAACTATCTCCAGGTCGTTATCAGGTTATTCCTGACCGAATCGTAACCGGTACAGTCATGGTAGCTGCTGCTGCAACACGCGGTCAGGTTACCTTGCAAAATACGAATCCGTCCCATTTGACCTCTCTGATCCACGTGCTTAGGCGCGCAGGTGTTCAAATCGTGGTTGACGGTGATATAATTAAGGTCGGCAGCGCAAGCAGGCCTAAAGCAATCGACCGCATTGTCACTTCGCCGTATCCTGCTTTCCCAACGGATTTGCAATCGCAAGTGATGGTTCTGCTGGCATTAGCCGATGGCGTTAGCGTCATGAAGGAAACGATATTCGAAGGTCGGTTCAAGCACGTTGATGAACTATCTAGAATGGGCTCAGATATTCGGGTAGATTTAAATTCCGCATTTATTAGAGGCGTCTCTCGTCTATATGGTGCGACTGTCGAAGCAACAGACCTTCGTGCAGGAGCAGCGCTTGTAATCGCCGGTCTGGCTGCTCAGGGGAAGACCGTTGTGGAGCAGGTACATCATATCGATCGCGGCTACGACCGGATTGAGACGATGTTCGGGCGGCTCGGAGCACGGATTTCCAGGCTGTCACCTGAACCGAAAGCAGCGGATTTCACCAGCACTTCATATTGAAATTGATATCATGATCGCAAACGGCATGGGGCTGTTAGGAGCAGGCATCCTGCCGTTTCCGTTTGCACGAAGAGGAGACAAGCCATGACAGACAAGATGCCTGTACTTAGGGAGCCTGCCAGAAGACGGAGAGGCGGCAAAAAGCTGCTTATTAGTCTCTTTATTCTGTTTGTTGTTATATTATGTGTCTTGTTTTTTAATTCTTCCATTAGTAAAATATCCTCCATAACTGTGGAAGGGCAAAGATATATGAAGGCAGCGGATATCCAGAAGGCGACAGGAGTCACGGTTGGGGATGCATTCTTCGGTACAACAGCTAAGACAATTGAAGCTAGAGTTGGTAAATTAAAGGCGATTGAAACGACGAAAGTGATCAAGTCCTTTCCAGGAAAAATTAAAATTGTGATCAAAGAACTTCCGACAGTTGCATATGAAGTATCGCCGAAAGGCGAAATAACTGCGATTATGTCGAATGGAACAAGCCTCGTAGCAGGCAGTGATGTTGTAGTGGACAAGCCGATATTATCAGGCTGGAAAGCCGGCGATCCGGTGAAAATTGAACTTTGCAAACAATTGGCTGCTATACCGGCACAATCACTTTCAGATTTTTCAGAGATTATGCCAACCGCATCAGCGTCCTACAAAGACCGAATTAAAATCTACACCCGTACGCGTTTTGAGGTCATTACAGCCGTTTCCTTGCTGCAGTCTAAGATTGCGGTGCTAAATGCGGTCATTGAAACACAGGAACCCGGATTGATTACCCTTCTTTTGGCAGATAAGTATGCTTCCTTCACGCCTAGTGATTCAGAAAATACCGATTCTGCTGAAAAAGAGACTACTCAATAGCTTGAAAGAGTGTTAGAATTTTAATTATGTAGATTTTATTTGTTCTTATTTTCTTTTTTACCTTGCAGACACGATACAGGATGTGGCAAAGACCCATCTGGAGACATAGACAATATTAAAAAAATTGTAGAAAAAAGAGGGAAAATAGTCAGGGTGTTGAATTAACTAGGAATGAGCAAGGAGACTTAACTAAAGGTCCGTATCTTAATCAATGTTGAAACGGAGGTGCCAAGGGTTGAGCAGCAACGACATCATCGTCAGTTTGGACATCGGTACATCCAAAGTTCGTGCTATTATTGGCGAAGTGAATAACGGAGTCATTAATATTATTGGAGTTGGATCTGCCGACTCGGAGGGAATTCGCAAGGGAGCAATTGTTGATATTGATCAGACCGTGCAGTCCATTCGTAATGCAGTGGATCATGCGGAACGGATGGTCGGCATTCAAATAAGCGACGTTTATGTGGGCATTCAAGGCAATCACATCGGGTTACAAACCAATCATGGCGTTGTAGCTGTTTCGAACGAAGACCGGGAAATCGGTGAAGAAGATATCGAACGGGTGCTTCAGGCAGCTAAGGTAGTGGCACTGCCGCCTGAGCGCGAAATCATTAATCTTGTTCCGAAGCAATATTTGGTCGATGGGTTAGAAGGGATTTCTGATCCTCGAGGTATGATTGGCGTGCGGCTTGAAGTGGAAGCAACGATCGTTACCGGCGCAAAAACAGCGATACATAATTTAGTCCGGTGTATCGAGAAGGCTAATCTAAGAATTGCAGGCATCATCTTAATGTCACTAGCATCAGGTCAAATGGCTCTGACCAAGGATGAGAAAATGATGGGAACGGCGCTTGTAGATATTGGCGCAGGTTCTTGTACAATCGCCGTCTTTGAGCAGGGAAGCATAGTAGCTACTTCAACATTGCCTATCGGCGGTGAATATGTAACGAGTGATATCTCTTACGGCTTGCGTACCCAAACGGAGCAAGCGGAAAAAATTAAACAGAAATTCGGCTGTGCACTTATTGAAGATGCTGCCGAGGATCAGAAGTTTAAAGTTATGCGGATGGGCAGCAATGTCGAGAAAGAATTCTCACAAGTGGATTTGACCAATATTATTGAACCGCGTATGCAGGAGATTTTTCACCTCATTCATCAGGAAGTTCGTCGTCTTGGTTACGGGGATAAAATAAATGGGTATGTTCTTACAGGCGGCGCTGTTACGATGCCTGGTACTTTGGCGCTTGCGCAGCATGAACTTGAAGCATCGGTGCGCATTGCAGTTCCTGATTTTATCGGTGTGCGAGATCCTGCGTTCACCAGTGGTGTCGGCATGATACAATACGTTTCGAAGTACATGCGTAATCGTCCCGTGCCCGTTCAGAAGAAAAGTGCCAGCCGGAAACCAGGAGCGCCTACAGCCTCGAAGCCCGGACTGTTTGAGAAATTAAAAAATATGTTTAGTGAATTTATTTGATCGGGGGATATAACAGCATGTTGGAATTCGATTTCGAAATGGAGCAGCTGGCGCAAATCAAGGTCATTGGCGTCGGCGGCGGCGGCAGCAATGCAGTTAACCGAATGATCGAGAATGGTGTTAAAGGCGTAGAATTTATTACGGTTAACACGGATGCCCAAGCGCTTCATATGGCTAAAGCGGAACAAAAGCTGCAAATTGGCGATAAATTAACTCGTGGTTTAGGTGCAGGAGCAAACCCTGAAGTAGGGAAGAAAGCGGCTGAGGAGTCACGCGAAACGGTTATGAACACGCTCAAAGGAGCGGATATGGTGTTCGTAACAGCCGGGATGGGCGGCGGAACAGGTACTGGTGCTGCCCCGGTAATCGCTGAGATCGCCCGCGAATGCGGTGCGCTGACTGTTGGCGTTGTCACACGGCCGTTTACCTTTGAAGGCCGTAAGCGCTCTGGACAAGCTGAGTTTGGGATTGAAGCGCTGAAGGAAAAGGTAGACACGTTGATCGTTATTCCGAATGATCGACTGCTTGAGATCGTGGACAAGAAAACACCGATGCTTGAAGCTTTCCGTGAAGCGGATAACGTGCTTAAACAAGCGGTACAAGGGATTTCTGATTTGATCGCGGTACCAGGTCTTATCAACTTGGACTTCGCGGATGTCAAAACAATCATGACGGAGCGCGGCTCCGCGCTAATGGGTATCGGGAATGCGACGGGTGAGAACCGTGCTGCTGAAGCGGCTCGCAAAGCTATTCAAAGTCCGTTGCTAGAAACGTCCATCGATGGTGCAAGGGGTATCATCATGAACATTACCGGCGGGTCTAATCTGTCGCTTTATGAAGTGAATGAAGCGGCTGAAATTGTCATTTCTGCATCGGATCCTGACGTGAATATGATCTTTGGTGCCAGCATCGATGAGAACCTCAAAGAAGAAATTAAAGTGACGGTTATTGCTACAGGATTTGAACACCGCAGCAACCCGGCGTTCCGCAAGCCGTCAGTTGGCCATCCGGAAGAGAAGACTGGAGAAGCACGCGCTGCGGCGCCAAGCGTAAGCTCGGGACCAAAGCCTTTCGGCAGCACAGTATCCAGCGACCAGCTTGATATTCCGGCATTTCTGCGCAACAAACGTAATAATGACCGCTAGGCAATAGGTCTTTGGCCGCTTTCCGTACAATACGGAAAGCGGCTTTTTTGCCGTTTCTGTAAATTCCTGACGGCTGTTCACAGCCTGTCCAGCGAGAGACATCGACAAAAAAAGATCGCTCCTGACGGCATGTTTAGACAGACATTGTAATAGGCTTTAACTATACTAAACACAAGCCGCTGATCCTCGCTAGAAACGCATGGAGGGCGTCTGTTCAGTGGAAAGTGCGGCAGGAAGGTGAAGGCACTGAATGTAGTTTATATCGATGTCTATTTCATGATTAATCTACTCATTGACGGTTCTAATCTTCTGCTCACGGCTTGGGTGCGCAGCATTCGGGCCAAATGGTGGCGTGTACTGCTGGCCGCGGTCATCGGTTCGTTATATGCCGTCATGATGGTTTTTCCGCCGCTCTCGTTTCTGTTCACCATTATCATCAAAATTGTTTTGTCGGTCATAATGCTGCTTACGGCTTTTGGATTTGGAAGCGTCCAACATTTCATCCGTCATCTTGGAGCATTTTATGGTGTGAATTTCGCTGCTGCCGGTGCTGTGCTTGGATTCAATTATTTGCTTATGAACAGCTCAAAAGAGGTATGGGATACTTTCAAATCGGTTGACGGTCAATATGGATTTATGATTAGACCTTCCATCCTATTCGTATTTTCTATCGTCTGTGTCGGTTATTACATCTACCGTTCCGTTATGACCCAGCGCAAAGAGCGTGATCTGGTTCGCAATCATCTTGCGGAGGTGAAAGTCAGAATCGGTGATTGTACGTATAGCTGTGTAGGCTTGATTGACACAGGTAATCAATTATATGAACCGCTTACCCGCACGCCGGTCATGGTCATGGAGACTTGCGTTTGGCAGGAGGTGCTTCCGCCTTCGTGGATCAATAAGATTCGCGAATCACAGGTCGATAAGCTGCTTGCAAATATGAATGATGATGAGCCCTTTATTTGGCAGGATCGTCTTCGTCTAGTGCCATACCGCGGGGTGAACCGGGGCGCACAATTTATGCTTGCGATTAAACCCGACATGGTCATCATCGTCCGGGATGGAGAACAATTTGAATCACGTAAGGTACTTATTGGTCTAGATGCAGGCAAATTAGTCACTGATGGGACGTATCAAGCGATCATCCATCCGTCACTTCTGCAAAATCGAAGCATCACGATCGATTCAGTTCACAGTTCTTCGGGGAGGGATGGGGCAGCATGCTCGTAAAATGGAAATTAGTCCTGCAGTTATATTATTATCGGGTTTTATTTTTATTCGGATTAAAAAGTGAGGAGATCTATTATATTGGCGGAAGCGAAGCGCTGCCGCCGCCGCTCACTCGTGAAGAAGAGGAATATTTGCTTGATAAGCTGCCGTCCGGCGATTCTGCCATACGTGCTATGCTTATCGAACGTAATTTGAGACTGGTCGTGTACATCGCCCGCAAGTTTGAGAATACGGGCATTCATATCGAGGATCTCGTCTCGATTGGGGCTATTGGTCTTATTAAAGCGGTCAATACTTTTGATCCGGAGAAAAAAATCAAGCTGGCGACATACGCATCAAGGTGTATTGAGAATGAGATATTGATGTATCTTCGCCGCAACAGTAAAACAAGGACGGAAGTATCCTTCGACGAACCGCTGAATATCGACTGGGATGGCAACGAGCTGCTGCTCTCGGATGTACTGGGAACGGAGAATGATACGATTTATCGCAATATTGAGGAGCAGGTTGACCGGAAGCTGCTGCATAAGGCGCTTGATAAGCTGACCGAGAGAGAACGGATCATTATGGAGCTGCGGTTTGGTCTTGCGGATGGCGAAGAGAAGACGCAGAAGGATGTTGCGGACCTGCTTGGCATTTCCCAATCGTATATCTCCAGGCTGGAGAAGCGGATCATCAAGCGGCTGCGCAAGGAGTTTAATAAGATGGTTTGATGTAGAAATCCCGGAGCTCCTTGTTATAAGGATTCCGGGATTTTTTTATGAACGTGAATGGCTTGAATCGAAGTTAGCTCTCGCTTTCTCCACCGCTCGTGCTCTTGTTTTTCTTCTTTTTCCTCGTTGTTGTATTCTGAGCGCCATGACCCTGCTGTTTAGACATATCGGAGTAAACCCTCCCCTCGCCTGATATGGGAAGTATTTTGCGCATCCGTTTGAATGGTTATGCAGCCTGTTTAACTGAAATGAGTATAGGTGTAAGAAATATTTGACAGTGACAATAGGTACTGGAGTTCGATATAATACCAACCGTTGCTCGCTCGCAATTTGCAATGCATTTTTCATATCAATGGGTATTCTACATAGGTGGGGTACGATTGACGAAGCAGGAGGTAATTCAACTGATTGAGCTTAAGGACATAAGTAAATCCTACAGGTCCGGCTCGGTTTCCGTCGAAGCGATCAGGAATATTAATTTGACCGTGAACAAGGGTGAAATATTCGGTATTATCGGACATTCAGGTGCGGGAAAAAGCACCTTGCTTAGATGCGTAAACCTATTGGAGCGCCCTTCAACCGGTTCCGTTAAAGTAGGCGGCGAAGAGCTGACGACGCTCTCATCAAGCCAGCTTCAGATGCAGAGAAGACGAATCGGAATGATATTTCAGCATTTTAATTTATTGAGTCTGGCTACGGTTCGAAGCAACATCGCATTCCCGCTTCGACTCGCAAAAATGGGGATGAAGGAAATCGACCGAAGAGTGAACGAGCTGCTAAAGCTTGTCGGTCTTGTCGATCATGCGGATAAATATCCGTCTCAGCTCTCAGGCGGGCAGAAGCAGCGCGTCGGCATAGCGAGGGCGCTTGCCAATAATCCGGATGTGCTGCTGTGCGATGAAGCGACTTCGGCGCTCGATCCGCAGACAACGAACTCTATCCTTGCGCTGCTGGTCGATATTAACCAGAAGCTGGGCATAACCATTCTTCTTATTACGCATGAAATGCACGTTATCCGTTCCATTTGTGACCGGGTAGCCGTTATCGATAAAGGCGAAGTTGTAGAGTCAGGCGAGGTGCTGAAGGTGTTCTTGAAGCCCGAGCATCCAGTGACGATCGATTTTGTCAGCCAGGTAGCCGATTCATTTGATGTGACGGAGTTAATCGGGGTCAGCAGGGGCAAGCTTGTTCGTTTGAATTACATCGGGGATTTGACCTACGAGCCGATTCTGTATAATGCGGTTAAGACAACGTCAGTCGAATTCACCATTCTCCAAGGCATTGTATCCAGAATGAAGGGTACGCCATATGGCCAGCTTGTCATCGAACTGATTGGGAATGAACCTGAAATAAAAAAGGTTATTGCTGCACTGCGCAGCGAGGGACTGGATGTGGGGGAATTAACATGACCTTCGAGAATGTGAGATGGACGGAAATATGGAAAGCGACCAAAGACACCCTCACAATGATGGCGTCATCGCTTGTATTCACGATTATTCTTGGATTGATTCTGGGTGTGGTTTTATTCTTAACCTCGCGGAGACAGCTGCTTGAGCAGCCTGTTGTTTATATGATTTTATCCGTAATCGTTAATGTGCTGCGCTCTGTCCCCTTCGTTATCTTGATGATTACCATTATGCCGGTAACGAAATGGATTACAGGAACAACGCTTGGCGTTGAGGGTTCCATTCCGCCGCTTGTTGCTGCGGCTGCCCCGTTCTTCGCGAGACTCGTGGAGACCTCGCTGCGTGAAGTGGATCGCGGCGTCATTGAAGCCGCGCAGGCGATGGGAGCCTCCAGATGGGATATCGTGAGGCGCGTGCTGCTGCTTGAGGCGCGTCCGGGGCTGCTAGCGGCTGTTACAATAACCGCCGTCACGCTCGTATCTTACACGGCAATGTCAGGCGTTATCGGCGGAGGCGGTCTGGGTGACCTTGCACTTCGATACGGCTATCAACGATTCCAGACAGACGTCATGCTGGTTACTGTAGTGCTGCTCATTGTATTGGTGCAGATTTTGCAGACGGCAGGAGACCTTTTGGTACGACGATTTAGCCGAAAATAATCAGAACGAATAGAGAAAATTTACCAACGGAGGACTTACAATGAAAAAACTGAGTTTAATTGTACTTGCGGTGCTGCTTGCCGTTGTCGTATCAGCGTGCGGGAGCAAAAAAAATAATACGTCAAATGATACCACTCCTGCTGGAAACACGGCGGCAAATGATTCGAAGGCGAACGAAGGCACGCAAGAAGTAACATTGAAGGTTGGCGCAACACCGGTGCCTCATGCTGAGATTCTAAAAGCCATCCAGCCGCTCCTCAAGGAAAAAGGGATTAACCTGGAAATCGTGGAGTTCAATGATTATGTACAGCCCAATACACAATTGTATGAGAAGGAGCTCGATGCAAACTTTTTCCAGCACACTCCTTATCTCGAACAGTTCAACAAGGATAAAGGCTATGATCTTGTGAATGTGGCTGGCGTGCATATTGAACCGTTCGGTGCTTATTCGAAGAAGATCAAGAAAATCGATGAGCTGAAATCAGGAGCGAAGGTCGTTATTCCCAATGACCCGTCAAACGGCGGACGTGCTCTTGCACTGCTCGCAGCCAATAAACTGATTACGCTGAAAGATGGCGTAGGCGTTGCAGGAACGGTTGCCGATATTACGGAGAACCCGAAGAAGCTTGAGATTACAGAGGTAGAAGCAGCGACGCTGCCGCGCGTTCTTGATGAGGTAGATCTCGCTCTGATCAATACGAACTATGCACTCGAAGCCGGCTTAGTCCCAACCAAGGACGCACTATTCATCGAAGGTGCGGATTCCCCTTACGTCAACATTCTGGTTGCCCGTCCGGACAACAAGGATTCTGAAGCGATTCAAACCTTGGCGAAGATGCTGCGTTCCCCAGAAGTGAAGAAGTTTATTGAGGACAAATACAAGGGTGCGATTGTGCCGGCCTTTGAATAGTTAGATACCGGTAAACGATGCTTTGAATGTTGGCGCTCAACTCCTTAACGGGATGTTGGGCGCCTTTTTGCTTTTAGAGATGCTGGTATTAAAGTTAGTAATTGACAAATTAGGTGTATGATCGATATAGTACACTTATAGTGTATGAACTAAGTAGTACACACACTCGAAATGGAGTTGGATAAAGCATGAACATTGGAGACGGACCGCTGGATGTAAGCTTTAACAATCGAGATCCTGTCTATCTCCAGGTTGTCCGCTATTTTAAAGAAGAACTCGCAATGGGCAAGCTGGAGCCAGGACAAGTCATTCCATCACGCAGAGAAGTGGCAGGGCTGTTCAAAATTAACCCGAACACCGCTCAGAAAGCTTATAAAGAAATGGAGGAGCAAAAGTTGATTATTACGGAAGGGAATTCTCCCAGTCGAATTACAACGGACGGGCAGGTGCTCAGCGGAATCAGGGAAGAGCTGATCGGGGACGCCGTTGATGCGTTCGTGGCTTCTATTCGCAAGATTAACGTTCCTGTCGAAGAGCTCCTGGAAATCGTAAAGAACAAGTACATTGAAGAACGCTCGAAGGATTAGGGGGCTTAAGCATGATTGAAGTGAAACAAGTGAAGAAGAAATTCGGCGGGAAGCATGTGCTTGACGGTATTACGTTCACTGCCGAGAAGGGGCAAATTACTTGTCTGATCGGCATGAATGGCGTCGGGAAGTCTACCATTCTCAAAGCTATCATGGGCTTGACCCCGATTAAGAGCGGCCGGATTCTGATTGACGGAGAACCGTTAAGCAGTCGTACATACGAGAAAGTGACCTTCATTCCAGATACGATTACGATGCCGCCAAGCATGACGATCGGCAGCTGCATGCTGTTCATGAAGGATTTCTACAGCTACTGGAATCAGAAGCGGGCCGATGAAATGGCATCCTTTTTCAAGCTGAATGTGAAAGACCGCGTAGGGGAGCTGTCCAAAGGTAATGCAGCCAAGCTTAATCTGCTGCTCGGATTAGCGGTAGATACCGATTATGTGCTGATGGATGAGCCGTTCTCCGGCATTGATATCTTCAGCAGGGAGCAGATTGCTTCCGTATTCACGAGCCATCTGATTGAAGAACGCGGCGTTATCCTGACCACTCATGAGATCAACGATATTGAACATCTGATCGATAAGGTTGTCCTCATCAATCAAGGTGTTGTCAGTAAAGAGTTCAACTGCGAGGAAGTCCGCCAGGAAGAAGGCAAATCCGTCATGGATGTCATGAGAGAGGTGTACCAGGCATGAACCGATATATGAAGCTGGTCCATATGGAGATCAGCCGTTTCTGGAAGCTGTATGTCGTATTGTTCGCAGTGACGCTGCTTGTGCAGTGCGGGGGGGTGCTGATGGCCGCTCGGGATTATATGTCGAGGCGGCAGCATATTTTGGAAACCGAACTGCTGACAGATGCACAGTATGTGGTGAAGCACGGAGCTTTTAATCTATATACAGCGATGATGGATGCCAGCATGTGGATTGTGGCGCCGATAGCGCTCAGCGCTGTCACGCTGCTCTTGTACACCGTGTTTATCTGGTACCGGGAGTGGATGGGGAAGAACTCGTTTATTTATCGTCTTCTCATGCTGCCTACGGCCAGAAGGAATATCTATTTGGCCAAGCTTACCGCTATTTTATTGCTTGTTTTGGGTTTAGTCGGGTTTCAATTAGCGATATTGCCGATTGAGCAGCTCATTTGCCGTATGAGTGTTCCTCAGGCGCTTTCAGATCCGGTTTCATTGCTTGAAATGATTCGGTATTATTATATATTTGTCGTGCTGGTTCCGAATCATTTGACTGATTTTCTTCTTCTCTATGGCACGGGTACGGCACTTGTCATTCTTTTATTCACGATCGTACTCCTGGAACGCAGTTATCGTCTCAAGGGGATTATTGCAGGGATTCTCTATTTAATCGTTGTCTCGTTGATATTGATCGCTCCTCTCTATCTTTATGATTATCAAACAAGCTTCCTGCACTTCGATCTCTATTTGTATCCGATGGAATCTTTGACCATCGAAATGGTACTCATACTGATCATTGGCCTCATTTCGCTATGGATCAGTTTATATTTACTTCAAAAAAAGGTTACGGTTTAGGGGGAAGAATGAATGAAACGTTATTGGAAGTCCGTCGTACTTATTGCCCTTATCGTAATCAGCCTGGGAAGCTTTTATATCGAGTCCTTATTGAATCCCCTGCCAAGCTTCAAGCTAGTTAAGAGTGAAGGGGATGAGAAGCAGGCGGCCGATATAGTTATGCAGGGCAGATTTGAGTATGCCAATGGGGATGTGCGGGTCGATCAGGCAGGAAGTTCCTATGATAGCGAGAAGTCTCTTCTCTGGCAGCTTGCCGAATCGCACCGGTACTACGATTACAAGACGAAGATTCAATTGAACCGATTACAACAAGAGCACGGGAGCTTCATGAGAGGCAAAGAGAATCTGATCGGCTTTTACGAGGATAAGCAGGTGCTGGTCTATGTCGATTTAGAATCGACCTATAATCAGCTCAATCGGAATAACAAATTCGATTTTCAAGTATCTGTTCTGGATAAGAGCAGCAGCAAGGTGAGTGATTTTGAAATCAGCGTACCTAATGATACCAATTATTTATGGATGAACATTCAGAATGTACAGATGGTCGACAAGCAGCTGAAGCTGCTGACACGTAATGCTAAACGAACGGCAGTACAGCCTAAGTCCGGTAATCTGTCCGAAACGCATATTTATTCCATCGATCCTGCAGCCAAGAAGATCTTACAGGACGATATGGCAGGCGAGGACCAATATGTAGACGAAACAACGTTTGAGGAATTCTTCCTGCTGCATGATGTACAAGCTCTAACGTCAAGCGAGCGGGTCATCTATCAACATAAAACCACTCATCTTCAGAAGCTTAACGGCAAATCAAATGTTGATAGCTCCTATTCGGTCTCATCGGTGGACTACAGCTTCAGCTCTTATAATCTAAGAACCGGCAAGGAAGAAATGATTCCGTTTCCAATAAACAGTTCAACGCCGCAGGATACGGATTCATATTATGTTTCGGGTGAGCGCATCTTGAAATTATCGGCAGATAAAGCGGGAATGACCATTGAGAAATACAATTTGAGCGATCGTAAATCAGAACCAGCGATAACGCTTGCTTATTCTGATCTCGGGTCAGCTTCGCTCCCGAGAACAAGCTTTGATGATCGTAACATGTATTTGCTTGTCCACACGGATAAGCGGAGCGAGGTCATCATTATTGATCTGGCAAACGGACAAACGGTTTATAAAGGAGCTGCTGTTGTTGAGGGTTCAGCTGCTGAGCAGGAAGCACAATTGAACAAACTGAATCTGCAAAATATCGTGCTAATGAAGTAAGTACGCGCCTTTTGAAGCCTTCGGATATTTCCGAAGGTTTCTTTTACATTTGGTGGGAATAAATTGGGGTGCCGGGGAGATACTGTACATTAATGTTTCTCCTTGGGAGGTAATCATCGTTGACGCGAAACAAAGTTGAGATTTGTGGAGTGGATACCGCGAAACTGCCTGTCCTGACCAATGCTGAAATGCGCGAGCTTTTTACGGCATTGCAAACACAAAACGAATGGGCAGCAAGAGAGAAATTGGTCAACGGCAACCTAAGGCTAGTGCTCAGTGTCATTCAACGTTTCAACAATCGTGGCGAATTCGTAGATGATCTGTTCCAAGTCGGCTGCATCGGCCTCATGAAGGCGATCGACAATTTCGATCTGAGTCAGAACGTGAAGTTTTCCACCTATGCCGTGCCGATGATAATCGGTGAAATCCGCCGTTATCTGAGGGATAACAACCCGATCCGTGTGTCTCGAAGCCTGCGTGATATTGCTTACAAGGCGCTGCAAGTGCGCGATAGCTTGACGAACAAAAACTCAAGGGAGCCCACGATATTCGAAATTTCCGAAGCGCTGAACGTTCCGAAGGAGGACGTCGTGTTCGCGCTCGATGCCATTCAGGACCCGGTATCATTGTTCGAACCTATTTATCATGATGGGGGCGACCCGATCTATGTAATGGATCAAATAAGCGACGATAAGAACAAAGATGTATCGTGGATTGAAGAGATCGCTCTTCGGGAAGCGATGCATAAACTAAACGAACGCGAGAAAATGATTCTTTCCATGCGGTTCTTCGAAGGGAAAACGCAAATGGAGGTTGCCGATGAAATCGGCATCTCGCAGGCGCAGGTTTCGCGTCTGGAGAAATCAGCGATTCAACAAATGCAAAAGCATGTTAAAACGTAAACGGCGCGCCTTGCGCCGTTTTTTTAATGGGAAAAATACATGTTTCGCTGGTTCTGAAAATCATTTCTACAAATCCGCGAAGCTTTCTGTACGGATTTGCTTAAAGTCACAGCAAGTATTAATTTCACCGTTTCCTTTTCTGATCAGGACATTTTACCCATGAGGCACATATAGTAATAATACAAGCGAATGGGTGATAACCTTTTGCAGAAATGTGGTGAGCGTATAGTGAAAATATCCGACTTTCAAACGAAGGATGTCATTAACATTGTGGATGGCCGTAAGCTCGGCCAGGTTAGTGACTTGGAGCTGGACCTGCGCCAGGGACGGATCGATTCGATAGTCGTGCCCAATAATACGAAATTCTTCGGTTTGTTCGGCGGCGGCGGGACTGACGTTATTATTCCGTGGCGCAATATCGTGAAGATAGGTACAGATGTCGTTCTTGTTCGCATAGACGATGCTAAAGTGTACCGGAACGAAGAGGATGACGTGCAGGTCCGATAATACAGATAAGCGCAAATGGATCCTTGCGGGCTGAGGCAAAGCTCGCAAGGAAAGCTTCCGCTATGATAGACTGTGGATGAGGTGATAAAACATATGGAACCCTTTAAACAGATTGATTCAGCGAAGATGCCTTCGCTTTTTTTATTGTCAGAATGGATGGGAAGCTGTGAAGGTCTCAGTGCAGGCTTTACGAGCCGGCTGGGCGGGACAAGCGAAGCGCCGTGGTCATCGCTTAATATGGGTTTGCACGTCGGCGATGAAAATGATGCCGTCATCCGTAACAGGGAGCTGCTTTCGCAATCGCTGGGGTGGCCTTTCGAGGCGTGGACATGCGGGGAACAGGTGCATGGCTGTGAAGTCCATGTAGTTACAGCTCAAGACCGCGGCAAAGGCCGAACGAGCCGGGCGACCTCCGTCGGCGACGCGGATGCAATGGTGACGAATGAAAAGGATGTCCTTCTAACTTCCTTCTATGCCGATTGTGTTCCTTTATATTTCTTTGATCAGGCCCGGAGCGTGATCGCGCTTGCGCATGCGGGCTGGAAGGGCACTGTGCTTGAAATTGCGCGGTTGACCGTCGAAGCGATGCAAGCTAACTATGGCTGCGAAGCAGGGCAAATTCAAGCGGCAATCGGTCCATCGATCGGCAGCTGCTGTTATGAGGTGGATGAAGTTGTGCTGGGCCGTGTTAATCCGATTATTCGAGAGCTGGAATTAGTACAAAGCGATCAATCCGGAGCGCTTAGCGAAATAGTTAAACCGACCAGCGGAGGAAAAGCTCGGATAAACTTGAAAGAATTGAACCGACAGATTATGATAAAAGCAGGAATTTTGCCGACGCATATCGAAATATCAGAGTGGTGTACCGGTTGTTCGACGGAACTCTTCTTTTCGCATCGTGTGGAAGGCGGACCGACTGGACGTATGGTTAGCTGGATCGGCATGAAAAAAGGAGAAACCAACGCGTGACATTATTTGAGCGAATAGAAACGGTAGAGAAACGGATAGCCGAGGCTTGCCGGAGAAGCGGCAGAGAACGGCAGGGTATAAACTTGATTGCCGTAACCAAGTATGTGGGTATAGAACAAACGAAGAGCGTGCTGCAGGCAGGGCTCCTTCATCTTGGGGAGAACCGCTGGCAGGATGCTCAAGCCAAGTGGCAGTCAATGACTGGCGGGCAGGAGGATTCCGTTGCCGGAATTGAGCCGATATGGCATTTTATCGGATCGCTCCAAACTAACAAGGTCAAAGACGTCATTGGAAGGTTTACATACATTCATTCATTGGACAGGCTGTCTTTGGCACAAGCCATCGAACGGCGTGCCGAGCAGCTTGGCATCGTTGTACCGTGTTTTATACAAGTAAACGTGTCCGGCGAAGACAGCAAGCATGGTCTTGCTCCGGAGGAGCTGCATCAGTTCGCTGGTGAGCTTGCAGGCATGCCGCATATTGAGCCGATCGGTCTCATGACCATGGCGGCACTTGACGGAGAAGCGGAGCAGTCCCGTCCGGTATTCCGCGGTCTCAGACAGCTCCGCGATGATTTGAACGCACAAGCTGTGCTTCGGAAACCGGTAACCGATTTATCGATGGGAATGTCGGGTGATTTTGAAGTTGCTGTGGAAGAGGGGGCAACCTGGCTGCGGCTTGGGACAATGCTGGTCGGTAAAAGCTAGCATCCCAAATTTGTGTAGAGCCTCGCAAAAACTTAAGTATGGCTTCCGAAGTGAGTTTTTGCTCACAAGATAACTTTTAACAAGTTATCTTAAGGCAGAGCCTCGCAAAAACTTAAGTATGGCTTCCGAAGTGAGTTTTTGCTCACGAGATAACTTTAACAAGTTATCTTAAGACAGAGCCTCGCAAAAACTTAAGTATGGCTTCCGAAGTGAGTTTTTGCTCACAAGATAACTTTAACAAGTTATCTTAAGGCAGAGCCTCGCAAAAACTTTTAGGAGGAACAAAAAATGAGCGTGATGAACAAATTCATGAATTTTCTTGGGCTGCAGGAGGAAGAGGAAATTGTGGAACGCGAAAGAGTGGAGCACCACGAAGAACAAGAGATTGAAACTTCTCCATTCGAAGCACGTAAACAAAGTACGAAAGGAAACAATGTGGTCAGCATACACTCTCAGAAGAATGTCCGTGTTATATTGAATGAGCCCCGTTCGTATGATGAAGCACAGGAAATTGCGGATCATCTGCGCTCGCGCCGTTCTGTAGTTGTTAATTTGCAGCGCGTACGGAACGACCAAGCTGTTCGGATCGTCGATTTTCTAAGCGGAACCGTTTATGCTCTTAATGGGAGCATTTCGAAGCTTGGGATCAATATTTTTCTGTGTACGCCGGACACGGTTGAAATTCAAGGGGCAATTTCGGAAATGCTGACTGAGGAGCAAGAATACAAAAAGATGAGGTGACCTTGAGTTGAGTGACTCTGCAACAAATATTATATACACATTGTCCGAGATCTACAGCTTTCTAATTATCGGATATATCCTCTTGTCCTGGCTGCCAAGTGTGCGTGAGAGTTTCGTGGGTGAACTGCTCGGTAAAATTGTTGAACCGTATTTGACCCCGTTCAGACGCATCATACCTCCTATCGGCGGTATGCTGGATATATCTCCGATCGTCGCCTTGTTTGCGCTTCGTTTCGTAACAAAAGGCATTGATGCGATCGTTCATTTGTTTATCTGATGAAACCGGATATCTATGTTCATTTCCATCCCGATGAAAAGCCGTTCGTTGACCGAGCATCCGAATGGATCGAACGAGCGGCTTTCGCGCATGAGCTGAAGCGGACTGATTTTCTTGATCCGAGGCAAGCCGATATTCTGATCAGCCTTGCGAACCGCCAGCCAGAGGTTCAAGTGAGGCTGTTTGGAGGTTATGAAGGCGCAGAACGCAAACGTGCGCTTATTGCGCCCGATTATCGGAGGCTTGAGGACGAGCCTGAAGGTATCTCTTTGATTGCAGTGAAAGGCAGCACACAAGGACATCTGGAACTTGACCATGGAGATTATCTGGGTGCCATGCTCGGTTTAGGTATTAAACGTGACCGCGTTGGCGACCTCCACGTACATGATGAGTTTGCTCATTGTCTGGTGGCCGGGGAGATTGCAGATTATATTAATATTCATTTGCGCCAAGTCCATAGGGCGAATGTACTAACGGATATTTTGCCTTTATCGAGCTTGCAGACAACCGTCTCTGCTTTCGAGGAATTAAGCTTATCGGTAGCCTCTTTGCGTCTTGACGGAATAGCCAGCGATGTCTATCGGATCAGCCGCTCAAAAATAGTCGATCCTATTCGGGCCGGACGCTGCCGCGTGAACTGGAAAGTCGAAGAAGATCCTTCAGCTCCTTTAAAAGAAGGAGATGTTGTATCGATGCAGGGGCTGGGGCGATTTAAAATGCTGTCTGTTGAAGGCACGACGAAGAAAGGCCGAGTTCGCGTAAAAGTCGGCAAATTAATCTAATGGGTTGCAGGAATATGGCCGGGCTTGTCGAATGATAACTGTTAACTCGGTTCTATGATGACGATTTCTGGATTGCGCATGCGAAACGAATTCGAACTTACAGGACTTGCTTCCGGAGTGAGTTTTCCTTCGGAAAACTTATAGATCAACTTCCGAAGCTAGTTTTCCTTCGGTAAACTTTTTAGGAGGTGCACCAGTGCCGCTTACGCCATTGGACATACATAACAAGGAATTTGGAAGACGCCTTCGTGGATATGACGAAGATGAAGTGAATGAATTTCTGGATCAGGTCATTAAAGATTACGAAGCGCTTATTCGTGAGAATAAGGAAATGCAGAATCAGGCACTCTCGCTTCAAGAGAAGCTGAACCACTTCGCCACTATAGAAGAGACGCTCAGCAAGACCATCATCGTTGCCCAAGAAGCAGCAGATGATCTCAAGAGCAATGCGAAGAAGGAAGCACAGCTTATCCTGAAAGAAGCGGAGAAGAATGCGGATCGCATCATTAATGAATCCCTCTCCAAATCCCGCAAAGTAGCGCTTGAAGTGGAAGAATTGAAGAAGCAAGCTTCCATTTACCGTGCCCGTTTCCGGACTCTTGTTGAGGCACAGCTTGACCTGTTAAGTCATGACGGCTGGGATTCCCTTGAAGGCGGAGGCCGGTTATCCAGCGAAATCGCACGTGAATCTTAATCATTCTCGAATAGTTTGACAATTGATAACGAAACGCGTATAAATGTAATCATACAATATGTTTTGATAAGCTGAATTCGTTGACGAGAACGAGTACGCCATTTACGTTTTTACTCCAGAGAGCCGGCGATTTGCTGAAAGCCGGTGTAGAAACGATGGCGGAATATCCTCTCCGAGAAGCGGAGCCGAACCTTTTGGCACTCAGATAGCTGGGAAGTTGAAGCTGTTTCTGGTCCAAATTTACTAAGCGCTGCCGGAAGTCCACCGTTACAAGGACCGCGGATGTTTAAATTCGTGACTAAGGTGCCAAGTAAATCGTGCTGTTCATTCATCTCTCTGTCGATAGGGGGAGTTGAATGCCGCTTTCTTGGAACAAGGGTGGTAACGCGAGTCAGTCTCGTCCCTTTTTGGGGGCGGGGCTTTTTTTGTTTTTCAATATGAATTAAAGGAGATGTTCTGTGATGCAGCGCATTGATGTTAAGGAACGTGCTAGAGAGCGCGAGAAGCGGGTATTAGCCAAATGGAACAAAGAAGAAACATTCAAGAAATCGATTGAACATCGCGACGGTAAACCGAATTTTGTATTCTATGAAGGTCCTCCGACAGCAAATGGTAAACCGCATATCGGGCATGTGCTTGGTCGGGTTATCAAGGATTTCATTTGCCGCTATAAGACGATGGACGGCTACCGTGTTGTTCGTAAAGCAGGCTGGGATACGCATGGATTGCCGGTGGAGCTTGGTGTTGAGAAACAGCTCGGAATTTCGGGCAAACAAGAAATTGAGGAATACGGTGTCGAGAAATTCATTACCAAATGTAAAGACAGCGTATTCGAATATGAACGGCAGTGGCGTGAATTGACAGAGGCGATCGCCTACTGGACCAACATGGATGATCCTTATATCACGCTGAATAACGACTATATCGAAAGTGTGTGGCATATATTGTCGACGATTCATGGCAAAGGCTTGCTGTACCGCGGTCACCGTGTAAGCCCGTACTGTCCATGCTGCCAGACGACATTGAGCTCGCATGAAGTTGCTCAAGGGTATGAAGATGTGAAGGATTTAAGTGCAACGGTGAAATTCAAGCTTGCTGACACTGATGAATCCGTACTGGCATGGACAACAACACCTTGGACGCTGCCTGCTAATGTGGCGCTTGCCGTTAATCCGGAGCTTGACTATGCGCGCGTAAGTAAAGATGAAGAAGTATACATCGTTGCGGCTGCGCTTGTTGAGAGCGTAATGAAAGGCAGCGAGCATGAGATTCTGAATACGATCAAAGGTTCAGAGCTTGTTGGACGTAAATATACGCCTCCATTTGGCTATGTGTCCGTTCCTGGTGGTCATATTATCATTCCAGGCGACTTTGTCAGTGACACAAGCGGTACAGGTATCGTTCATATCGCTCCCGCTCATGGTGAAGATGACTATAGAGTGGCCAAGCAAAATAACATCAGCTTCCTGAATGTTGTCGATAATGCAGGACGTTACATGGATTCTATCACGGATCTTGCAGGCCGCTTCGTTAAGGATTGCGATATCGATATTGTCAAAATGCTAAGCGAACGTTCGCTTCTCTTCTCGAAGGAACGTTATGAACACAGCTACCCATTCTGTTGGCGCTGTAAATCACCGCTTCTGTACTATGCGACTGAAAGCTGGTTTATCGAGACGACTGCTATCAAGGACCAGTTGATTGCCAATAACAGCAAGGTGGATTGGTATCCGGGTCATATTCGCGAAGGCCGTTTCGGTAAATTCCTGGAGGATCTTGTAGATTGGAATATCAGCCGTAACCGCTACTGGGGCACTCCGCTAAACGTTTGGGTGTGCGATAGCTGCGGCGATCAGCACTCACCGGGCAGCAGAGCAGATTTGGTTGCTCGTTCGACCCATCCGATCTCGCCGGATATCGAACTGCATAAGCCTTACGTTGACGAAGTGAAGCTGCACTGTCCGCATTGTGAAGGCGGTGTAATGACACGTACATCCGAAGTTATCGATGTGTGGTTTGACAGCGGTTCGATGCCTTTCGCACAATATCATCAACCGTTCGAGAATCAAGAGAAATTCGCTGAGCAGTATCCTGCGGATATTATCTGTGAAGGAATCGACCAAACACGCGGATGGTTCTTCAGTTTACTTGCGGTTTCAACGCTGTATAATGGTCAGGCGCCTTATAAAGCGGTCATCTCAACCGGGCATATCCTTGATGAGAACGGGCAGAAGATGTCCAAATCGAAAGGGAATGTTATTGACCCGTGGGAAATCATTGAGGAGTACGGTACAGACGCATTCCGGTGGGCTCTGCTTGCAGACAGCGCACCTTGGAACAGCAAACGTTTCTCCCGCGGTATTGTCGGTGAAGCGAAGTCGAAGGTTATCGATACGATCGTCAATACGCATGCGTTCTTCGCGCTTTACGCATCCATTGATGGCTACGATCCGGCTGAGCAGCCGCACCGTGTTTCCGGCAGCAAGCTGGATCGTTGGATTATCTCGCGTCAGAATACGCTCATACGGCAAGTAACGAAAGGCCTGGCCGTGAATGACTTCCTGAATGCGGCTAAGTTAATCGAGACATTCGTTGATGAGCTCAGCAACTGGTATATTCGCCGCTCCCGTGACCGGTTCTGGGGCAGCGGGCTGACAGATGATAAATTAGACGCCTACGGAACCCTGCGCACGGTACTTCTTACGCTTTCGCGGCTAATTGCTCCTTTTGCACCTCTGCTTGCAGATGATGTGTTCGTGAATTTAGGCGGAGGAAGCAGTGTACACTTGGCAGACTACCCGGCAGCTGATGAAGCGGCAATCGATGAGACGCTTGAGCGTGATATGGAAACAGCCAGAGAGATTGTTGAGCTGGCGCGAAATGTACGTAACGAAACAGGAATCAAAACACGCCAGCCGCTCTCAGAGCTTATCGTGGCGCTTGACCGCGAGTTTGATCTGTCTGATTATGAGGTCATTATCCAAGAAGAAATCAATGTGAAGTCGATTACGATTGCCAGCGGGGACAGCGGATTTGTTGACTTTACGTTTAAGCTGAACCTTAAGGTTGCCGGTAAGAAGTATGGCAAACACGTTGGACCGATCCAATCGTATTTGAAGTCGCTCCAGGCTGATCAGACAAAGGAAATCGTTCAGAACGGGGAGCTGAGCTTTACAACCGCTGAGGGCGAGACGCTTACGATTACGGTTGAAGAGCTGCTTGTGGAGAAACAAGCAAAATCAGGCTTTGCCTCGGCATCCGGTTATGGTCTAACAGTAGCCATCAATACGGATATTACCCCGGAATTAGAACAAGAAGGACTTGTTCGCGAAGTCATTCGTGCCGTTCAGGACACACGCAAGAAGCTGGATCTTCCGATCGAGAAAAGGATTCATCTCTTGCTCGATGTAGATGCAGAGCTTCATGAAGCGCTTCAAGCGTTTGAGTTCGTATTGTTCGAGAATGTTCTGTTAAGCGCAGTGGAATATACCTCCCAAGAAGGCATGGAGCGTATTTCGCTTGGAGAGAAAGAAATTGGAATTCGAATCGACGGATAAGGGAATAGTAATGGAATAGCAGCAGTTAACGAACGCCTCAAGCGTTGCTACCGGCGAGCAGCATAAGCCGCTCCCAGCAGCAACACTTGGGCTTTTGTTTGTTTAACGCAGAACTTCATTATTCCCGGGAGGGATCGACATAAGCGAGGATTCGAAAGATCAGCGTACACTTCACCGTTCGATGGAAGTATTGGAGCACCAGCTGGAGAAGCTGTCACTGCAAATGGAACATACGCAAATTGCCGAGTATGTTCAGCTGCTTAACCGGCCCTTTTCGCTCATATGGCGGAATATACTTGCCGGTACAGCGCGCGGCATCGGAATTGCGATCGGATTTACTTTTTTCGCTGCAACCATCCTCTATGTGCTGCAGCTGCTTGGGGCGCTGAACCTGCCGATCATCGGAGATTATATTGCAGACATTGTCCGGATCGTACAGCATCAGCTTGAAGGCGGCGCGTATTAATGAAAGGCTGTACGAGAAAGTTGTGGCGAAACCTTATTTAAGCTGTTCAAGCCCATGATCTCCCTCGTCATGCTCCATGTATTCGTAATATTCCCGATTACGGACTACGGTAACATGATTGCCGGTGATATCAGTAGCGATGAAGCTCTCGAACGGCTCAACATAACCGTCAGCCTCTTCTGCTTCGATACCGATATGATCGTAAGAGTCTACATCTCTGTTCTCTGACATGGCAGGGGAATCCGAGTTTCCCCAGCTCTCAACAATCTGCCAAGCATCTTCGCCGTCGAAACCGTTGTATTCTTTCTCATCCATGCTTGAGCGTCCAAAGGGAGGGTACAGGAAGGATTCCTCAGCAGGTCGGCGCTCGGATAGCTCCTGACGAGGGGCATGCTCTATACAATACAGAGAATCGGGCAGTGCCTCCAATCGTTCATAGGGAATATCCGCTCCACAAGTCCGGCATATTCCATAATCGCCATTGTTCATTGCGCTCAGGGCATCATCGATGCGTGAGAGGTGAAATTCCTCCTGCTCAAGCAGAGCAATGTCCTTGCCCCGCTCGTAGATCTCAGTTGCTGAATCAGCAGGGTGATTATCGATGTAGGACAGTTCCCCTGTTTCATCCTTCATTGAAACACCTAGCCCAAAATGATCATTGCTGGCCAGACGCTGCTCAATGGAAGCCTGCTCGGCTTCCAGGCTGCTGCGAAGCATATGAAGCTGCTTGTCGGTAAGATTCGTCATAAGTATGAAGACCTCTTTTCTTGAGTACGATGTGACGGCTCTTGATGACATTAGTTTTCACTAAGATAGGCCATTTTACAAAAGGACATCGATGGGTACGCTGGTAAAAGTGAGCCGGATATGATTCGCTAGTCGGCATTGGATGAATATGCTACAATGTTTGGGACGAGGGGGCATGTTAATTGTGAAATATTATTATTATTGGATCGCTGTTTTTGTATTTGTTATTGACTTCATAACGAAGAAGGTAATTGAGAAGCAGCTTGCAATCGGTGAACAAATTAATGTGCTTGGCGATGGCTTCTTTATTATCACCTCTCACCGTAACAGAGGTGCTGCTTTCGGGATTTTACAGGAGCAGACCATCTTGTTCATTACGATAACGATGCTGGTTGTCGCAGGTATAGTTTGGTACTTGTACAAGAATCGTCATTCCGGTAAAGTGCTGTTGCTGACCGGGCTAGGCCTTGTACTGGGCGGAGCGTTTGGTAATTTCCTTGATCGCGCGTTATATGGACAAGTAGTCGACTTTTTGCAATTTACATTTGGCAGCTATGTCTTTCCGATTTTTAACCTTGCAGATTCTGGCATCGTATGCGGCGTCGGCCTGATCATGCTCGATGCGATATTGTCAATGAAAAATGAGAACGGAGATTCAAATGAACGAAATAAACGAAACGAAAATGAAGGACAGCAGCCTATTCAATGAGGAGCCTTTAGAATTTATCACCGGTGATGCCGAGTCAGGTGAAAGGCTGGATAAATACGTAACAGAAAGTATTGAGGATGAAGCCACCTCAAGAACACAAGTTCAAGAGTGGATCCGCTCCGGGGCTGTTCGTGTGAACGGTCAGCAGGTTAAACCGAATTATAAGCTTGCCGCCGCTGATCAGATTACGGTTATCATACCGCAGCCTGAAGCGGCTGTTATTGTGCCTGAGGATATTCCGCTCAGCATTGCCTATGAGGATAGTGACGTCATTGTCATTAACAAGCCGAGAGGAATGGTCGTACATCCGGCACCGGGCCATCCTTCGGGGACAATCGTTAATGCGCTGATGTATCATTGCAAGGATTTGTCCGGTATCAATGGCGTGATGCGCCCGGGAATTGTCCATCGTATTGATAAGGATACATCCGGTCTGCTCATGGCAGCCAAGAATGACCTTGCACATGCTTCACTTGCCGCGCAGCTCAAGGCGCATTCCGTTACCCGCAAATATATCGCACTAGTCCATGGGAATGTACCGCATGAGCACGGCACGGTAGATGCGCCAATTGGGCGGGATCCTAATGATCGTAAGCTGTTCACGGTGATTGAGCGCGGGAGTAAGCATGCGGTGACTCATTTCGCCGTAGTGGAACGCTTCGGCGATTACACCCTGCTTGAACTGCAGCTGGAGACCGGCCGCACGCATCAAATTCGCGTACATATGAAGTACATCGGCCATCCGCTTGCTGGCGATCCTGTATACGGACGTACCAGAAGCAGGACGATAGCCCTTAACGGACAAGCGCTGCATGCCGCAATACTTGGGTTTGTACATCCCCGGTCGGGAGAGTATCTGGAATTTCAAGCGCCGATACCTCCGGATCTTGAACATGAGCTCACGATTCTTCGCGTACGTTAAGTGACGAAAAGTGCAAACTTTTGGCCATATTCTTTATATGGCTGCAGGGCTGAATTACGCTATGATTTAAACAAAACAGTGAATGCATGGAAAGGTGAGTGTGGTTCGAATGACACAAATTAATCACAATTATACGGAATTGCAGGGCAGCTACCTGTTCTCCGAAATCGCAAAACGCCGTACCAAATTTACGCAGGAAAATCCGGATGCCCAAATCATCAGTCTCGGAATAGGCGATGTAACACGCGGTCTTCCAGAAGCTGTTGTTAATGCTATGCATGCTGCAGTGGACGAGCTTGCAAGCCCGGGAAGCTTCCGCGGCTATGGCCCGGAGCAAGGGTATGATTTTCTTATTCAGGCTATCATTGAGAATGACTACAAGGCACGCGGCATTGAGATCGGTACGAATGAAGTATTCGTAAGCGACGGCTCCAAATGTGATGTAGGTAACATTCAAGAAATTTTCAGCCAAGATGCAGTCGTTGCGGTACAAGATCCTGTATATCCGGTTTATGTGGATACGAACGTAATGGCAGGCCGCTCCGGCAAGTTCAATCCAGAGACTAAGCAGTATGAGAATATCGTCTATTTGCCGACAAGCTCAGAAAATGATTTCATTCCCAGCCTGCCTGACCGTAAAGTTGACCTGATCTACCTTTGCTACCCTAACAATCCGACAGGCATGACATTGTCCAAAGCAGAGCTGAAGCGCTGGGTAGACTATGCCAAAGCAAATAACTGCATCATTCTGTATGATTCTGCTTATGAAGCCTTCATTCAGGAAGAGGATGTACCGCGCAGCATTTATGAAATCGAAGGAGCCAAGGAAGTTGCAATTGAATTTCGCAGCTTCTCCAAAACAGCCGGCTTCACTGGCGTCCGCTGTGCGTACACCGTTGTTCCCCGAGAGCTCAAAGGTAAAGACGCGAACGGCAATGAACTGCTTATAAATGACCTATGGAATCGTCGTCACACAACCAAATTCAACGGAGTATCCTACATTACTCAGCGTGGAGCGGAAGCGATCTATTCCCCTGAAGGTAAAGAGCAAATCGCAGCAACCGTTGATTACTATATGACAAATGCAGCAATTATCCGTGACGGCTTGTCATCGCTAGGTCTTGAAGTATTCGGCGGCGTTAACGCTCCTTACATTTGGCTCAAAACACCGAATGGTCTGGATTCATGGGCTTTCTTCGATAAATTGCTCTCAGAAGCTCATATCGTTGGTACGCCGGGTGTCGGTTTTGGCCAAAGCGGTCAAGGCTACTTCCGTCTTACAGCATTCGGAAGCCGTGAGAATACGGAAAAAGCGGTAGAGCGTATCCGTAAACTAAGCCTATAATAACCGGTTAGAAGACAGTTCGATACTCACGATGCGAAACCCAGCGGAAACATCCCGAAATGCTTGACATCATTTGTCGAACGTGGGATAATTCTTCTGATGAACAGCAGTACCTTTAATTCAGTCCAGAGAGGCTGTCAAGGTAGCGTGAATAGTTGAATCGGATCGTCTTGAATGGACATTCTCCGCCAGCGCTGAGTGCGCGGGCGGGCATGCCCACGGCTTACAGACGATTCACATAAACTAACGCACTCCTTGCGCAACCCGCAAGGAGTTTTTTTATGCCCATCGATGCTCGTTTTGATTCAAGGAGGCGGAAAAGGCGAATGGACGATCAGCACCGTATCATCATGGATGAAACCGCAATTCGCCGCGCACTTACGCGAATTGCCCACGAAATTGTCGAAAAGAACAAAGGATTCGACAATTGTCTGCTGGTAGGTATCCGCACGCGGGGTATTTATCTGGCTCAGCGCATCGCTGAGCGGATTCGGGAGATCGAAGGGCTTCCCGTGGAAGTGAATGAGCTGGATATCACGCTCTACCGGGATGACCGCCGTCAAGCTGGACAGCCGGCAGCGGATACTGCAGCTGCGGCTGTAGCATCATCGGAGGCAAAAAGCGTGCCGGTTCAGGTAGAGGACAAAATTGTGATTTTGTTCGACGATGTGCTTTATACGGGAAGAACGATTCGAGCAGCCATGGATGCACTGATGGACTGCGGAAGGCCGCAAAGCATTCAGCTGGCCGTGCTCGTCGACCGCGGTCATCGGGAGCTGCCGATCAGACCGGATTACGTGGGTAAGAACGTTCCAACCTCCAAACAGGAGCAGATCGTAGTGTCGCTGCTGGAAGTGGACGAAGAGGATCAGGTGACGATCATTCATTAAAGGGGGCAGGCTTGAATTGACAACTACGATGATCAAACAACGAAGTTTGCTGGGGCTCAAGGAGCTTGACAAAGAAGAAATACAATCCATATTGGATCGCGCGGCTTTCTGGGAAGCCAATTCGAATAAAATCGAGCCGGTTCAGCAAGGAAAATTCGTAGCCAACATGTTTTTTGAGAATAGTACTAGAACGAGGTTTTCCTTCGAGGTGGCGGAGAAACGACTGGGTACGGAGGTTTTGAATTTCTCCGCTGCTGTCTCAAGCGTTCAAAAGGGCGAGTCCATTTATGATACGGTCCGCACGCTTGAATCGATGGGTATCGATGCGGGTGTGATCCGCTTGAAGCCTATCGGTGTTCTGGCCGAGCTCGCCGGAAAAATCAAAGTGCCGCTCATTAATGCGGGTGACGGTAACAATGAGCATCCAACTCAAGCGCTGCTCGATATTTATACGATGCGTAAGCAGTTTGGAGAGCTAAAAGGACTGACAGTCTCCATCGTCGGCGATGTCATGCACAGCAGGGTCGCACGTTCGAATCTCTATGCCCTGCAGAAGTTCGGTGTAAACGTCCGCTTCTGCGCACCTGATAATATGAGAGCTGATGGTCTGAACGTCGACTACGTTTCGATAGATGAAGCCCTTCAATCCGATGTCATCATGATGCTTCGCGTTCAGCTTGAGCGTCACGAGAACGGTATGATTAAATCAGCTGAGGATTACCGGGCACAATATGGCTTAACAACAGAAAGAGCGAAGCGGATTGCGCCTCATGCCATCATTATGCATCCAGCTCCGATTAACCGTAATGTGGAAATTGACGACGAGTTGGTCGAACATCCGCAATCACGTATATTCCCGCAAATGCAAAACGGTGTGCCGATTCGGATGGCCGTCATTGAACGTGCATTAGGGTAAGCAGTTGAACGGAGCAAAACCCAAAATAAACGTCCCATAGAGCGGAAGGAGTTTATCACATGTCAGTATGGATATTGAATGGACAGGTTTGGAACGGGAGCACAGGACAGGTTGAAGAGAAACATGTACGAACAGAGAATGGGGTCATCACGGCAATCGTCAATGCAGCGGATGGCGCTCCGGATACAGCAGGTCATGATGTTGTGGATGCGAAAGGCAAGCTGATCTCCGCCGGGTTTATCGATATGCACGTTCACCTGCGGGAGCCAGGCTTTGAATATAAAGAAGATATCGCAAGCGGTACGCGCTCGGCTGCGCGAGGAGGGTTTACAACAATCGCTTGTATGCCCAACACGCGTCCCGTAACGGACACACCGGAAACGGTCAAATATATTTTGGATAAAGCGGCAACCGAAGGCATTGTCAAAGTGCTTCCGTACGCGGCGATCACGAAGAACGAGCTGGGCCGGGAGCTGACTGACTTTGCAGCCCTCAAAGAAGCAGGCGCAGCCGGGTTTACGGATGATGGAGTAGGCGTTCAGAATGCTCAAATGATGAAGAATGCGATGGCACTTGCCGCCTCCATGGGCATGCCGGTTATCGCTCATTGTGAAGATGATACGCTGGTCGAAGGCGCTTGGGCTTCAGAAGGGAATTTTGCCCGGAAACACGGCCTGAAAGGCATTCCTAATGAATCCGAGGCGATTCATGTCGGTCGTGACGTGCTTCTTGCAGAAGCAACCGGCGTCCACTACCACGTCTGCCACGTTAGTACGGAGCAGTCGGTGCGGCTCATTCGGTTAGCGAAGCAGATTGGCGTTAAGGTAACCGCTGAGGTATGCCCGCATCACCTGCTGCTGTCGGATGAAGATATTCCGGGGCTGGAGGATGCAAATTGGAAAATGAACCCGCCTCTGCGCTCCCCGCGCGACGTACAGGCAGTAATCGAGGGGCTGGAAGATGGCACGCTTGATATGATCGTAACGGATCACGCGCCTCATAGTGCAGAAGAAAAGGCACGCGGCGTGCAGCTGGCACCATTCGGCATCGTTGGTTTCGAGACGGTGTTTCCGCTCATGTATACGAAGTTTGTACTAACCGGCAAATGGACGCTGGGCTTCCTGCTGCAGCGCATGACGGCAGATCCGGCCCGCGTGTTCGGTTTAGCGAGCGGACAGCTAGCCGTTGGAGCACCTGCGGATATCACCATTGTAGATATCAAGTCAGAACGCGAAGTCGAACCGGAGACGTTTGCTTCTAAAGGAACAAATACACCGTTTGGCGGTTGGAAGCTATATGGCTGGCCAGTGCTGACCATGGTTGACGGCGCTGTCGTTTGGTCGGAATTGTAAGAATCGAAAGTGACATTTTAAATATAGCGAATGATAACTTTGAGGAGTTGAGACAGATGCAAGCAAGATTGCTGCTAGAAGATGGCACGTTGTTCAAAGGCCTGAGCTTTGGCGCTGAAGGACAGTCGGCTGGTGAAGTCGTGTTTAATACAGGGATTACAGGATATCAAGAGGTACTGTCGGATCCTTCTTACTGCGGACAGATCGTGACAATGACCTACCCCCTTATCGGTAACTACGGTATTACGCGCGATGACTTTGAATCCATCAGCCCTTTCATCCATGGCTTTGTCGTTCGAAGACACGAGCCGGTTCCAAGCAACTGGCGTGCAGAGTATACTCTCGATCGACTGCTGAAGGAATATGGCATTCTTGGAATCAGCGACATTGATACGCGGATGCTGACTCGTATCCTGCGTCATCATGGTACGATGAAAGGCATTATTACGACGGGTTCGGAGCGCATTGAAGAGCTTCAGGAGCGTCTCTCCGTATCTCCGCTGATGCGTGATCAAGTTGCACGTACGTCTACGAAGAGCGTTTTCTCAAGCCCAGGCAATCGTGAACGCATCGTTCTTGTTGACTACGGCGCAAAAAGCGGAATTCTCCGCGAGCTTACGAAACGCGGCTGCGATGTGGTCGTTGTGCCTCATCATACAACAGCTGATGAAGTTCGCCGCCTGAAGCCCGATGGCATTCAATTGTCCAATGGCCCTGGGGATCCGAAGGATGTGCCTCATGCGGTAACGATGATTAAAGAACTGCTTGGCGAATATCCGATCTTCGGCATCTGCTTGGGTCACCAGCTGTTCGCTCTTGCTTGCGGCGCTGATACGTCGAAGCTGAAATTCGGCCACCGCGGCGGTAACCACCCGGTAAAAGAGCTGGAAACCAACCGCTGTTATATCACTTCCCAGAACCACGGTTACACGGTGCTTGAAGAATCCGTGAAAGGCACGAAGCTTGCTGTCACGCACATCAATAACAATGACCGGACAATAGAAGGCTTGAAGCATACGGAATACCCGGCATTCTCGGTTCAATACCATCCGGAAGCCGCACCAGGCCCGATGGATTCCAGCTACTTGTTTGACAATTTTCTGGAAATGATTCGCTCACATAAAAGAAATAACCCACAGAAACCGCGTCAAGCTCAACTTGCGGAATCATTGAGAGGAGAGCTGCTGTATGCCCAAAAATAATGATCTCAAGAAAATACTCGTCATCGGGTCCGGCCCGATTGTCATCGGACAAGCGGCGGAATTCGATTATGCCGGCACCCAAGCTTGCCAGGCGCTGAAAGAAGAGGGCTACGAGGTAGTCCTTATCAACAGTAACCCTGCAACAATCATGACAGATACGAATATGGCGGATAAAGTCTATATCGAACCGATTACGCTGGAGTTCGTCACACAAATTATTCGTCAAGAGCGTCCAGACGGCTTGCTGCCAACACTGGGCGGCCAAACTGGACTTAACATGGCGGTTGAACTGGCTCGCGCAGGCGTACTGGAGCGTGAGAACGTGAAGCTGCTTGGAACACAGCTGACGGCAATCGAGAAAGCGGAGGACCGCGACTTGTTCCGCGACCTGATGCGTGAGCTGGAGCAGCCGGTGCCTGAGAGCGTCATCGTAACGACAGTGCAAGCAGCGGTTGATTTTGCCAATGAAATCGGTTATCCGATCATCGTTCGTCCTGCTTATACTTTGGGCGGAACAGGCGGAGGTATCTGTATCAACGAAGATGAGCTTCTGGAAACAGTCGCTTCGGGTATTCGGTACAGCCCGATCAGCCAATGCTTGATCGAGAAATCGATCGCCGGGATGAAAGAAGTCGAATACGAAGTTATGCGTGATTCGAACGACAGCTGTATCGTGGTTTGTAACATGGAGAACTTTGATCCGGTCGGTGTTCATACGGGCGACTCCATCGTAGTGGCTCCAAGCCAAACGCTGTCCGACCGCGAGTACCAATTGCTTCGTTCAGCATCGCTCAAGATTATTCGCGCACTGAACATTGAGGGCGGCTGCAACGTGCAGTTCGCACTGGATCCATTCAGCTATCAATATTATGTCATCGAAGTAAATCCGCGTGTCAGCCGCTCGTCGGCGCTCGCTTCTAAAGCAACCGGCTACCCAATCGCGAAGATGGCAGCCAAAATCGCCATCGGTTATACGCTTGATGAAATCGTGAACCCGGTAACAGGTCAAACCTATGCATGCTTCGAGCCGACACTGGATTACATCGTTTCCAAAATCCCGCGCTGGCCGTTCGATAAATTCACATCAGCTAACCGTAAACTCGGTACACAAATGAAGGCAACCGGTGAAGTTATGGCAATCGGCCGTACCTTCGAGGAATCGATTCATAAAGCCGTTCGTTCCCTCGAGATCGGTGCGCACCGAATCCATCTGAAGGATGCAGCGGATCTTAAGGACGAAGTGCTTCGTCTTCGCCTGCAGAAGCCGGACGATGAGCGGATGTTCCTGGTCGCAGAAGCATTCCGCCGCGGCTACAAGCTGCAGGAGATCCAGGATATCACCAAGATCGACTGGTGGTTCCTTGACAAAATCGAAGGCATTGTTAAGTTCGAGGATGAGCTTCGCAGATCTTCGCAGCTGACAGAAGAGCTGCTGTACCAAGCCAAACGCAAAGGCTTCTCAGACCGCTCAATCGCAGAAATCCGGGTTGAGGGCAATCACAAAACGTATACGAATGAAAATGATATCCGCGCCCTGCGTAAGCAGATCGGTTTGACTCCGGTTTATAAAATGGTTGATACTTGCGCTGCTGAATTCGAAGCAACAACGCCGTACTACTACTCCACATATGAAGTAGAGAATGAAGTAACTGAAACAACGAAAGAAAAAGTTCTCGTTCTTGGTTCCGGTCCAATCCGTATCGGTCAAGGTATTGAGTTCGATTACTCTACTGTGCATGCGGTCTGGGCGATTCAGAAAGCCGGCTACGAAGCGGTCATCATTAATAACAACCCGGAAACGGTATCGACAGACTTCAGTACATCCGACCGTCTGTATTTTGAACCGTTATTCTTCGAGGATGTCATGAATGTAATCGAGCAGGAGAATCCGATCGGCGTTATCGTACAGTTCGGCGGACAAACTGCAATCAACCTTGCAGCGCCGCTGACAAAGGCCGGTGTACGCATTCTTGGTTCTGATCTGGCAAGTATCGATGAAGCGGAAGATCGCAAGAAATTCGAAGCTTTGCTCCGCAGACTTGATATCCGTCAACCGGAAGGCAAAACGGTTACAACAGTAGATGCTGCAGTTGAAACCGCTCAAAGCCTTGGTTATCCGGTTCTGGTCCGCCCTTCCTATGTTCTTGGCGGCCGCGCTATGGAAATTGTTTACTCGGATGAAGAGCTGCTCAGCTACATGGTTCAAGCGGTTAAGATCAACCCTGAGCACCCTGTATTGATCGACCGTTATATGCTTGGAAAAGAAGCGGAAGTCGATGCGATTTGCGACGGAGAAACCGTGCTCATCCCAGGAATCATGGAGCATGTTGAACGCGCCGGTGTTCACTCCGGAGACTCCATTGCGGTATATCCGCCGCAATCGCTCTCCGATAAATGGAAGCAGCAAATGATCGATATTACGATCAAAATTGCTAAGGAGCTTAAAGTAGTCGGGCTTGTTAATATCCAGTTCGTTATCTTCCAGGACGAAGTATATGTCATCGAGGTTAATCCTCGTTCATCGCGTACCGTTCCTTTCTTAAGCAAAGTAACGAATATTCCGATGGCTAACCTTGCGACACAGGCGATCCTCGGAACGAAGCTTGCTGATCTTGGTTATACAGAAGGTTTATGGCCGGAAGAGGAAATGGTTTCTGTAAAAGTACCGGTATTCTCATTCGCGAAGCTTCGCCGGGTGGATCCTACTTTGACACCAGAGATGAAATCAACCGGGGAAGTCATGGGCCGAGACCAGCAATATGCGAAGGCGCTGTATAAAGGCTTGATTGGCGCCGGTATGCGAATCCCGCCTACAGGCTCAATCATTGCGACAGTGGCTGATAAAGATAAGCCGGAAGCGATCGAGATCCTCCGCGGTTTCTACGAGCTTGGCTACAATATTATCGCAACGGGCGGTACTGCTTCAGCACTTGAGGAAGCTGGACTGCGGGTAAATACGGTCAACAAACTTAGCGAAGGCTCACCGAATATTCTGGATCTGATCCGTGACGGTCAAGCTCACTTCGTGGTCAATACGTTGACCAAGGGCAAAACACCTGAGCGTGATGGTTTCCGTATTCGCCGTGAAGCGGTAGAGAACGGTGTGGTTTGTATGACATCGCTCGATACGGTTCGCGCGCTGCTCACCATGCTTGAAACGATTAACTTCTCATCACGCCCTATGCCGGTCCTGCTGAAGAAGTAAACAATATAGAATTATCGGCTATAAGCCGCGAAAGCCTGCCTACAAGCAGGCTTTCGCCATGCCATCGAAGCTTATGACGGATATTCGCAAAGCATAAGTAAATGCTGCGTATCGAGTCTGCAATCGCAAAGCATATACAAATGCTTACGAAGCTGGTTTTGCTTCACAACACATACACAAATCCTTACGGAGCGTTTGCTTCGCGAAACTTTTTGGGAGGTGTCCAATGACCAATCTTACTGAAGCAGAAGCAGCAGGCCGTGTAATGGTTGCGCTGGATTATCCGGATGCAGCGGCAGCTGAATCGTTGGTTCGCAGCCTGGAGGGAATTCCCTGCTATTTGAAGGTAGGAATGCAGCTGTTTTATGCAGCGGGACCTGGATTCGTAGCAAGTCTTAAGGAACGCGGTTATAAAGTATTCCTTGATCTCAAGATGCACGATATCCCTAACACGGTTAAGGGTGGCTCCAACAGCATTACAAAGCTTGGCGTTGATGTATTTAACGTTCATGCCGCAGGCGGTATGCAGATGATGACCGCGGCCCTGGAAGGCGTAGAGGCCGCATTATCGGGCGACAGCAGTCTGAAGCGGCCGTTAGTGATTGCTGTGACCCAGCTTACCAGTACCAGCCAGGCAGTTTTGAACGATGAAATCGGGATCGGAGGAGCAGTGGAGGACGCAGTTATCCGTTATGCTAAGCTCGCTAAGCAAGCTGGACTTGGCGGCGTCGTAGCTTCACCTCAGGAGGTGCAGTCGATTAAAGCGGCTTGCGGTTCTGATTTTAGAACGATAACGCCTGGCATCAGACCTTCCGGCGCAGCTGTGAACGATCAGTCACGCATCATGACGCCGCGCGAGGCATTGGAGCAAGGAACAGATTATATGGTGATCGGCCGTCCGATTACTGCAGCGGCTGATCCGCGGGCAGCACTTCAATCCATTATTAAGGAGCTGATTTAATATGTCGACCCCTGCACTTGAACAACTTCCTCAAGAAATTGCAAAAGGTTTGCTTGAAATCAACGCGGTTGCTCTTCGTCCTAATGATCCCTTCACATGGACATCCGGAATGAAGTCGCCGATTTATTGCGATAACCGGTTAACGATGTCTTATCCGTCTATCCGCGAGATGATTGCCGAAGGTTTCGCTGCCATTATCCGCGATCGTTATCCGGATTGCGAAGCTGTTGCCGGTATTGCAACAGGCGGAATTCCTCATGCGGCGTGGGTGGCGCAGAAGCTGAATCTGCCTATGCTGTATGTTCGTGACAAAGCGAAAGGCCACGGAAAAACGAACCAGATTGAAGGTCACTTCAAGCCGGGCCAGAAGGTCGTCCTTATTGAGGATCTGATCTCAACCGGAGGAAGTTCACTGAAAGCTGCCGTAGCTGTCCGGGAAGCTGGCTGCGAGGTTCAGGGTGTTGTAGCTATTTTCACCTATCAGTTTAAAATTGCGGCAGATGCATTTGAAAAGGAAAGCATTGAGCTCTCGACGCTTTCGAATTACTCGGCGCTCATTGAAGTTGCCGCTGAGAATGGAACCGTGCAAACAAGCGATATCGCTGTATTGCAGGCATGGCGTGAGAACCCGCAAGCTTTTGGAGTCTAAATGGAGCGGCTTTATTATAGGAGCAGGACTTGGATTAACGATCCAGGTTCTGCTCCTTTTTTTATGCTCCTGTTTCAAATCTAGCAAATGAGGTAATAGATAATAATTCTACTGCATAAACTAGCATATCCAAATAGAATAAAAGAGTGAGAGGAAGAGAACCATGAAACAAATGGACCCTTATGTTGAACAATTATTTGAAGCTACCGGAGATCTGTTGTATCGTGTAAGAATGTACGATCGGGAATTATCGAACAGTCTCGAAATATCGCAAATGGACGAAACTTATCGTACGATAAAGAACTCCAAATGGGTCATGGGCAGTGAACTGTTAAGAGATCGTACCATTCTGAAGCTGCAGCAGATGAAATTCCGCCTTGTTACGATGATGGAAAATCTATTGTATACAGCTTAAGCAAAAGAGAGCGAAGGTACTTCATATGATCAAAAAGCTGGACCTTACTTCGGAAGCGGCAGCGATGCAGGTGCTCGATGTCCAAATTCCTTCTTACCGCGTGGAGGCGGAGTTAATTGGCTTTAACGGGATCCCGTACTTAAGTGATACGGTTGAATCCTTGATGCAAGCGGAAGAGGAGTTTTACGGCTATCTTGTGGATGGGCAGCTTGCTGGTATGGTGGCGTTAAGTATGGAGGAGGATGTCCTTCGTATAAGCCGGTTAGTAATCGCTCCGCCATTCTTCCGCCAAGGAATCGGCCGAAAATTAGTACAGTTCGTTCTTGATCAGAATGCGTTGATTGAGACGATTGCCGTCAGCACCGGAGCAAGCAATTTACCGGCAGTTTGTTTATATCAGAAGCTTGGATTTGTGGATACAGGGGTCATGGAAGTTGCTCCTGATATTTTTATCGCCCTGTTCGAACGTAAGAAGGAGTCTGCTTATCAGTACCTGGAAAATGTTCTTGTCAATCCGTAAATGCGATGGTAATATGTTACATTAAACGGAAGGGTTTCTAGGGTGCTGCTTACGAGCAACCAAGCGAAACCGGCATAGGACGATATGTCTTGCAACACCGTAGGGATAAAAGACCTTCGGCAAGTTCCGCCTAGCAGTAGGCAGAACTTGCCGAAGGTCTTTTTTGCTCTACCGCAGCAAAGTGAAGAGAACAGGGGGAACCATCGATGATTGCATTGCAGACAAGGAATCTCAGCAAGACTTTCAAAGTTAAACGCAAGGGAGCCGGGTTATCAGGCAGTTTTCGTTCGCTGCTAAAGCCGGAGTGGGAAGAGAAGCCGGCGGTGCACGGGATCGATTTAACCGTAAATACGGGAGAAATGGTTGCTTTCCTGGGCCCTAACGGTGCTGGTAAATCGACAACCATCAAGATGCTGACCGGTATTTTGCATCCTTCCTCCGGAGAAGCACAAGTACTCGGATTAACGCCATGGCTCGAGAGAACCAGGCTGGCCTATTCGATTGGGGCGGTATTCGGACAGAAATCGCAGCTGTGGTACCATCTTCCTCCGGTCGATACCTTTGATCTAATCAGCCGTATTTACGAGCTTAATCGCAGCGATTATGCAGCCAGGAGCAAAGATTTAATAGACCGTTTCGAGCTGGGGCCGTATCTGCACACACCGGTTCGCAAGCTGTCATTGGGTGAGCGGATGCGCTGTGAAATAGCGGCATCTTTCCTGCATCGGCCGCAGATGCTTTTTTTGGATGAACCGACAATCGGGCTTGACGTCATCGTGAAGCAGCGGATTCGGGAGCTGATCAGGGAGCTGAATCGGGATGAAGGAACGACCGTTTTCCTGACCTCTCATGACGCAGGCGATGTTGAGGAGCTTTGCTCCAGGGCCGTTGTTATTCATCACGGAGGAATTCTGCTCGATGCGCCTGTACAAAGACTGAAACGGGAGATCTTGAGCCGCAAAACCTTAACGCTCACGCTTTCCGAATCGAATGCAGGCTATTCTTTGCCGCCGATCGCCGGGACCGAACTAATCGAGACGGAAGGAAGGAAGCTGAGGCTCGGTGTAGACTTGAAATCGACTGGGATCGAGGCTGTTCTAAGCGCGGTGATCGGTCAAATCAGACTCGATGATGTTACAATTGAGGATCCTCCGATGGAGGAGATTATCAAGCATATCTATGGGCTGCGAGGAGGGAATGCGACTTGAGCACAAAGCCTGTGAACTGGCCTGCAAAGGGCCTCAAAGCTGCGGCAGTGTGGCGGATCACCTGGCGTCAGCAGCTTGCCTATAAAGTCGATTTTTTCATGAGGGCTTCTTTTCTCCTGCTCATCTTATTCGTATTTGTTCAGCTGTGGTCCGCTGCTTATGATGGCGACAGCACGAAGGTGATTGCGGGTTTTACGCTGAAGCAAATCGTCTGGTATCTAGTATTTACAGAGGCGCTTACGATGGCGGGACCGCCATTATGCGGCCGTATTGAAGAAGAGGTGAAGAACGGGGATATCGCAGTAAGGCTGATTCGGCCTTTATCGTATGTAGGCTATCATTATATTTCTTATCTAGCCGAAGCTTATATTCGTTTTTTCGTCCACCTGTTTGCCGGGAGTGTGATCGGGTGGCTGTTCGTCGGAGCTCCTTCATTTGGGTTTGGCTGGGTTGGTCTATTTACCTTGAGCTTTGGCGCACTTACGATTGCTTTTCTGCTGCACATGACGGTTGCGCTTTGCGCATTCTGGGTCGAAGAGACGCGCGGGATGGAATTTGTACTGAATAAGCTGCAATTTACGGTTGGCGGCATGCTGCTGCCGCTCGACTTAATGCCGGAATGGCTGCAGCGGATATGTGCCTGGCTGCCATTCCAAGCCGTTCTTTATTTTCCGGCACGCACGGCGGTTAACTATGGGAATACGGCGCTGCTTCAGCTGTTTCTTATTCAAGCAGCATGGGCTGCTTTACTCACTGCGGCAGTCATGTGGATGTATAAAAGAGGGGTGGGGAAGCTTCATGTCAACGGAGGTTGAATATCGTCTTGCGAGAGCTGCTTCCAATTCTGTGCCTGGAACCATCCGTTTCCTGCTAACTTGCTGGAAGGTTAACTTGGCTTCTGCAATGGAATACCGGGCCAGCTTCTTTCTGATGGCGGGAATGATGTTCATTAACAACTTTATGTGGTTGTTTTTCTGGAGCCTGTTCTTCCATCGTTTCCCTCTAATTAACAACTGGGGACTTCAAGATGTCATGATGATGTGGGCGCTGAGTGCAGGAGGTTTCGGCTGGGCGAACATGCTGTTCGGGAATTTTCATAGAATTGCTGTGATTGTAGCCGGCGGTCAGCTCGATGTTTACCTGTCGCAGCCCAAACCGGTGCTGCTGAATGTATTGGCCAGCCGGATGTCTTTAACCGCCGCAGGCGATTTTGTATTCGGATTGGTTGTGTATGCTTGGGTCGGCAATCACTCGATTACGGGTTTCCTGCTGTTCATCCTTGGGCTGCTCATCAGTGGAACCTTATTTATGGCGATAATGATCATTGCGGGCTGCTGCTCTTTCTATATGGGCAATGCAGAGGGGATTTCTCAGCAGCTATTTAATGGATTTGTGGCCCTCACGACTTACCCTTCAGATATATTTCGCGGGGTCACCCGGATTCTGATCTTTACGGTTGTACCGGCGGGATTTATCAGTTATTTGCCAATTGGGCTTTTGAAACATGCTGATCCGGCATTTGTGTTCGGGGCAATTGGCATGACCGTATTCCTTATGCTTGCAGGAGTGTTCTTTTTCCGTTTGGGCCTGCGCAGATATACCTCGGGAAATGCACTTGCTATGCGCAGTTAGCAGCTTCTTCCTGTTCAAGTTTAAATAAATACATAATGGGAAGCTGCTATTCTTATTTGACCACTTTTTTACGATATAACTAGTAATGACTGTAACGCTTACATTCATCATTTGGCTTATATTTTGAAAAAAGGATGATGGACATGTTTAAAATGAAGCTTTCTTTTCCACTCCGAATGAAGTTGATTCTCCTTATCGGATTCCGATGGCGCTGTATGTAGGTTCAACCTTCAACTGGATGCATGTCTCTATCAGTCGCTTTGTTCAAAATCTAATGGATTCGTAGAGGCTTCTATGCAAATGCGGCGGAAATTGTTCCGTTTATTGCAATAGAAGCCTCTTTAGCAAATTTTTAGCTATTTTAATGGGCATTTCCGTAACTTTTTGGTAATGTGCACCGTCTATACGTTATCGGAGATTAAAGTTTTCTAATGGGGAAGGGGGTCTTGGAACGAGTATGACATGGTGGAGACGGAATCAAACAGCTGCTGTTGCTGCTGAATTGGATACACAGGTAGTTGAGAAAGAAGCAGTGGAAGAGCCTGCCGATCAGCATCCTTTATTGACAGTGGAGTCGGTTGAGCGGACCTTCCAGGTCGGTGGACAGCCGCTGCATGTACTGAAGGGTATCAACATGGAGCTTCGGCCCCGCCAGCTTGTTATGCTGCGGGGGCGTTCAGGATCCGGTAAGACGACACTGCTTAATATGATCGGCGGTCTCGATCAACCGACGAAGGGGCATATCTTTTTTCGGGATTTGCCATTCCACTCGATGAGCGATGACGACCGGACAACGGTTCGCCGCAAGCAGATGGGCTTTATTTTTCAGGCATTCGCACTCATGCCGCTGTTATCCGCTTATGAGAATGTGGAGCTTTCTCTTCGGATGGCCGGCATTCCAAGCGGGGAATGGAAGTCTCGAGTTGAACATTGCATGGAGCTGGTAGGCTTATCCAAACGGATGCATCATCGTCCATTTGAGCTCTCCGGCGGTGAACAGCAGCGTGTCGCCATCGCGAAGGCTATCGCGCACAGGCCGCGTCTGCTGCTGGCCGATGAACCAACAGCCGAGTTAGATTCACAGATGTCAGCGCAAATTATGTCGGTCTTTCAAAATATTATTCGCACCGAACAGGTTACGATTTGTATGACAACGCACGATCCCACGATTTTGGAGGTTGCCGATCATGTTTACGAAATGGTTGACGGAAGGTTCATTTAAGAAAGCATCAGCAGTTTTATTAGGAGCGGCACTTATTTTCACAAGCGGCTGTTCCCTGCTGCCGGATGAAGACAAGGAAGAAGTGCTGCCGGCCATCGTACCGCCGCAAATATCCAAGAAACCGGAATATGAGGTAACGACTACGACACTCGAATCCAAGACATCAAGTACCGGCAAAATGATTTCGCTTCAGGAGGAGACCTTGTATTTCACGCTTGATGGCAAACGTCTTAAAGAATTAAACGTAAAAGCCGGTCAAAAGGTAACAGCCGGCCAGGTTATTGGCTCGCTTGATGTCGATGATCTCAAGAAGCAGCTGCGCAGCGATAAGCTGACCTTTCAAACCGATGAAATTCAAATGAAAGATACGCTGCGCAAGAGAGATGAGATGGATCCCGTCGCATTCGAGCTCGCGAAGATCGCTTTTGAAGAGAAACGCCAGAAGCTGGTCGATTCCCAGGCGGAGATTGATAAAGCTGTCATCACGGCACCGTTCACAGGCACTGTCGTTTCACTCAATGTCATGAAGGGTGATTTGATAAAAGCCTACGACCCCGTCTGCATTATTGCGAATACCTCCCAATTAACGGCTGCCGCGAAATTGACGGAGGATGAACTGAAGGGGATATCCATTGGCATGCCTGTCGTTGTCGACATTAACAATGTGGGGCAGATCAAAGGGAAAGTCAAACAGCTGCCAGTTATTGAAAATGACGATCAAAACCAAGGGAATGGCGGAAATGGCGGAAATGGCGGGAACCCGAACGGAGGCACGACACGTCCTGAACGTCCGGAGGACTTCCTCACCGTGGAGCTTGAGAAGATGCCGAAGGATGTTACGCGGGGTACGTTATTATCCATAAGCATCATTACGCAGCGCAAAGAAAATGTTATCGTCATTCCGCCTTCAACGCTGCGAACGATTGGATCCCGGACCTATGTTCAGGTAGTCGACAGCGATGGAAGCAAACGCGAAGTGGACGTTGAAGTCGGGCAGCAGACATCAACTGAAATCGAAATCCTCAAAGGATTGACACCCGGGCAGAAAGTCGTAGGTCGATAAACGATGGGGATGCCGCTATTTCGCTTTTTGTTCCGCAAAATGTGGAACACGCGATGGATGACGCTTAGCTCGCTTGCGGGCTTGATTATTGCGGTTGCGTTCGCGACCAGCATCCCGATGTATGCTGACGGCGCTTTGAAACGAGTCGTTGCCCAGTCGCTCAAGGACGAAAGCGGGGGCTTGCCTGCAGGATCGCTCCTGATGCGATATCAGGAAACCGGCGGCAAGGCGGACTTGAACGCATTAACGGAGGTATCGCGCTATGTTAAGGAGGATGTCCCAAAGGAAATCGGCTTTCCATACAGCACATATTTGCAGAATATGGGCATTCGCAGTGCCGAGCTAACGCCTGAGGATCCCACTAAAGTCGATGCAAGCCGTGTCCGGCAAATGTCGCTTATGACGATGTCGGACTTGGATAAGAAAACCGAGCTTGCACAAGGCCGCTGGTTCGCGGATTCAGTCGGAGCAGACGATACGGTTGAGGCTGTCATGATGGAAGAAGCGATGTACCGAAGCGATGTTCACATCGGAGATGTATTCGAATACCCGATTTATGGCGGACTCAACTTGACGCTCCGCGTCAAAATCGTCGGTGCATTTAAGCCGCTCAGCGATACAGATCCTTATTGGTACCAAGGGCTGGAAGGACTTATGAGCACGCTGCAAATAGGGGAGAAGGCATTCCAGGATGGTCTTCTGAAGCAGAGGAAAATTCCTGTACATACCGCCAACTGGTATTATGCCTTCGATTTGAAGGATATTCAGACGAGTCAGCTGTCTCCGCTTTCGAAGACGCTTGACCGGCTGAATATTGAGCTTTATCAACGGCTCAAGGATACCAAGGTGGAAATTTCATTCGCGAAGCTCCTGGAGGAATTTAGAACGCAAAGTCTTCAGCTTCAAATGCTGCTCTTCACACTGGCGGCGCCGATGCTGGCGATGGTTTTCTATTTTATCGCGATGAATGCAAGACAATCGCTGGATAAACAGCGAAGCGACATAGCAGTACTGCGAAGCCGGGGAGCGGGGACGCGGCAAATTATTTGGATGTATTTGCTTGAAGGGCTTCTGCTGGGCGGAGTTGCACTCGTCATCGGACCGTTTCTCGGCTGGTTTATGGCGAAGAGCATCGGCTCTGCGAATGGGTTCCTCGAGTTTGTCAATCGTAAATCGATTCCTATCGGGTTCTCGACAGAAGCGATCATCGCAGGGGTGGCCGCAATAGTACTGGCGATTCTTGCAACCGTCATTCCAGCTGTTCTCTATGCGAGAGCTTCGATTGTCAATTACAAGCAGCAGCTGGCCAGGTCAGACAGGAAGCCGGTATGGCAGCGCTGGTTCCTCGATGTGCTGCTGCTCGCTATTGCAGCTTACGGCTGGTATTTGTTTAATGAACGTCAAATGATCTCGTTCAAAAGCAAGATGACGACAGATCAGCTGGATGTTCAGCCATTTTTGTTCTTTGTACCGGCCTTGGCGATTTTTGCGATGGGATTGTTTTTCCTGCGGGTATTCCCATGGCTGCTTAAGCTGTTTAACTGGATCGGCAAGAAGGTGCTGCCTGTTCCGCTCTTCTTAACCTTAACGCAGTTATCCCGTTCGTCCAAAGGCTACTATCCGCTTATGATTTTGCTGATTCTGACACTTGGCCTTGGCGTGTATAACGCCTCGGCGGCGCGAACGATCGACTTGAACTCGACCGAGCGGACTTTGTATAAGTACGGAACGGACGTTGTGATGCAGACCGTTTGGGAAGGCCGATCGGAAGTGATTGATACCGGCAATGGCGGTTCCGGCGGCAGCGGAGGCGGTCAAGGTAACGGCTCTGGAGGCTCAGACGGTAATGGAGGCTCAGGAGGATCTGGCGGCGGTAATGGAGGCTCAGGAGGCGGTAACGGAGGCGGGAACGGCGGAGGTGGAGGCGGCCAAGGCGGCGGCGTACCAACCCGGATTAACTACTCAGAGCCGCCTTTCGAGATTTTCCGTAAGCTGGATGGGGTAGAAGCGGCAGCGCGGGTGCTTCAGACCAAAGGAAATATCGTTATTTCCGGCCGTTCGATCGGACAGGGGACAGTGATGGGGATCGATAATGTCGATTTCTCCAAAGTCGCATGGTTCCGCAATGATCTCTTCCCTGACCATCCGTTTAAGTATCTTAATTTCTTAGGTTTATATGAGCAGGCGGCCATTATTCCATCCAAAGTGGCGGAGAAATATCAGCTTAAGCTCGGGGATGTCATCTCCGCGGGCATTCAAGATGGAATGATTGACTTTGTTGTTGTCGGCATCGTGCCGTACTGGCCGAGTCAATATCCGGATCAATCGCCGTTCATCATTGCGAATCTCGATTATATCTACGATCAGGTTCCGATTATCCCTTACGACGTCTGGTTGAAAATGAAGCCAGGTGCCCTTACGGCGCCGATTATGAAGCAGCTTCAGGATAAAGGAATTGAGCTGGCAAGTGTCAAAGATGTCCGCATTGAGCTTGCTGCCCAATCGAAGCATCCAACCCGCGGCGGGGTATTCGGTATATTAAGCCTTGGCTTCCTGGTCTCGATTATCGTATCGCTTACAGGATATATCTTGTTCTGGTTCTTTAATCTATCCGGCCGTATTGTTCAATTCGGTGTCCTTCGGGCGATGGGGCTATCGCGTAAACAGCTTACAGGCATGCTGCTGCTCGAACAGTTATTTACAGCCGGATTATCGATCGGACTAGGTATCCTCATCGGTAAAATTGCCAGTATCTTATTCCTCCCCTTTCTGCAGACGACCGAAAATGTGGCGAACTCCGTGCCTCCGTTTAGAGTCGTATTCGATTCGAAGGATACGAATCAGCTGTACATTGTGGTAGGCTGCATGATGCTGATGGGTGCGACGCTGCTGCTGATTCATATCCGCAGACTGCGCGTACACCAAGCTGTCAAGATGGGAGAGGAGCGTTAAGCGGAACATGATTCAATGTGAAGGACTAGTTAAAATCTACAAATCCGATGATCTCGAAGTTGTAGCGCTGCAGGGACTGAACCTGAACGTTCGCGAAGGAGAAATGATGGCGATTATCGGGAACAGCGGCAGCGGTAAATCAACGCTTCTGAATATCCTGGGAGGACTTGATCGTCCATCAGCGGGGCAGGTAAAGGTCGGTCCCTGGGATTTGCTGAAAATCACCGACGAGCAGCTGGTGGAATACAAGCGCGATACAGTCGGCTTCATTTGGCAAAGCAATGCCCGTAACCTGCTGCCCTATTTGACGGCGCTGGAAAATGTGGAAATGCCGATGATGTTATCCTCCAAGCTCGATCGGGCTTACGCCAAACAGCTGCTCGAATGGGTGGGACTTAAAGAGCGTATGCATAACAAGCTCCATCAGCTCTCTGGCGGGGAGCAGCAGCGGGTGGCCATAGCGATATCCTTATCCAATCGTCCTCAGCTGCTCCTGGCCGATGAGCCGACAGGGTCCGTCGACACGCGGACATCGGATTTGATTATGGATATTTTTCGCAGGCTGAACCGGGAAATTGGCATTACAGTCGTCATCGTAACCCATGATCTCTCGCTGGCCAGTAAAGTGGACCGTGTCGTTGCAATTAGGGACGGTTTAACAAGCACGGAGTTTATTAAACGAAACCCGAATTTGGATGAGGCAGCTGGTAATAGCGCTCATCATGGCATGCAGGAAGCCCATGAAGAGTATGTCGTGGTCGACCGTGTTGGCCGCCTGCAGATACCCAAAACCTATTTGACAGCCTTACAGATTACCGATAAAGCATCAATGGAATTCGATGGTGAGCGAATCATTATTTCGCCGCCCAAATCATTGGAGGGATAAAGGGATGAGTACGACACCGCGTTTGATGAGAGGCTCAACAATTCGAAAAGCATCTGCAATTATTTTATCGGTAGGCTTATTATCCACTGTACTGGCTGCTTGCAGCAAGGGAGACGGGAACAGCAGCGCGGAGCGCCATGTGCTGCGTGTGGGCTTCATGTATTCCAATTCCGACAATGAGCAATATTTGCGCCAGCAATTTACGGATGGTTATGAGTTAACCCACCCGGATATCGACATAGAGATAGCAGCCGCTATCAACTATGATGATCAACGTTTTGAAGAGCCGAGCAAAGACCCTAACAAACCGAATCAGCAGCCGGATCCTTATGAGAAAATGAAGGAAATGCTCGTCGGCAATCATCCGGTCGATGTCGTGGTTTTGGAATCTAATTATTTGAAACGGGCGGTTCAGGACAATTTGCTCAAGCAATTGGATCCGCTTATTCAAGAGAGCAAATTTGACGTGGAGGATTTTGTTCCGACCGTTATAAACGGAATTAAGGATGCAGGCGATAACAATTTGTATGCCCTGACACCTACGTTCAACTCCTCCGCATTGTTCTATAACAAGAAGCTGTTTACCGATGCAGGCGTTCCAGTTCCGACGGATAACATGCAGTGGAGCGATATTTTTGATCTGGCGAAACGGGTAGCGAAGGGCGAAGGCAAGGACCGCAAATTCGGCTTCTCCTTTAACCGTTGGAGCGGCGACCCTTTCAATGACGCGCAAAACTATGCTGCGCCGCTGCAGCTCAAAATTTTCGATAATAAAGGCGAGAAAATGACGGTGGACACGCCGCAGTGGGCAAAGGTTTGGAAGGACGTTCTGGCGCTCTATAAAGACAAAATCGTTCCATCCCAAAGTGATATGAACTTTGGGGGCGACGGCGGAATCGCAAGCGGTAAGGAAGCGGTCTTCAATCCATTCCAAGGCGATCTGTTCATTAACGGTAGAATCGCCATGACGATCGGCGGATATGACTATATCAATGAGCTGGCCAAAGCTAAAGACTATTCGACCAAGAATAAAGCCGTTCCGACTGTGGATTGGGATGTTGTTACGATTCCGACTTTCGCGGAAGCACCGGGAATTGGCGGTAATATCTATCTGAACAACCTGATGGCTATCAACGCGAAAGCACAAAACAGCGAAGATGCATGGGACTTCATCCAATTTAACAACAGCAAGGAATGGGCAAAGCTCAAATCACGCAGCACGTATGAAATGGTAGCGCGTAAATCCTTCCTGAAGCCAAAAGACGGAATGGATTACAATCTCGCTGCATTCTATACACTCAAGCCGGTACCGCCGCAGGATGTTACACTTGACAAACTGTACAGGGATAAACCAAATCTGTGGCAGGTCACTCAATCGGGTCAACCTCTATTCCAGCAAGTATTAGATGGGAAGAAAACGGTTGAGGCCGCGTTGAAAGAATGGCAAACCCAGGGTGATGTCCTGCTGCAAAAGATTAAAGACAATCCTAACGGTCCCCTTGTTCCAGGAGGTAACGGAGGAGGCATAGTACTTCCAAAAGGCTAAAGGTTAACCTCATGCACTGCAGTCCATTATGGGCTGCAGTTTTTTATCCTCTGGGTAGTCTCTTGCTTGTATTATCCGAAATTGGGGTACTCTAAGCAGAGCAAAGGAGGTATTGAGAATGAATTGGGTGTATTGGGTTCGCTTATATGAAACCAAATTTCAAGCAGGCTGCCTTGTGAAACGAATGGAGAATGATTGGTGGGTTTATGGGTATGATTGTCCGCAGGAGGTTGAGGTTTTTAAATCGCGCAAAGGTAGATTTGGCGTGCGTTTTCTTCCATGAAAAATATTTCCTTGACTTCGGACGCTATCTTATTGTATATTAATTCTTGTCGCCATTGATTGATGCTGGTGAAATGGTATTGACGCGGGGTGGAGCAGCCCGGTAGCTCGTCGGGCTCATAACCCGAAGGCCGCAGGTTCAAATCCTGCCCCCGCAACCAACTTACCTTCCAATGTCTTTCTTTTAGGGGCCCTTAGCTCAGTTGGTTAGAGCGGTCGGCTCATAACCGATTGGTCGGGGGTTCGAGTCCCTCAGGGCCCACCATTTCACGCACTTCAAACCATGCCGGGGTGGCGGAACTGGCAGACGCACAGGACTTAAAATCCTGCGGTGGGTGACCACCGTACGGGTTCGATTCCCGTCCTCGGCATCCATCTTTATAACCCAGTGGAACCTTGTGTTTTACATTTGTGGTTAGTGAAATGAACGTCTACATAGCAAGAATCAGATCCTTAATAGACCAGCTTGTACTTGTTACAGGTCGGAGCGATTAAGGGTCTTTTTCTTTCGTCTTAAGAAGTGGCGGCAGAGGTTAATAAGATAGATGACGAAGGGAGATGAGCTGTATGCACACTGCTTTAACCAATGATTGGGCTTCTCTGCTGGAGGAGGAGTTCGAGCAGGCCTACTTCAAAGAACTTCGCGGTTTTCTTGATGAGCAGTACCGGTCCGCATCTGTATATCCGAAGCTTGGTGATATTTTTAATGCGTTGAATTACACCAGTTACGAGGGGACGAAGGTCGTTATTATCGGACAAGACCCCTATCATGGCCCTGGTCAGGCACATGGGCTGAGTTTCTCGGTGCAGCCAGGGGTGAAGGTTCCGCCCTCATTGCAAAATATTTTCAAAGAACTCAGAGAGGATCTGGGTTGCGATATTCCTGACCATGGCAGCTTGATCTCTTGGGCACAGCAAGGGGTGCTTCTGCTCAATAATGTGCTGACTGTTCAAGCAGGACAGCCGGCCTCCCATCAAGGGAGGGGCTGGGAACGATTTACGGATGCCATCATCAATGCCCTCAATAAACGCCAGAAGCCGGTTGTCTTTATTTTATGGGGAAAACATGCACAGGAGAAAGCGGCAGCTATAGATGAAACCTGTCATTGTGTGATAAGCTCGCCGCACCCTAGCCCATTCGCTGCTCGAAAGGGGTTCTTCGGCAGCCGGCCATTCACACAAGCGAATGATTTTCTTCGTCAGATAGGGAGTAAGGAGATCGATTGGCATATTCCGACGCTGGCTGAACTTGAGTCGGCCGCTGCATGGGAACAATCATGACCGGTCCTAAGCAGGAACCCAAGAAGCGTTCTACACGTCTGCTGCTGCCTGCTTCCGGTTATTTAACCGGCTACTCCTATACCTTGAATCCCTATGTAGGCTGCGTATTTGGCTGCTCCTACTGTTATGTAAGAAGAATGCCGCTCGCTTTATTCCGCGGAGAGCCATGGGGAGAATGGGTGGAAGCGAAGGCCTTTCAAGAAGCTGATTTTCGCCGGGAATGGCGCAGGGCGCTTCATAAGGGGGCGGTTACTGTATTTATGTCATCCGCTACCGATCCTTATCAGCCGCTCGAATATAAACAGCAGGTTACAAGAAAATTGTTAGAGATAATGGTTGAGGAGCCGCCTGAATTTCTGTTGGTTCAGACCAGGAGCCCGCTGGTGATTCGGGATCAGGATCTCCTTAGGCAGCTGGGAAGCCGCGTTCGTGTGAGTGTGACGATTGAAACTGACCTAGAGTCTATACGCAGGTCCTTAACCCCTGCGGCTCCTCCTCTTGCAGCGAGATGGCGAACGATAAGAGAGCTGCGGAAGCTGGGGGTGCCCGTACAAGCGGCGGTCTCGCCATTGCTGCCGTATTCGGGAGAGTTTGCGCAGCGACTCTCAGAGGCAGTGGATCGAGTTGTAGTCGATGATTTCTTCCGAGGCGACGGCAGCGGAGGCAAGCGCTCTGCCCAGCTGAAGATGGAAGCGCGATATGGAGAACTGGGAGTTGAGGGGCTGTATACCCCGCAGACGGCCGATCAGTTCGTGGAACAGCTGACCGCTCTCATGCCGGAGGGTGCCGTTTATTTTGGACACGCAGGCTTTATGCCATAAAGTATCTTACAGCGAAAAATCAACACCCCCAGGACCTATTGTCTTGGGGGTGTTTGGTTGAGTGGTTAAAACTATCTTAATGAATTGTGCTCCCATCTGCAGAGGAGATTCCTTCTGAAGGCTCGGCAGCTATCGCGCCGGATCCTGCTGAACCTTCATCAGAGGAGCTGTTTGCCCCAAGTACAGGCTTATAAGCAGAGGAAACATAGGTAACTGCCTTCACCTGTGTAACAACCTGAGGATACATCATATCCTTTTTAGGGAATGTAGGCTCGATGTTAATGATTGCTTGATCCCCATCGAACAGCAGGGAGGCAATACGCATGCCGTAGCCCGGGTTAGGCGCTTGAGCAGTGACAGTAACTTCATTAACATCGGCATTAATCGCTTTGACGGAGATGGCCAAATCTGTTAAAGGAAACGGCGGCTGCTCTTCAACGGGAGGGATATTATTCTTATTCTCTTTTACAAAATTAATGGCATCAAATAACCAGCCAGCAGCTTCACCGCGTGTTATGGCTTCTTTTGGGTAGAAATTGTGTTTGGCATCCAGTTTAACGATATTTGCGATCAGCAGCTTCTGGATGCTGTCCATATATGCGGATGCGATATCGCTTTGATCGTTGATATCAACGAATATCTCGATGAAAGCATAGTCTCCGGTTGCCATAATGCCCCGGAATAAAAGATGTGCGAATTGCTCGCGTGACATCACGGCTGCAGGATCAAGGTCCCTCGGCAAATCAAGGTTATTTTCTCCTGCGATGACGAATGACTCGGAGTACCAGGCTTGATTGTTTGCTTTTGTAAAATAATCCGTAGCTAACGGCTGCTTGAAAAATTGTTTGCCATTCAGATTTAGTCCAAGACCTTTGACAACTATCGTAATGCCAGCTGCATAAGTCAGCTTATCCTTTGGCTTGAAAGTGCCGTCATTGCTGCCCAATACAATGCCCTGATCCTGCAAAGCGGATATTTTATCTGCATTCGGATCGTTCTTCGTATCAGAGAACGCCCAGACCGATTGTGATATTGCTGTAATCATCAGCACGACAACAGTGAAAATAAACAAGGTTTTTTTCATAGTCTGCTCACCTCTATCATTTGATTTGTACCCTTAAAGACGTTGGAAGGTTCATGAAAGTTGCACGGCTGAACTTAACGAAATTCATATGTATGACGTTATTATCGGTTTGCAGCATGGAAAAGGATGCATCAGATTCATACGATGCATCCTCTTTTTAGCTAAAGATGAGCTGTCATGTGGATTCCTTGTTTGAGTAACCTATCAGGGGGTCAAATGATTGTGCAGGCCGATGTCCGCATGAAATCCGCCCCCGTGAAACGCTCCGCCGCCACCAAAGCCGGGTCCGCCAAAGCCGGGACCTCCATGAAATCCAGGACCTCCATGAAATCCGAACGGTCCGCCAAAGCCCCCTATTGGGAAGGGAACCGGTAATGGCAGCACTTCCGGATACGGGTATGGATACGGATATGGATAGGGATAGAGGGATACGGGTATGGATAGGGATAGGGATAAGGATAAGGGTAAGGCGGTTGATTGAACGGAATAGGAAAAAAAGACATACGCAGAAGCCTCCATAACTGATTTGCTGCTAGTAGCGTATGCATGGAAAACAGAACAGGATACTTGCCTACTAGTTGCAGCACTGTTTACTGGGCTAAGGGCGGATGGTAACGCGTGTTCGAATTGGTACAAGCTGTGATAAGGCAATGACATCGGCGTTATACATGCGGATACAGCCGTGTGAAACTTCCCTTCCGATGGAGGAAGGATCATTCGTGCCATGAATGCCATAATGGGGTTTGGACAATCCCATCCATAAAGCACCGAAAGGCCCTCCTGGATTCGGCTGTTTATTGATTATCGTGAATTCGCCGGAAGGTGTTCTGGTCACCATTTTACCAATGCCGACAGGGTAGGAATGAACGACTATACTTCCATCTAATAAATGTAGTTTTCGGTCAGACAAATCCACGATAATGCGATAAGAAGGCATGTGAATCACTCCTTCGTACCATGTTATGAAGCAGCTGCCCGGAATGCTTGGGAATGTGGCGGTATTTGAATTGGGTAGAAATCAAGTAAAGGGAAGTTAGTGAATTATTTTTCAGTCCTTAAAATGTGGCGCACAGTTCCCTATAATGGAAGAGAGCCTGTATACAGTGCATTAAATCAAGATACGGGATGATAAATAACGGAGGTAAACAATGAACTATAGAACATTAGGTAAAACGGGCTTGAAAGTGTCGGAGATCGGTTACGGCGCGTGGGGCATTGGAAAGTCCATGTGGCTGGGTGCATCGGATGATGAATCGCTAAAAGCATTGAACCGTTCCATCGAGCTCGGCTTGAATTTTATTGATACCGCGCTTGGTTATGGAGATGGGCATAGTGAACGACTGGTTGGACAAGTTGTAAGGGATCATAGTGAGCCCATTTATGTTGCGACCAAAATTCCGCCGAAGAATTATCAGTGGCCGGCACGTGCCGGAGTACATGCGAACGAGACATTTACAGCTGAGCATGTCATTGCTTCGACCGAGAAAAGCCTCATTAATTTAGGGCTGGATACCATAGATGTACAGCAGTTCCATGTTTGGTCTGATGAATGGGTTGGGCAAGGAGACTGGCTTGAAGGTGTGCGCAAGCTGAAGGAGCAGGGGAAAATCCGTTATTTCGGCGTTTCCATTAATGACCATCAGCCGGAGAGTGCGATCCAGCTCGTTGAATCGGGATTAGTCGATTCGGTTCAAGTGATCTATAATATATTCGACCAAAGTCCGCAGGACCAATTGCTGCCGGCTTGCGAGAAGAATAATGTCGGAGTTATTGTTCGGGTAGCGCTCGATGAGGGCGGCTTGACGGGGCGCATTACTCCGGAGTCGACGTTTGATGAAGGTGATTTCCGCAACGGCTATTTCCGGGGTGATCGGAAGCAGCAGGTCTATGATCGTGTACAGCAGATGGCTGAAGAGCTTGGTGTGGAACCAGACAACTTTGCTGAGACCGCACTTCGCTTCGTGCTAAGCCAGCCTGCTGTTTCGACAGTTATTCCGGGCATGCGTTCCGTACGCAATGTAGAGCGGAACATGAGCGTTGGTGACGGTCAAGGCTTGCCTGCCGATCAGCTTGCCAAACTGGCCAAACATCGTTGGATTCGCAGTTTTTATGGCGCGTAAGGCTAACCCTCTTATCGGGCTTACCTACAAAGACACCGTACCCTCATCATGAGAGCGCGGTGCCTTTGTTCTTTATTATTGTTTCTTTAGTTTCATGCGGGTATTAATAGCGACGACATTCATCGCGATGCCAATGAGAAGAAGAATAATCCCCAGTAAAACATTTACAAATATGATATCAACAATTCCATAAATAATGAAAAAAGCACTTACGACATGCAGCAGCATCGGACTTATTTTCATAGGACACCTCTTCGATCATTAAAGTTATTAAAAGTATAGCGTATTATGATTATTTTCAACATCATTTCTTATTTAAATGGGCCAAGTTGGATTTTAATCATAATCCCTATCTGAATCCGAACAATGGTTTTGAAAAGCTAAATGCGGAGAAGATTACGATTACGACTGCCATCATGAAACAGACTAACTTCACACCAACACTATTCTTCCCGCGTACGAAGTAAAAGTTTCCGAAGATCCACAAAAGAACGTAAATCATGACAAACAGCAGCCATTTTAATGCTTGTCCGATTTGATTGGAACAGATCCAGCTATGTATGATAATAATACGGTGAGGGCTGCATGGAGTTTGTTCGATGCTGCAACCACACAAAAGACCCATAGAATGGGTCTTTTGGAGAGGGTTTCTGGAGGAACTGCAGCAGCCTGAATGCATGGTGGACATTCAGAGTTCTACTTAGTAGCCGCCATAACCGCCATAACCGCCGAATGCTCCGCAGCTGCATGCAACAATCACCAATAATATGAATAGCACCAGAATCGTACCAGCGTTAGTAAAAGCACCACCTACATGACCGGACATTTATTCAATGCACCTCCTCACGCGTTGAGTACTCTGTATGTTATGCAAGATTCTTTTACCTTGACTGGGTGTTTGTTACCGAGACAATTAATCCATGCCATTTGCTCAGCAACTATGACGATGGCCGTGCCGGTAAGCTCCCACTGCTGGATACCGGTGAATTTGATATTGAGAAACGGTTGGATTCACTTGAGACAATCGGAAAGCCGACATAACGAAACTAAGCAGCTGAGGGATTTGGCAGCAGAAATGGATTGGGAGGTAATCGGAGTATGAGACCAAATACAAACGAACGTCAAATAGCTTCAAAAGCAATTGGATTGCTTAAGAGAGCGGCTAAAGAGGTTGACGATCTCAACCTGTTCTTGATCTGCAGAGAGTGTGCGGAGCATTACCAAACCAACGGAACTAAAGCAAGTGCTGCAATCGAACTTGCTCTGAAAGAGCTGAACAATCTGATAGGAGTTAAGGAAAAGGAACCGGTCAATGTGGATAATTCTGACGATTCAAGAGCGAGGGGTTTCGCTCAGGAAGCGGTATACCAAGTATCTCAATGAATAGGTGATTACCATTTTGGAGTAATTCATATCTACGCTCTTAAGAATGAGAGATGAAATCGCAGGAAGATAATTCCGAGTAGGTATACAACGGCTGAGTACCACAGGGACCAATGGTGATAAGTTAAATAACCAACTTGAATCGATATCCATTCAATACCGACTGACAAAGCAATCCATAGTATCGAATAACAAACGAAAGTTAATTTGTGTTTAGGCATGAAATTTAACATTATAATACCCATCGCGGCGGGGAAGACACTTTGGATTAAGACTACTTGCCATTGTACTCCAGGCTCGAGTTGGTCATAAAGCCTCAAAACTAGATCTAAGATCTGATCAACAGTACGAGTAAGAACAGCCATGACAAACCAAGTGGTGTAGATTTCTTGGCGGGTTAGCCTTTTAGGCATTAACCAGACAATGAGAACAGCTAAAAATGTTTTGATCATCATCACTATCAATATTCCATACCTCTTTATCAAGTGGTGTATTTATTAACCATTATTTTTTTCTATCATTATCGCCAGTGAAGACCAAAGCTATTCCACTCAGATGAAAGAATCAAAATGAATAATGAAATCAATGGACAACAAAAAAAGCCTTGAATATCAAGGCTTTCAGCAGTTAAGTCACGGATGCTTGAGTCGCCGTTGCGGCATACTCGGGCCGAGTAAATTGCGCCTATTGCCGCGGAACATAAAAGATCCATTTTTTGTTCATATTAGCCACCATACTTCCTCCATTTTGCGATTCCGCATAGAGACATCAAACAGATATTTTATCAACTTTCTTCAAAGTAGGGCTAGCCCCTCTTGGTCGAGCGGAGGACAAGCTTCTCGCCCATTGATAGAGATTGCCGGTCATCAGCCCGATGAACAGATACATCAATCCCCCCAAATAGCCGTAAGCTATAACGCCAACAGCAGCCGAAAGGAAGCCAAAGACGATCTGGTCCCTTACTTTAGCTGGAGAAGTAGGCGGATCCGTCAGCATGAATAGAGCGAAAAAGACCGCAGCGTTGACAAAAGGAGGACGGAGCGCGTCAGAGAGGCCCACGGCGTCGAGATAGGACGTCCCGATGTGGACAGTCCCCGTCCCCAGCACGAACAATAGAACGAAATAAGTTCCGAGAAACGTAAACACTTGAGGAAACTTGTTGATTCGATTGATCACCAGGTACCCGCCGATCACCGGCAGAACGAGAAGCCATGCGGGTAGATCGCCGAAAGCACCCCACCAGCTTTGCTGGGATTGAAAGAGCAGAATGGAAACGAGCAGGCCGAACACTGCCGGATTGAACACCGGTTTCTTCTTGTGAGTCAAGAGGTGCTTGGATAATATGGCAATGACGGAGACTCCCGCAACCACCCACGGAGAAGTCGTGAGACTGAGGATCGAGGCGACGATCAGCCCCGTGATCACCGCGCCGTCGGGGAAAATCCGTTTTCTTTTTTCGATCAAGCCGCATATGACGTCTACCGCAACGGCTGCGACGATTGCGACGATCCCGTTGCGCAGGCCGTTCATATTATGAGAAGCGTAGGCCGCTGCGGAATAACTAACGGCTATCGCTATGAACACCCAGGCTTTCGGGGTTTTAGTCCATTGTTTGATACTCATCTAAATCCCTCCAACTCTGGTCATTGTCAAATCGGGAGCAATCCATAATCCCTTCAGCCCGGCGTCCTCGACCAAATCTCGCCCCTCCGCTGAGGCCATCGCGAACGCAGCGGTCGAGAACCCGTCCGCCAGCATCGCGTATGGAGCGATGACGCTGCAGCTGATCCATTCGCGCGGAGAACGCTTGGTTCTGGGGTCGACGATATGATGCACCCCTTCCTTAACCTCGCTCTTCCGCTCATAGCTTCCGGACGTGCAGACCGCTTCGTTGGCGACTTCGACCGTCTGGATGATTTGTTTATTAAGTTCCGGATGTCGGATCCCGATTTTCCAAACGTTCGAACGCGAATCCGATCCTCCCGCGTAGAGGTCTCCGCCGGCATTCACGGCGAATCTCTCGAATTCCATCAGCTCGATTGCCGCCAAATCAATAGCGAAGCCCTTGGCTACAGCACCCAAATCGATCACCATCGGCTTCTTCAAGAGCAAAGTCTTCTCCTGCTCGTTCAGAACGATATCCCGATAGGTAACCGAACCTTCCGAAGGACTTGCCATGAGCGCTCTGGTCAGATAATGGCGGTTAAATCCGAGCTCTTCCATCGTTTTCCCCACGGTAGGATCGAATACGCCGTCCGTCCGTTCGGCGATTTCCATCGCGAACCGGAGAGGATGGAATACATGCGGGCTGAGAGGGACGGGTGTGCCGATCTGCCGGCAAGCCATCATGATCTCGCTGTCTGGTTGGAACCGGCTGCAGGCCGATTCTACTTTGCGGAAGGCTTCGAACGCCCGGTCGATTTTCGTTTCGGTTTCGAGTTCCGGCCGTTCTGTTACGACTTGGATTTCTACGACGGTATCCATAAACAGCTTGGCTTTTTTCATAACCTGAGCGCTCCCATCAAGAATTTCGAGCTTGGTCCAGGGCATTCTGGACGGCCTCCTCGAAGGCTCTCGTGCTGAAAGTCGCGCCGGATACGTTGTCGACCTGCGCGCTTTGGTTCTGCAGCACCTCATCCGGCAAGCCCACCACATCGGATTCCGAATAGTGCATGGCGAATTGGCTGATTTGTACGTCCGTGATTTTGTCATTTTTCAAGGTAACGTCGACTTGGATCGCCCCTCGCCGATTGCTTCCCATCCCCGTGAAGGTACCGTCCCGGTAAATTTGCGAAGCCGCGCTGGGAACCGGATTGTTTAGAGACGGACTCACGGTTTGCGAAATCGAAATCGGCGGCGCTGCGGTCGCATGGGTATCCGTAATCATATATTCAGAGACGTACATTGCTCCGATGGCCGCAGAGCAAAGGACGATCCATTTTTTACTCATTTTCGCCATCGCTATTTCTCCCCTTTGTCGGTTAACGTTTTTCAACCTGAAACCAGTATAGCGGAGCAACCTTTAAATTTTCTTAAAATCGAGCTTTCTGTTAAGATGGATGTAAAAATTGCTGCCGGAGGCGGACCTGTATGCGCGTATTAGTCGTAGAGGACGATCCCGATTTGCTTCGGATCGTTCGTGCTATTTTTGAGGGGGAAGGTTTCCTGACGGATGCCGCCGAGACGGGAGATGACGGATATTACGGGGCGGAACAGGCGATTCACGACCTCATCGTTCTCGACGTTATGCTGCCTGGCATGAGCGGGGTGGAGATCGTGAAACGGTTAAGGGCCCGTTCCATCCTGACGCCAGTCATCCTTCTAACGGCCAAAGATGCCGTGGAGGACCGGGTAGCCGGGCTCGACGCTGGAGCGGACGATTATGTCACGAAGCCTTTTGCCGTCTCGGAATTATTGGCAAGGTCCAGAGCCGTCCTCCGGAGGCGGGGCACGATCGACCAGGAAGGCGAACTGACGTGCGGCGCGATCCGTTTAGTCCCCGCGGATAGAACCGCATTCTGCGGGGAAGCTCCGTTAAACCTGACCACCAAAGAATATGAACTGCTGGAGTATTTTCTTTGCAATACCGGACGGATTCTGACCCGGGAGCAAATCTACGACCGGGTTTGGGGGTTTGAATCCGGGGCGTCCAACACAGCCGTGGAAGTGTACGTCTACCATTTACGCAAGAAACTCGCGGCCCAAGAGGCCGACGCGTATTTGCGCACCGTGCGGGGAATCGGCTACATGTTCAAGGAGGATTCCCATGTTCAATAGAACGCGCAGAAGGCTGGTCTTCCTGAACGCCGCGGTTTTCCTGCTCGTCCTCTCCGTGTTGGGAGTCTTGCTGTACGCCCATATGCGGCTCCGGCTGCTCCATGAGACGGACGAGTCCATGAAGCAAGCGAAAACCCAGCTTCAACAATCCGTCCATCATCTCTCGGAGCTGCTGCGGCCCGACGCTTCAAGTACAGAACCTCGCGAAAAATTAACTTACCTGATGTGGGACGCGAAGGGCAAGCTTGTCGGACAATCCCCTCCATCGTCCTTAGAGAAGCACACGACGGAATTGATCGGGGATCGCCCGGATGTAACAGAAATTCGGACAGTGTCGGCGGGCGGGCAGAATTACCGGGTATTGACCGTGTCTCTCGCATCGCCGTCTCCGGAGGGAATCACCGCGGTCGGGATCGTCAAAAGTCTGGGGGACGTGGATCGCACGCTTCAACTTCTGCTGACGGATATCGTCGCGGCCATGATCGTCGGCGGAGTTCTCTCGGTGTTTGTAGGGATGTATCTGGCGGGAAGGGCGCTGATTCCCATCCGCCGATCCTGGGATAAGCAGCAGCGGTTCGTGGAAGACGCTTCGCATGAACTTCGCACGCCGACGGCGGTCATCCATGCGCAGACGGAGCTTCTTCTGCAGCATCCCGAGCGTTCCATTGAACAGGAAAGTCCCCAAATCGCGGTCATTCTCAAAGAAAGCAGGCGGCTGGGCAGGCTGGTGAACGACCTCCTGACGCTCGCGAGGTCCGATTCGAACCAAGCGCTTATCCAACCCGCGCTTCTGTCGCTGGATTCCTTATTATTCGAGGTGACGGAGCCGTTCCGGATGTTTGCGGAATCAAAGGGGATAGAGATCATCATGGAAGTCGAGGAGCCCCTTGCCCTATGGGGCGATGATAACAGAATCCGCCAGCTTCTCGTTATCGTGCTGGATAATGCGCTGAAATATACCCCGGAATCCGGAGAGATTCGGGTCACCGGTCGGTATGCATCCTCTCAGGCCGTATCGATCGTGATCGCGGACACCGGCTGCGGGATCGCAGCGGAAGATCTTCCCCGCGTCTTCGAGCGGTTTTACCGCAGCGATAAGTCCCGATCCCGATCCCAAGGCGGGACGGGGCTTGGATTATCAATCGCCGAATGGATCGTTGAAGCCCATGGCGGCTCGATTCGGGTCCATTCCAAGGTCAACGAGGGCACCCAGGTAGAGATGCTGTTCCCTCGAAAACCGCTGGGTATTGCGCCGGGCAGATCGGGTTAAGCCTAAAACAACGAAGAGACGCCGGGAGTAACACCCGAGCGTCTCTTTATTGTCCCTGTGCTGTTTATATGGCGAGAGTGATTCAACCAGATTTGTCGAGCAGTATGGCCGCGCTCCACAGCATAGTGAAGATAATGACATCTTTGACAGGCTGTACGCAGTGCGACTCGATCGACTGCCTGAGCATGAGGAATTCCAGGTTCTGCTTGCGTCACTCGATAACCAAGTGCTACTGAGTGGAGCCGAGATTGCGCCGGTCGACCTGGTGGAATTGATGGATGACGATGAACTCCTCGTTGAAATCGAAGGCGCGGTTGACCCTTCCGGCATTACAGAATTGCGACATGTTCGCTCCCGAGCCGAAATATGGGCGGCCGAGGAAATCGCCAATTTTTTTGCCCGGAAGCGAGCATTGCGAGAAAGGGAGTGGCATCTCTGGCGGCCTGCTCACTTTAATATAAAGCAAAATCAATCCACTGCGGCAGCCGGACGGCGCGCGAAAGCTGCAGTGCTTGAATCGGTTCGTCCATCGCGGAATGTGCAATCCCCGCGTGGAAATAGTCTTTCTGTACTTAACCGTTATGTATGGCGGAAGGCTGATTAAAATGGGGAACATTCGTTCTATTTATATTTTTTTACATCAGTTTTACATCAAGCAGTCTGCACTAGTAATTCCGTCTATACTGTAGCAACAAAAAAACCCTTGATTTCTCAAGGGTTCGAACGTTCAGTTATGGTGATCTGAACAGGGTTCGAACCTGTGACCCCTACCCTGTCAAGATAGTGCTCTCCCAGCTGAGCTACCAGATCATATGAAATATTTCTTAGTGACAAGAAATAATATATCAAATCAGAAAAACAAAGTCAACGTCTTTTTTGGGGAAAATAAGAAAAAAATTAAGACTATTAAGAAGGGAGGGCGCATAACGTTACAGAAACGGCGATCATAGGAAAGGCAGGTTGAATTGGTATGGAAGCTGCCCATTTGACATTGTGGCTAATCGGATTGTTTTGCATTGTAGGCGGGGTATCGTTGTGTGTAGCCCGAATGGTTATGCTGGATTCGTATACATACGATGAGTTATTCGTTTGGAGGCGTAAGCTTCCGCCCGAAGCCCGCGGTGACTAACAAGCCGGAAGTGTATGGCTATCATGGTTTGCTTTTCCTGCTATTCGTGCATACTAAGCTCAGGTAAATTGCTAACCTGGGAGTGTGTACATTGAGAATACGTACTGGAATATGGCTTGCTTTCCTCTGTGTCTCCATTTCTGTTTGCTCGGGCTGTATGAAGGAATCTTCCCGAACATGGTCAGAAGAGAATGAATCGCATAATAGTGTCCTCTCAACGGTATATCCAGCCGCCCGCTCCGTTTTGGGAGAGGTATATGGTTCAACCGAAACGGATCACACATTGACTCCAGCACCGAATCGCAAATCCGCAATGGATGACAATCGTCCGCAGCTGCAGGACGAGAAGGATAAGTAACCCGGTCTGCTCCGAGGAGCAACCGGGATTTTTGCACGTTCAGATGAATCGTTTGACTGGTAATCGGGCATCCTAATTTGGCAGTATGAGTGCTTTTCCAAAGGAGGATTTACATGGAAACTACAGAACAGTCATTCGATCCATCCGCTCGCGAGACGATCGTAGCTACACAGAAGAATGGAGATGGCGATCTTACGGCCTTCAAAACATCCTCTGGACGTGTCCTTGATTACACACAAGCTCTAGAAGAGGTTCAAGGCGGCCGAATTGCCGGCGTGAATGCCTTTAAGGGCAGGGATGGAGAAACGTACATCCGTGGCGACGCAGATGGGGATCCGACGAATAATTTGGACAATCTGCCCAACTTCTAAATATCACACAGCCGCATAGCACGGCTGAACAAACAAAAGCCCGCGCAATGCGGGCTTTTGTGCTGTCATCTTATTCAAAATTGTACATCCGGTGTTGATCAACAAACCGCATTCTGCCAGTCTGTCCAGCATATTCGTCTTTAGAGTCATCGTAATGCATCAGCCAGACATGCTCTTGGATCGCTTCAGGCAGTGTGAGCAAATCATCAATGGATGCGTGGACGGCAGCCGGTGAAGAAAGCTGGCAATCATGAAAGATTACCCTGCAGCCTCGCTCAATTAAGGATTCTAACAGGGCCCGATCGAACAGCATATCTGCGGAGTAAAAAAAACTTTCATTAATAAAGTAAGAGAAACTAGGTTTGTTCGGGATATGTTTGGTTAGAATCGGCTCCACTTTAAACCCAGGCACAATTTCGGCTGCAGCCCCTTCATGAAGCAGCTTGACTTCAAAATAATCATCCAAGGAATAAAACTCATCCTGCAGCAAGCCGCCCTTAAGTGAAAACTCCCATAGCCTCTCCACAAGCACAGCCGGCACATAAAGCAGTGGTTTACGTTTATGGACAAATTTCATTTGAAAGGCGAATTCCTCAATGCCGCCAATATGGTCGGCGTGGATATGGCTAATAAGCAGAGCGTCAATATCATTGAATGACTTGTTAAGCTGATATAAGGAAAGCGGAGCTGTTATGCCGCAATCGAGCATAACGGTTCGGCCTTCTACGTAAAACAGTGCATTCGTATTGAAATATTTCTTGGCGAATGCGTTTCCTGTCCCGAGCATTTGTAAGTTCAACCGAGTTTCCTCCTATCGGGTCCGTTAAGTACAAATTTATCATTTCCTATAACAAAGGGAAAGGGGAGCGTACATTCATTTTTCCGCAAATTTCATCTGTGAGCCAGGCACCTCCGATCGGATTTTTCATAGGATAACGATGAGTGGACCCTTGAAGATGGGCAGGTGCGGAGTAATATGGCAAAAGGCAAAGCGGTAAAAAAGAAACAAAAATCAGCTTCCGACCGTAAACAGGCTAATTTAAAGCTCGTCTTATCAGGCACATGTGACGTATGTAAAACGCCTTGTGCACGCGGTATCCGGTACCGTGACAATATGAAGGAGCCGGGTGCGGTTGGCAAAGGGGTTCCTTGTATATTAACCCGAACTTATAGTTAATTCGTAATTCTTGAAGCTCATTTCCCGGGGAAGCGCAGCTTTCAGCATTTTCTGACAAATGAAAAAGTGAGAAATATTTTTTCAATTTGCGCAACTTTGGGCAAGTTGGTGAGTATAACCTTTCATCCAGATAACGAACGGATGGAGGGCTTACAACCATGAAGTACAGAAAACTTCTCATCTTGCTGCTGGTTATGTCATTATGGGGCGGTACGATGATATTTGCTGATTCGGCAGCACAGAAGGTAAGAGTTATAGTAAACGGTTCGGAGCTGGACGATGCGGGAATACTTTCCGACGGCAAGACGTATTTGTCTGTTCGTCAGTTAGCCAGTACGCTGCAATCTATTGTCTTTTGGGATGAAAACGCCAAGAAGGTAACAGTTTACAAGCCGAACGTTCATATGTTCCTTTTTCAAGATAACACTATTTTCGGGAATGTCGTTAAAGGCAATCGAATATCGTTTAAGGTATTTGCACAGATTGATAACTTGATGACTGACATCTCTGCTGTCAAGGTGTCGATTATGAATCCGGGCGGAGCTGAGACTCTCATTCAGTCCAAGAATGTTTCTGTGAAGGATTACTTCTGGTATCGTACAGATGATATCACCTATTCCTTTGATTCTGCCGGTAAATACTCGATTTTGTTTTATATGAAATTAACTGGCACTGATGACTGGAAATTGGTATCCGAGAAAACGATTACAGCGAAGACGCAGTAAATTGCTCAAGCATCCTGGCTACTACAGAGCCGGGGTGTTTTTCGTTTGACCATAGGGTTGTTCCATGATACGATACGAAGGAAACGAAACATGAACCGAAATGAGGGTGTAACTAATGAGCGAGCATGATCATAAGAATGGCGAAGAGCATGTGCATGATGAGAACTGCAATCACGACCATGATCACGAAGAGCATGTATTCCTTGTAACTGACGAGGAAGGTAAAGAACGTGAGATGGTAATGGTATACACTTTCGAATCCGAAGAGCAAGTATATGCAGTACTTCTTGACCGTAATGATCCAGAAGCGGATGGTGTTATTTTCCGTATTGAAGAAGAAGATGGCGAAGCTTTCCTTGTTGGTATCGAAGATGATGCGGAGTGGGATCGCGTAACTCGTATCTATGAAGAAGTGGCACAGCGCGAGAACGAGCAAAATTCATAAATCAATGCTGCTGCAGTATAATAAAACTCCGGAGCCCTTGGGCTGCGGAGTTTTTGTTTTATTTACGCGGGTTATAGTAGATGGTTCTTCCGTTAAACAGGGTTAATTCCGCAAGCAGATGCTTGGCAAAATATTTGCACAGCTCGTTCGCCTTGGCTTTATCGCCATGTGTGGACTCATCCGTCAGAACGACTTGTACATAAGGCACGGAGATTTCATGATCTGTACGCTCACCGACTCCGAATAGAATGAACTTGTACTGCGGCGCTGTACCTTTCAAGTAAAACCAGCGGTCTTCTTCACCTGGCTTGGTTTCAACCGTATAAGGAAAAGCAGCTTCCGTATAGTTCCAGTCCAGCTGTTCGCCGGTTTTGGCTGTTTGTTCACAATATCGATGAAGACGATCTTTAACCTCGTTAAGACTGAGACGTTCAACTGCGGAACCTTGCACAAATTTGATATAAGCGCTTTGAGCCACTAATGCCCACCCCCTATAATATCATAGCATTGCAGACTATCCATTGACAATAAGCACCAAAATGCCGTTTTTACTAAAAATAAATATGTTAAAATGGTAAATGACAATGATTGATCAAAGAGGGCACAGGTTAATGAAGCATACTAGGGGGAACGTAAGAATGAGCTTAGATACGGAATGGATCCGTTATGGAGATAGTGGGGAATACAGCGGTTATGTGGCCCGTTTAGAAGGTGTTAGGGAGCCGATGCCTGCCGTAATCGTGCTTCAAGAAATATGGGGTGTTGATTCCCATATTCAAGATCTGACAAGGCGGTTCGCACAGGCAGGATATACAGCTTTCGCGCCGGATCTGTTTGCCAGAAACGGCGAAAGACCGGAACCGCTTAGAGCAGAGCGGGTCCAAGAGGCCAAAGAGTTCCTAAATGCCATTCCACAAGCCAATTGGCGGGATTTGGAGAAGCGGCAAGCCGCGCTCGCACTGCTTCCAGCCAACAAAATGAAGCTGGTATCCGATTCGCTCGATTATCTCTTTAATCTTAGCGGGATGATGCCTAATTTTGTACAGCAGGCCGTTATGACTGCAAGCTGGCTTAGGGAAACGTATGAATATTCTTTAGGGCAGGGAGTCGCTTCTGTAGGCTTTTGTATGGGGGGCGGGTTATCGGGCATTCTTGCCGGCAAGGATTCAAGCTTGAAAGGTGCCGTCATTTTCTATGGGAGCGGACCCTCAGCGGAGCTCATTCCAGAGATACAGTGCCCGATGCTTGGATTCTACGGAGAGCTTGATAAGCGGATCACGGATGAAGTCCCTGCGCTAGGCGAGGCGCTTTTTCAAGCGGGGAAACAGTTCGACTACCATATTTATGTCAATGCTCCACATGCGTTCTTTAATGATACACGCCCTTCCTTCCAGGTTGATGCGGCAAGGGATGCTTATGCCAGAACGTTAACCTTTCTGCAGCATGTGCTCACCAGCAGCGTAAGGTAGCAGAGCGAGAATAGAAAAGAAGATCGCTGCGAGCCCTTTGTTCGGCGGCAGCGATCTTCTTTTGTATCCATCGCAATTCTTATGAGATTGCGCTTTCCTCTACAATAACTTTTACGAATTCAATGCTGCGGTCTTCAGGGCCCTTTACGGGCAATCCCACCTCAACATGATCGACGATATAGTCAATATTCGTCTGAGAAATAACCTCACCCGGAAGAAGGATCGGAATACCTGGCGGATAGACATAAATGAATTCCGCAATGATACGTCCGGCTGATTCCTTAAAGGGTACAATTTCGGTTTCCGCATAAAAGGCGTCGCGCGGCGTGAGTGAGAGCTGCGGAATATCAGGAATCTTCACGATCAGCTCATTCGCTTCATTCACTTCATGATGCGTTTCGACGAGATGTCTCAGCCCATTCAACAACGCATCGATGGAATCTTGGGTATCACCTGGCGTTACAAGGGCGAGAATATTATACATATCGCTCATTTCAATCTCAATGTTGCCATTATCCCTCAGCCAGTTCTCTGTCTCATAGCCGGTAATGCCCAAATGGCGGACATGAACGCTCAGCTTCGTTGGGTCGTAGTCGTAGGTGGCTTCGCCTCCCAGAATCTCTTCGCCAAAGCAGTACAGACCCGTCATTTTATTGATCTCCGCTCTGGCGTATTGTGCAAGCTCGATTGCCTTTTCAGCCATATCATGTCCATGAAGAGCCAGGTTACGGCGTGAAGTATCCAGTGAAGCAAGAAGGATATAGGAAGTTGACGTTGTTGTCAGCATACTGATAATGGTCTTGACGCGCTGCGGATTGATTCGGCCTTCACGGACATTTAGCACGGAGCTCTGCGTCATGGAGCCGCCCAGCTTGTGAACGCTTGTGGCCGCCATATCGGCCCCGGCCTGCATCGCAGACATCGGCAGCTTCTCGTGGAAGTGAATCAGAACGCCGTGCGCTTCATCGACGAGCACGGGCACATCATAGCTGTGAACGAGATCAACAATTTCTTTGAGATCCGCACAAATACCATAATAGGTCGGGTTAATGACCAAGACTGCTTTTGCATCATGGTGCCGGTCTAAGGCACGCTTGACCGAACGGAGTGTAATTCCGTGGTCGATCCCGAGATTCGAGTCACGGGCAGGTGAAATAAATACAGGTCTTGCGCCGGCAAAAATGATAGCCGACATGATCGATTTATGCACATTGCGCGGAACGATGATTTTGTCACCAGGCGAACATACGGTTAAAATCATCGTCATAATCGCGCCGCTTGTTCCTTGTACCGAAAAAAAGGTATAATCGGCTCCGAATGCATCTGCTGCGAGCTGTTGAGCTTCTTCAATAACTCCTGTCGGCTGATGCAGGTCATCAAGCGGAGCAATATTAATCAAATCGATCGATAAGGCGTTGTCGCCAATGAATTCACGGAATTCAGGATCGCTCCCAATTCCTTTTTTATGTCCAGGAATGTGAAATTGAACGGGATTGTTAGCCGCATGCCGGCGTAGAGCGCTAAACAGCGGGGTCCGGGTATGATCCATGTCTTTATCCCAGCCTTTCATGTTAAAGTTCGTACAAACAAGGTTGAGTATAGCAAATACAGGGGGGATTGCAAGTGACATTTTTGTTGAGACTAGGGTAACAACTGTTATCGGCAATCAGATGCTTCAACTAGGAGAGGAGAACGACCATGGAGCTAGTTAAAGGCTGGGCTGGGAAAAAGGTGCTGACATCGCCGTTTGTCATCCAACTGCTCATTATTATGTACCTTGTCGAATTTGTGAAAGGGGCGCTGCTCGTCTCGATTCTACCTGTTTACATGGGACAGGTGCTGGGATTATCTGTGTATGCGATCGGATGGGCGCTAGCCCTTCAATATATTGGCGACAATGCTTTCCGGAGCCCGCTGGGCTGGATTATTGATCGAATCGGATATCGGAATGTCATGCTGTTCGGCGTTGTATTCACATTTGCGTCTGTCGTCATTGTATCGGTTTCAAGCAGTCTCGGGTGGATCATTCTGGCATGTCTGCTGCTCGGAATAGGAACATCGCCGCTTTGGCCTTGTGTCATTACGGGTGCGACTGCTGTTGCGGGTAATGAAGCTAGCGGCACGATCATGAGTGTCGTGTATATGTCTTGGCTGACTGGTGTCGGCTGTGGACCGATCGTCATTAATTTCTTTATCGTACATACCTATCGGCCGGCTTTCTTACTGCTAATCAGCATGATGATCGTTGTAATCATCGTTGCCTTGTTTCTTCCGGGCAAACGGAAGTCACTTGAAATTGAAGGGCGCGAAGTGCCGCATTCGGATGAATCGGTGCACCTGGACGGAGTAACGTTTGGTCAAAAGGTCCGGAGCTACTTTGCAAAAGTCCGGAGCTCCCTGCATGCCAGCTGGCTGCTGTACCCCGCCATGTTTATGCAGAACTTCGCCTTAGGCTTGCTAACGCCAGTTCTTACGCTGTATGCCAGAACCGTCTTACATTTGTCGCCTCAGAAGTATAGTCTATTCCTGATTGCGGGAGGAGCGGTCACTGTACTCTTCCTGATTCCAGTCGGTAAATGGGTCGATCGATTCGGTACGAAATGGTTTCTTCATGTGGGATTCCTGACGGCCGCGATTGCACTCCCGATACTGGGCAACAGCCGCGATTTGCCGCTTGTTCTTGTGATTGTCATGCTTGTCGGTATTGGATACGCCTGCATCATACCGGCATGGAATGCCCTCATAGCAGATGCGATACCAAAATCCGAACGGGGAGCCGTCTGGGGGTTCTTCCTTACGATTGAAGGCTTAGGAATGGTGTTTGGCAGCATCATGTCAGGCAAGCTGTGGGATAGCCTGGGTCCGCATGCGCCATTTTATGTGAGCGGATCTGTGTTATTGATCTTGTTTGTTCTTCATTTGTTCATAACAAGACGCCCGGCAGTTGTGGTACGATGATGGGGTGGAGGGAATAAACAGATGAAGGACAAACGGCTTTTGATTGTCATGGCTATGCTGATGACTACATTTATTGGATTTGGTATTATCATTCCGGTGCTGCCGGAGCTGATTAAAGAAGCAAGCCCTGGATCTGTCGAGTTCCATACAGGCTTAATGTTATCTATCTATTCAGCGGTATCATTTGTTATATCGCCTCTCTGGGGCGGACTCTCTGACAAAATCGGACGCCGCCCGGTTATTCTGGCGGGTGTTCTAGGCTTTGCTGCAAGCTTTCTGTTGTTCGGAATTGCGGATGGAAGCTTATCCATCATGTATGCTTCACGCGTGCTTGGCGGTTTGTTCTCCGGTGCAGTGACCTCGGTTATCGTTGCGTATGTCGCAGACATTACCCCGCCTGAGCAGCGTACCCGCGGAATGGGGCTCGTCGGAATGTCCATCGGCCTTGGTTTCACGATTGGACCGGGAGTCGGGGGATTACTCAGCTTAGTCTCGCAGAACACGCCTTTTTTTGCTGCGGCAGCCCTAGCGCTAATTACGTTCCTGCTAGCCGTTACTAAACTTCCTGAATCTCTTCCGGTGGACAAGCGCAGACAAGAAGGCGAAGTGAAGCCTTCACGGTGGAGTGCTTTTACCGGTTCGGTCAAATATTTGTATATCCTTGCTTTGTTTGTATCGCTGTCACTGGCAGGGCTTGAGGCAACTCTTCAGCTGTTCGGAATGAAGCGCTTTGATGTAACGCCGCTTCAGGTAGGGATTATGTTCCTGGTATGCGGACTGGTAGGCGCGCTCATTCAGGGCGGCGTTGTACGCCGCCGGATCCGTAAAGGTGAAGAGCCGAAGTATATTGCCATCGGGCTTGTCATCTCCGCAATCGGCTTCCTGCTTATCGTTACGGCTCACTCGTTGTGGACAGCGACCATATATTTGGCGATATTCGGTATCGGTAATGCGCTGATCAGGCCTTGCGTAACATCCTTGATCACGCAGAAGACAACGGTCGGACAAGGTGTCGCTTCGGGTTTAAGCTCTTCGATGGACAGTTTGGGCCGTATTATCGGACCGATGTTCGGTGCGTTCTTATTCAGCATTGATCTGCAGCTGCCATATGTGGCTGGCGGAATACTCTCGTTTGCCGCACTGCTGCTGCTCTTCCGTTTCAAGACAGCGGATTCAAATGACAGAAAAACAAACCACCTCGGCATAAACAACAACTAGAATCAACCATAGGACAACATAAAGCAGCCGATTTCCTTCATCCGCCATCAGCGTTTGAGAGGGTCGGTTTTTTTCATATCAGAGGGTATTCCGAATATAGATGGCAGGGGAGTAATGGGATGGTCATCGTATGGGTAGAGGATGAAGTGAAGCTGCCCTTCGGGCATCAGATGAATAATAGGCAGGTCCATGCTAGTATAGAAGGAAAGCATGAAGATTGCAGGTGATAAGAATGGATGAGACAGGTTATGAGCAGGAGCTGGCAACCTTCGCCGGCGGCTGCTTCTGGTGTATGGTGAAGCCGTTTGACGAGCTGCCGGCATTGTGTCCGTTATCTCGGGTTACACAGGAGGACATACAGTGAATCCGACGTATGAAGAGGTATGCACGGAAACAACGGGTCACGCTGAAGCGGTTCAAATTACTTTCCTGCCTGAGCTGTTCCCCTATACAAGGCTCCTGGAGCTGTATTGGCAGCAAATTGATCCGACTGACAAAGGCGGACAGTTCATGGACCGGGGTTATTCCTACCGCACGGCAATCTTTGTTCATAACGAGGAGCAGCAGGAACAGGCGGAAGCCTCGAAGAAAGCACTCGGGATGAGCGGCAGATTCAAAGGGCCGATTGTGACGGAAATCGCAGCGGCTGGTCCGTTTTATCCAGCTGAGGACTATCATCAGCACTATTATAAAACACATATTACGGGATATAAGCTTTATCGGCAGGGTTCCGGCCGGGATACTTATGCAGAGCGGAATTGGAATAATGAGAAGGATAAGAAACGAATGAGGGAGCAGCTTACCGAGCGGCAGTACGAGGTTACTCATAACCTTGGTACGGAGCCGGCATTCGAGAATGAGTACTGGAACAACGATCGGGAAGGGTTATACGTGGATATCATAACGGGTGACCCGCTCTTCAGCTCTCGTGATAAATACGACTCCGGCAGCGGCTGGCCGAGTTTCACTAAACCGCTCAATGACGGCCTGATTCGCAAAGAAGGGGACTTCAGCGGAGGGCTCGTTCGTACAGCGGTGCGAAGCAGACTTGGCAATTATCATCTGGGGTATCTCTTCAATGACGGTCCCGAGCCGACTAAACTGCACTATCGCTTGAATTCCGCTTCATTGCGTTTCGTGCCCAAATCAGATCTGGAGCATGAAGGTTACAACAGGTATTTGAAGCTTTTTGAACATTAACGCATGGGAAACACCCCGCTAAGAGATGCCCGCAAAATGCGTGCTGACTTGGCGGGGTGTTTGTTTTACATACACTGTATTTAAGAGACCCCTAATCCCCGCATAATAAAAGCGATCGTTTCCTCGCGTTCCCGCTCGTCATCCCACTCGGCGCCCGGGCGTTCACCGTAAAAGCTTCTCACAAGCACATATCCGACTATAGTAGAGACGGTAAGCCGTACGACCGTAGCCGTAGGCAGTTCGATGATTGTGCCCTGCGCCTGAAATTGAGCAACCAGCTTGCTGAGGCGCTCTAAAACTTTGGCGAGGACATCCCTTTGGAAGCTCTCTTGGAGCTCGGGATGAAAAGGAATTTCCTGAATGAGTATTTTCAAAATATTTTTATGCTTCTTAAGGAATTCAATTCGATTCTCGATCATGGAGCGTATAAGCTGATCGTAGCTTGCATACTGCGTATCTAACACTTTATTGAACCCGCGCAGGACGAACGGGGCAATGAGCTTCGTCATTGCAGGAGCAACAATGGAGAGTAATAAGTCCTTCTTCGTCTTGTAATGACGGAATATCGTTCCTTCGGCAACGCCGGCGCGCTGAGCGATTTCGTTGGTTGACGATGCCGCATAACCTTTCTCGGCAAATACCTCAATGGCTGATTGCAGGATCTTGATCTGCTTCTCCGTCATTTTCGCTCCAGCCGAATCCAGCTTTAATAGATCTTGCATCCACTGCTCGATCGTTTCTTCCATATAAGACAACTCCTAAGTCTACTGCAAGTTTGGGCATGTTACGGACTCGTTTCGATCATATCATATGCCATGCAGGTTTGTTAAATCGCTCTGTGCTTTCGCAGAGCAAGCACATTGAGGATTGCAAATACGGCGGAGAACCCGATGAGCACATAGATGTCGGTTTGAATAGCAGACCAGCCTTCCCCTCGTATCATGATGCCCCGCATGGCATCCGCACCGTAATAAAGCGGCATGATCCGGCTGAGCTGCTGCAGCCATGGTGTCATTGATTCTAAGTTAAACAAGCCGGAGAAGAAGACCTGAGGGACGACTACAAGCGGGATAAATTGAATGATCTGAAACTCGTTGCTCGCAAATGAAGACAGCAATGTTCCAAGCGTCAGTGCAGTCAGAGACAATAACAGATTCATGATGAGCACAAGCCATATCGAGCCGTCCATGTATAGGCCAAGCACATCGATAGCAAACCAGGCAATTAACGCAGCTTGGAGCAGCGTAAACAATCCAAAGCCGGATAAATAGCCAAGCACGACTTCAGAGCGGCGTATCGGCGTAGCAAGCAGGCGTTCAAGCGTTCCGCTCGTTCTCTCGCGCAGGAAGGAGACACCCGCCAGCATGAAGACAAAGAAGAAAGAGAAGAAGCCGATCAGCACCGGGCCGAAGGAATCAAAGGAGGCCATGTCTTCGTTTCCGTGCAAATAGGTCACATCAGGCTGAATCAGTGCTGTATTCGCGCTCATCATGCGCTGGAGCAGAAGCAGAACCGTTTTGTTCACTGCGGGATCACTGCCTTCGAGAAGGATGGAAGGCTTGCCGCTGCTATCCAGACTCAATATCGCATCCAAACCTCCGGCTTTTAATGCTATCCGGGCGGTATTATTTTGTTCATAAGTTGTTACATTCGCGCCTGCATCTGTTAACCGCTCGACAATCGCAGAAGGAACACCTACCGTGCCGATATCCGGTTCAACGGTATTGCCATTGAAGACAAGCTTCATTAAACCCAGGATGAGCAGAGGGGCGAGAAACAGCAGTGCAAGCGTCCGTTTATCACGTACGAATTGAATAATGATGCGTCTGGCAAGCGCACGTATTCTCATTTCTCTGCACCTCCTCCCAGAGCGATGAATGCTTCTTCTATCGTCGCGCTGCCGCTGCTCTGTTTGAGTTCATCCGGTGTTCCGACAGCAGTCAGCTTACCGTCCCTGATGAGTCCGAGCCGGTCGCATTTCTCCGCTTCATCCATGACATGGGTCGTCAAAATGATCGTTGTGCCTTTGGCCCGCATAGCCCCGAGCTCCTTCCAAATCGACTGTCGAAGCACGGGATCGATCCCGACAGTAGGTTCATCAAGTACGAGTAATTCCGGTTCATGCAGCAGCGAGATCGCAAGCGACAAGCGCCGCTTCATGCCGCCGGAATATGCAGAGACCGGTTTGTTTAAGTGATCGAGCAGGTTAACGATGTTCATTGCCTCCTGAATCCGCTTGTTCCGATGAGGTCCTTTAAGACCATAAAGGGAAGCAAAGAAAATCAGATTCTCCCGTGCAGTCAGCTCATTATAGAGTGCATCGGATTGGGCCATATAACCGAAGCGCTGCAGCATGGACAGCTTAGGCATAAGCTCGCCAAGCATGCGAACCGAGCCTTTGTCAGCTTTGTCGATGCCGGTGATCAGCTTGATGAGAGTTGTTTTTCCGGAGCCGGACGGGCCAAGCAGTCCGAACAGCTCGCCGCGTTCAACCCGAAGCGAGATATCATCAAGAACCGTTCGATCGCCGAACCGGCGAACAATGCCTACCAGATCTACAAGGGGATCTTGAGCATGTACAGCAGCCGAAGACGTAGACGATAAGGGAACATTCATAAAGGTTAACAACTCCTGTTCAATAAAATGAGTGATTACTCACTTTCTAATTTCATAGTAATCTTATTTTATGCTGCTGTAAAGTGAGTAATCACTCATAAACGCCCTAATTTTTTCCCGTTTACGCCTTTTTTTCCATCGTAAGCCGTATCTTCTCCTCCGTCTTAGGTCGGGGGTAAAGACTGGTCTCCAGACGTTTTAAGAGAAATCTCGAAACAGGTAAGCTTTAACAAGGAGTTAAGAGAAGACCGATATTGTGAAGGGAGTTAGAAGAAGGATGCAAAGGTTAACGAAGTGGGCGTTTAATAACAAAGCAGCGATGAAGCTTATCGTGCTGATGGCTTTGGTAATGGGGGTTATCAGTTATTGGCGATTACCAATGGAGTTTCTTCCGGAGGCAGATAATCCGATGGTATCCATTGCTGCAATCGGACCTGGCTATGATGCCAAGTCGATGGAAACGCAGGTGACGGCTAAGATTGAGGATGCCGTGCAATTCGTCAAAGGGAAGAGCAGCATGACCTCTTCTTCAGGAAATGGATTTTCCAAAATTGACTTAGCCTTTGATTCCAAAACGAACATGAAAGACGCTAAAGCGGAGGTTGAAGCAGCTGTTGCAGCTGTACAGCTTCCTGAACGCGTGATGAAGCCGTTCGTGGTACAGTTCAACACCTCGATGATTCCGATTTCTTGGGTATCGATCGGCTTGAACGGTATGAATGATGCGGACCGCGAGAAAGCAGAAAAGAATATTATTAATGAATTTAAGAAAATTGACGGCGCAGGGGATGTGTCACTGGGCGGCAAGATTATCCCGAGCGTACTGATTACGCCTGATGCGGAGAAGCTGGCAGCCAAAGGTGTTCCGTTCCAAGCACTGATGGGTGTTCTGCAGGGGCGAGCAGCGGCATCCTCGATCGGGGAGAAAACAATTGACGGCGCGACAGGCAACATCAGTGTTGTTGCAGCGATCAACGATCTGGATACACTGCGCAAGCTGCCGGTTGCAGCCGGTGTGACGCTTGGCGATGTCGCCGAGGTGAAGGCTGACAATAAACCGGAGAGCATCAGCAGTGTCGGCGGGAAGGATGTACTCCTGCTGACGATATCCAAAACGGCGAATGCCAATGCCGTCAAAGTCGGCGAGGAAGTGGCAAATACAGTTGATCGCCTCAATAAGGAGCTGAAGGGTACAGATGCGAAGGTACTGCTCAGCACGTCGGATCAAGTAGTTCATTCCGTCAATTCGATGCTTCGGGAAGTACTCTTGGGCGCATTGTTCGCTACGATTGTCATTCTGCTGTTCATGCGCAACTTTAGAGCTACTCTTGTTACGATTGTTTCAATTCCGCTGTCGCTCGGGATAACCCTTTACCTGCTCAGCTTATCAGGCGTGACCTTGAATATTATTACGCTGGGCGGTGTTGCAGTTGCAGTTGGCCGGCTCGTGGATGACAGTATCGTTGTCATTGAGAACATCTACCGCCGTCTGCAAAAAGAACCGTTCTCCATCGAACTCATCGTTGATGCGACAAAAGAAGTGGCAACAGCGATTACCTCTTCGACACTCGTAACCGTTGCCGTATTCCTGCCAATGGGCTTACTGCGCGGATCACTGCAGGCTTTCCTGCTGCCGTTTGCGTTGACAGTGGCATATTCGCTTATTGCTTCGCTGCTGGTGGCATTGACTATTGTACCTATTCTAAGCGCGTTCTTGCTGCGCGGCACGAAGATGAAGGAGCATGAAGGCTCCAAACGATTTGCCGGCTTCCTGACCTGGAACCTGAAGCATAAATGGGCGCCGCTGCTGATTGCAGTTGTGCTGCTTGTCGGTTCAATCGGTGCTTACATGTCCATGCCAAAAGGGGCGATTGACTCCTCAAGTGCTGCAAACTTGAATGTCTCGCTTGAATATCCAAGTGAAACTCCGCATGAGGCGGTAATTGAGGCAGGCCGTAAGCTGGAAACGTATTTGAATGGCCGCAGCGATATTGACTGGGTGCTGATGTCTAACGGCAACAGCTCGGATAATGCGAAATACGGAGATGTGTCTTCTCCAACTCTGGTCACTTACTTGGTTGATATGAAGGAAGGCGCAGATGCAGATAAATTCATAGAAGACATCAAGAAGCAGCGTCCAAGCTACCAAGGCGCGGATTTGAACGCAGGCGCTTCCGACTTCATGAGCGGAAGCAGCTCCACACAGGTTATTGTTGACGTAACTGGCGAAGACCCTGATGCGATTGCCAAAGGCGCTGAGCAGGTTATAGCTGCAATCAAACCGGTTAAAGATGTCATCAAAGTCAAATCGAATCAAGAAGAGAAAAAACCGGTTTATACGTTTGAACTCGATCCGGTAAAGGCCAAAGGGCAAGATGTGGCCATGCAGCTTCAGGGTCTTCTAAATCCGATCCCGCTTGGCTCAGTTACCATCGACAATCGGGACACGAATGTCATTCTGCAGCCGTCTGCTAATCCGTTAACAGAAGCGGATTTGAATAAGCTCATGATTATGACGGATAAAGGACCGGCGGCGGTTTCTTCCGTTGCAATGCTTGTGAAGAGCGATCAGTCCAGCGCTTTCTTCCATAAGGACGGCAAGCTGTATATCCGCGTAACGGCGGATGTCGAGCCAAGCCAGCTATCACTCGTTGGTAAAGAAATTACAGAGAAGGTTGATGCGCTGAAGGCGCCGGAAGGCACGAAATTCACAGTAGGCGGCGCCTCCGCAGACCAGTCCGCAGACTTTGCAGACCTTGGTGTTATCATGCTGGTTGCCATCGGGATTGTTTACTTGATCATGGTCATCACGTTCAAAACATTGCGCGGTCCGCTTGCCATTATGTGCTCGCTTCCGCTCGCCGCGATTGGAGCTGTTATAGGCCTGATCATCTCGGGTGTAACGCCTGACTTTACAGCCGTCTTCGGAGCGCTCATGCTCATTGGGATTGTCGTTACGAATGCGATCGTGCTCATCGACCGCGTGAAGCAGAATGAAGAGCATATGACCATTAGAGAAGCTTTGGTCGAAGCTGCATCGACTCGGATGCGTCCGATCTTGATGACAGCCGTTGCTACCATTTCCGCGATGCTGCCGCTTGTATTCGGCTCATCAGAGAGCGGCAGCATCGTTTCGCAAAGCTTGGCCATTGTCGTAATCGGCGGCTTGGCAGCAGCGACTCTGTTAACGCTGATTATCATTCCTTGCATCTACGAATTGTTCTTCTTCCGCAAGTCATACCGTCAACGTACTGCGGCTAGAGGCAAAGTAGAGCATGCAGCGTAGAGTGTGAACCAATAGAATAGAGCCGCGATCTATCAGCATTCGTGACTCCTATCAAACAGGATCATCCGCTTCCATGGAGAAGTGATGATCCTGTTTTTTTGGTAAAAAGGGTATTCTTTAAATAGGAGATTATGCTAAGATGCAAACAGGAGATGATCTGATGAATTTTCAGGCGTTGAAGCGCAGTCAGCTTGTGGATGAGGTAGTCATTCAGCTGCAGAAGAAAATATCCAGCGGCGATTTGAAGCTCGGAGACAAGATTCCAACGGAACCCGAATTAATGGAGCAGTTCGGCGTTGGGCGCTCAACGATTCGTGAAGCGGTGCGCGTGCTCGTTCATGCCGGATTGCTGGAGAAGAAGCAGGGCTTCGGCACCTTTCTCACCTCTGCAAGCAGGGCGATACAAGAGCCTCTGGACAACAGGCTTCGCCGGGCAGAGCTGCTTGAGGTGTATGAGGTGAGACGTATGCTGGAGCTCGAGATCGCCAAGCTTGCAGCGTCGCGCCGGGACAGTGAGGACTTGAAGCAAATGAGGCTGTTCCTGGATAACCGGATGCAGGCACAGCAGCGGGGAGATATGGCATCCTTTTTGACAGCGGATATTCAATTTCATCTGGCAATCGCTGTCGCCAGCAAGAACACGGTCGTTATCGACCTGTACCGCACGTTTACTTCCGTTCTTCAAGACTCGCTTCATAAGCTGGTCAGCGATACGGAGGTTCATAATCCCCATGATGAATTTCATGAGAAACTGTATCAAGCCATTGCGCAGCAGGACGCTGAAGCAGCGGTGCAGTGGACGAGGGCTAATCTCGATGGGACTGTGGCGGCAATTAAGAAAGCCCTTGAGTAGGGTGATTGATTAAACGTCAGATGATATGATGAATTGACTATGATAACTTGAGGTGATGTCATGAGTTCTTCCCTAACAGCTGCAGATTCTATCCGCAGCCAGCAAACGACAGTATTTACGGTACTATTTGCGATTAGTCTGGTCCATCTGCTGAACGATACGGTTCAATCTGTCGTACCGGCTATTTTTCCGATTGTTCAAGAATCGCTTCACTTTTCATTCAGCCAAATCGGGTTGATTGCTTTTGCCATGAATATTACTGCATCCCTATTGCAGCCTTTTATCGGTCTCTATACGGATAAGCGGCCATTGCCCTACTTATTGCCCGTTGGCGTGATGTTCTCGTTAATCGGTGTCGTCGTACTGGCACTTGCAGGCTCATTCGCGCAGATGATTATCGCCGTTATTCTGATAGGTATCGGGTCGTCGGTCTTACATCCGGAGTCATCCCGAGTGGCGTATTTGGCTGCAGGTCCTCGGAGAGGGCTGGCGCAATCCATCTTTCAGTTAGGCGGGAATTTCGGGCAATCATTAGCACCGATTCTTACTGCCTTGATCTTCGTGCCTCTCGGGCAGTTCGGTATTATATGGTTCACATTTGCAGCCGCTGCGGCACTAGTTGTCCAGACTATTGTAGCCAAGTGGTACAAGAATCACATTGTGAATCGTCCGAAGGCTGCCCGTACCATTCGTTCCTCCAGACCGCTTTCACCCAAAATCATGATCTTGTCCATGACCATATTAATCATGCTGCTTTTCTCTAAATTCGTATACTTAGCTAGCATGACCGGCTATTATGCCTTTTTTCTTAAGGATCATTTCAATCTAACAACAGAGCGCTCCCAATTATTTATCTTTGCTCTTCTGGCTGCAGGAACACTTGGCGGGTTCGTGGGGGGACCGCTTTCCGACCGTTTCGGACGCAGGAATATGATTTGGTTCTCCATTCTGGGAACTGCGCCGTTCTCCATGGTGCTTCCGTATGCGAATGAATTGTTCTCCGCTATTCTCTGTATCTGCATTGGATTTATCTTGTTGTCCGGGTTCTCTGTCATTGTCGTATATGGCCAAGAATTATTGCCGGGCAAAGTGGGGATGGTATCCGGCCTGTTCTTCGGTGTTGCATTCGGCCTCGGCGGTATCGGTTCAGCTATACTTGGCGCAATGGCGGACCATTTCGGACTTACCTTTGTCATCCAAATTTGTGCCTACCTGCCTTTGATTGGCCTGCTTGCCGCATTCCTTCCGACTGACAAGCAGCTTAAAATAACGGTTGAACCTGCTGAATCGGCCTTATCGAGCTGATCCTTATCAGCTAACAATAAAGTCAGCATGTCATTCTTGTCTAAGTTATGGTTGGTTTGCACGGGGGAGCGGCTCGCGAGTACAGCGGGCCGTTCCTTTTGCTGTATATTCCCGAAGAATCCGCGCATTTTCTTACGATCAACCGATCCTCCACGCAATCAACAATTCTTATAACGGCTGCAGCTTCCCGGAACTGCGCATCGAATGGCGAATTGAGCCGTTGCTCCTAGCAAGCCGCAATGCGTAGCATTAGAACTACCATACAGGTAAATTCTTTTCACAAGAGGTGATCGCAGGGGATTATGGCAAACGTGTTGACCAACCGGAAGACCGTATCGGATGCACCCAGAAAATTTAGGAATCGTTATCTGGAGAACATTAGAAATCATTGGATGCTCTATCTAATGATCCTTCCCGGCATTGTTTTTTTTATCGTATTCAAATATGTGCCGCTTGCGGGAAGCGTGATCGCGTTTCAGAAATATCAAATTATGAGCGGTATTTTCAAAAGCCCGTGGGTAGGCCTGGATAATTTCCGGTATATCTTCACTTATCCGGATTTCTACAAGGTACTCCGGAATACGGCTCTAATTGCGCTGTACCATCTTATACTCGGCTTCCCCGCGCCGATAATTCTGGCGCTGCTGTTCAATGAAGTCCGCAAGTCATTTCTAAAACGAACGTACCAAAGCTTGTTTTACCTGCCGCATTTCCTTTCCTGGGTTGTCGTGGGAGGGATCGTGTTCGAGCTGTTGGCCACCCAGGGGATCGTCAACATCATCCGGGGCTGGCTTGGCTACGATTCGGTTTTGTTTATGCAGGAGACTAGATTATTCCGGGGAATCGTGGTCGTCTCGGGGATTTGGAAGGATGTCGGATGGGGGACGATCATCTATCTTGCCGCTTTGGCCGGGGTCAATCCGCATCTCTACGAGGCGGCGGTCGTCGACGGAGCGGGAAAATGGAAGCAGACGGTGTACATTACGATTCCTGCATTGCTGCCTACCATTGTTGTGCTGTTTCTGCTGAATATCGGCAATTTCCTTGAGCTTGGTTTCGATCAGGTATACAATTTGCTCACCCCGATGACCTATTCGGTAGGTGATATTATTGAAACCTACGTTTACCGGTCAGGCGTCCTGCAGGGGCAATACAGCGTATCGACCGCAATCGGATTGTTCCAGTCGGTTATCGGCTTTGTCCTCTTGTGGTTCTTCAACCGGTTAGCCAGAAAAACGGAACAGGGGTTATGGTAATGAAACAAATGACGGGTGAAAATGGTTTCAAGCTGTTTAACTACATCTTTCTGACGGCCGCTTCCCTGACGATGGTGCTGCCGCTGATTCATCTGCTTGCCGTTTCGTTCAGCTCGCCATACGCGGTGGACGCGAAGAGGGTCCTGCTGTGGCCTGTGGAATTTACACCGGCGGCATGGGGGCATATTATCCATAAATCAGATTTGTGGACGTCATTCGGCATCACTGTCTACATTACGGCGGTCGGCACGTTTCTGAGCATGCTGCTGTCGGTTCTGACCGCATATCCGCTCGCGCATCGGAAATTTATGCTGCGCAAGCCCGTAATGCTGGGCATCGTGCTTACGATGATTTTCAACGCGCCGATGATTCCGTTCTTTCTGACGGTGAAGGAGCTTGGGATGCTCAATTCGCTCTGGGCGCTTATTATTCCGGGAGCGATCGGCACTTTTAACATGATCATCATCCGCACCTTCTTCATGGGTATGCCGCCGGAATTGGACGACTCGGCGAGCATCGACGGCTGCAGCGATATAGGCATTCTAATGCGGATCTTCCTGCCGCTGTCAAAGCCGGTTATGGCAACGATCAGTTTGTTTTATGCCGTTGGTTACTGGAATACGTTCCAGCGGGCTGTTCTCTTCATCCGAGATGCCGACAAGTGGCCGCTCCAAATGAAATTACGGGCGTTCATTACGAATCCGGATGAAATCATGACTGTCAATCAAATCGCCGGCGATTTCGCCTACAGCGCCACCACGCTGAAAGCGGCGACAATATTGTTTGCAACCGTGCCGATTCTGCTTGTCTACCCCTTCCTGCAGAAGCATTTCGTGAAAGGGGCTTTGCTTGGATCGATCAAAGGATAGTGGAGTGGAGCAGTTGGAGAAACAGGCAATCCAATCGAAATTACTAAACGGGGGAATGGCAATGTTGAGAAAAATATTAAGCGCTTTCTTGTCTGCGGCGCTCATCATGACACTGGCGGCCTGCTCAAGCGGGTCCGGCAGCGAACAGGGCGATAACGCAAACAGCAAAGACGGGGCTGTGGCCGGGGAGAAGAATGCTTCCAAAGTTACAGTCTTCAAGAGCCACTTGGGCAAAGGCGTCCTTCCAAAAGCGGACGACCCGCACGTTCAATACATCAAGGAGAAAACGGGCGTCGAATACGAGCTGACGACCAATCCGACCGGCGCCGACCCGGCGGAATACTTGAATGTGCTCATCGCTTCCGACGAACTGCCTGACATCCTGCGTCCGATCAACGGCGTCGAGATTACGCTGATTCAACAGGGAGGCGCCTTGGCGCTGGATGATCTGCTTCCGAAATACGCGCCAAACGTCTGGAAGCAGATCCCGGAAGAAGCCTGGAATCTGGCGCGCTCGGCGTCCCCGGACGGCAAAATCTATTACGTTCCGAAAGTGTTTCTCGTACCTGAGCGGGCAGCCATGGTCCGGCAGGACTGGCTCGACAACCTGGGGCTCAAGATGCCCAAGACGCAGGAAGAATACGTGGATATGCTAAGGGCTTTCCGGGACAAGGACCCGAACGGGAACGGCAAACAGGACGAAATCCCGACGATCGGACGGGAGTTCGGAACGTGGATGGACCATCTGTTCGCCATGTACGGCGTCGCGATGTGGGAAGGCAAGCCGGAATGGGACCTTTATGACGGCAGCATTCAATATGCGGGCGTTACGAACAACATGCGCGAGGCGATCAAATTCATCCGCTCGCTGTACGAAGAGAAGCTTCTCGATAATGAAACGTTCCTGAATAAAGGTGATGTCTGGCAGGCCAAAATCGTAAACAATCTCGTCGGTAACTGGTACCACCTTCCTGGCTCGCTGAAGAGCCGTTACGACACGATGCTCAAGACCGATCCCAAAGCGTATATTGCCGGACTGCCCCTGCCTGAGGTGAAAGGCTTCGACGGCTACATTACGCAGAAGAGCTTCGGCGAGGTCGAATGGCTGATTCCGAGCTCCGCCAAGGATAACGCGCCGAATGCGCTCAAGCTGCTCGATTTCTTCTACAATCCCGAGAATGCGGATTTCGTCCGGTTCGGCATCGAAGGACAGCAGCATGAAGTCAAGGACGGCAAGAAGGTGCTGCTTCCGCAAGCCGACGACCGTACCATCCCGCTTGGCATGCTCAATTTCACGGACGAGAAATCGATGAACGATCGTCTCGAGGAGACGTATCCGAAAGATCAGGCGGACATGACCAAAGCGATCTTCAAGGTCAGCGTCGCGGATGCGAAACGGATTGCCGGCGACGGTATGCCTGTCTCCGTCTATGAAGGCTTCCCGGATATACAGTCGCATAAGCTGTTCCAGGAGTATTTGGCCAAGATCGTGATCGGCGAATGGCCGATCGAGAAATTCGACGAATTCGTGAAGAAATGGAAAGCTTCCGGCGGAGATACCGTCACACAGCGCGCACAGGAATGGTTCAAAAAGGTGCAAACGAAATAATAGAACGCGGATTACCCGGACAAGCATCCAGGCAATCCGAGTGAATCGGGGTGCGTAAGCTTTGAGGAAAAAATATGCTGTATGCGGTGTGAGCGGCAGGGCACTCGGTCAGTTTGTCAAGCCGATTTTGACGACCTTCGCGGAAATCGCGGAGCTTGTCGGCCTGCTCGACAGGGACCCGCTGAGGTTTGATGTCTACCGGTCCCGTTTCCCGGAAGGTCCGGACGTCCGGACTTACGGCGAGCAGGAATTCGACCGGATGGTCGATGAAACCAAGCCGGACGTCATTATCGTCGCGGGACGGGACGATACGCATGCGCGCTACATTATCGCGGCATTGAAACGGGATCTGGACGTCATTACCGAGAAGCCGATGGCTACGACGGGCGAGGATTGCCGGGACATTCTCGAGGCGGAAGCCGCCGGCAAAGGAAAGGTTACCGTGGACGATTCATGTGGTGCACCGCCAAGGCGGACACGGCGGAGGAGACCCGCTGCTGCTGGAAGATTTGTTTATCGGCGAACATGCCGCACGGCCCTTCCCTATTCTATCGGGTGCGGAGGACGGCGCTTATTCGGTTGCGACGGGAGAGGCGGTATGGCGTTCGGCACAGGAGCGCCGTTCCATAACAATCGAAGAGGTGCTTGGCAAAGGAGGCGGCGTGCATGTCTGATCGCGGATATTTCGAGCCTGCGGACAGTATCGCTTACCGTACAGGAGAACAGGTCGGACCAGTCCTGCAGACGATCGCCAGGCGCTGCATCGGCGCCAATCCATCTCATCCGCCCGTCTACCGGGTAACAAGGCGCTCGGGCATAAGGAAAGACCAAGATCACCGGTATGTGTTTCGGATGGAAGAACGGTTTCCGGATATGAAGCCGGGTCAGCTCGTTTATGCCTGGGCAAAATTATGGGTCGATCAGCCCCGGTCCTTCAACTTTCATCTGACTCGCTCTAGTCCGGCTCTGCTCTATCGCAACGGGAGACCTGTGTATGAGTCTTCATCCGGGGAGGAGAGCGGGGTAACCGGTCGTACGTCTGGTCGTGAAGCAGGACTGGCTGGAAGACGGCACGCTTTACCGCAGAGTCGGCGTATCGCAGAGCATGCACAATACAATGTGGTGCGACGATTTGTACATGAGCGTTCCGTTCTATGCCGTTACGCGGAGTTTTCCGGTGATTCCGTTATTTGGACGAAGCGGCAAAGCAGTTTCTGCTGTATAAGAAATACCTGTATATGCCGGAGTATCAAATCATGTCCCATGTGTACCACGTCGGGAAACGGCAGCCGACAAGAACGCCCTGGGGAAGGGGAAACGGCATTCTGAACGATACGCATGGGATCGGGATTGTCATGCTGGCAGGCATCGAAACCCACCGGATGCAGAATTGGCTGCAGGAAAACTAGTATCATTCTGCCTGTTTGGCAGGCGGTCGTTTGATAGAGCACGGTCAGGAAGTATAATAGAAGAGGTTGTTCAAAAACGTCCTTAAGCTCCTTCATTCATCCCGGCGGGCGAAACCGAACTTTTTGAATGCGCATTAGAAGCATCCTGATGAAAAGGTGGGAGGACTTTGAAGCAATCTCTCTTGAAACGGTTTCGAATCAACTGGTCCGATACCCGAAACCGGCTTGTGCTTATTCTGACCGCGTCCGTATCGATCATCATACTCGCCGTCGGCATCACGTCTTATTATACGTCGAAGTCGGTGCTGCAGAGGGAACTCAGCGAGCCGCAGCATCAAATATTGCAAATCGGCATGAATACGATCGACAATTATATTCGAGAGTCCGACAAGATTGCCGTCAAGTTGGCGCTGCATTCGAACGTTTATAAATTTCTAACTATGCGGGAGCAGAATTCGTACACTAATATTTCGGTGCTTGACGATTTTCTGGGCACTTTGGTCCAAAATACGTCCTATATCAGAAGCATCTATATATACGATATCAACCGAGGCAGCTTCATCACGTATCCTTTCGGCTACAGCTCCCGTGCGCTCACATTTGGCGATTCCGGCTGGGTGAATGTCGTGGACCGGTTCGGTGACAAGGCGATGATCGTCGAGCGGCGCGATCTTCCGGCGGGCTTCAACCAAGGCGGGGCGGGTACTACATTGTTCCGGAAAATTATCATTCAAGGTGATCTCAAAGGAATCATCGCCATCAATTTCATCGGCGAGAAGCTGTTTGGGCAAACCAGCTCTTCTTATGTGTCCAATTTGGACAGCATGCGGTTCATCATCGATCAGAAGGCGGGGCGGGAGGATCAGCTCGTTTATGCAGTAGGCGCCGATAATGAGGATTTCGATGCGATGAAGGGCGGACTCGCCGGGCTCGGCGACAAGAAGTTCACGGATTTCGTGCACGAAGGCCGTCATATGCTCGTTTCCCAAATCCGTTCGCCGGTAACCGGCTGGAAGTATGTATCGGCCGTATCCCAGGAGAAGCTGCTGGACAAATCGAAGACGGTGCGGAACTCCGTGCTTTCTGTTTCCATCTTCGCGCTGGTGTTGGGCGGATTAACGATATTCTATTTCAATTATCTGGCCTTTCGTCCGGTCCGGCGAATGCTGAGTCTGTTCAGCAATTACGACAGGGCTCGCATCAGTCCGGATCTGATTGATCTGGAGAAATTCACGAATCACTTGATGAGTGATCATACGAAACTGTCCCAACTGATCCGGCAGACGATGCCTGACGCATCTTCTAAGTTTCTGCTCGATGTCTGTCATGCGAATATCCGCGGATCGAGAGATATAACGGCTAAATGGAACAGCTATTTTCCGAAATGGTCCAATGCGCAGCTAACCGTTGCGGTCGTCTCGATCGACGGTTATCCCGACTGGTCGGCACGATTTACCGAAACGGACCATTCGCTGCTCAAATTCGCTTTGGCCAATATCGTTACGGAAATGATGTCCGCAGAGTGGCGGGCCGTCTGCGCGGATTTCGGCAAAGACAAAACCGCCATTCTGCTTCAGCCGCTTACGCCCGAAGCACAGCAGCCGGATGCCAAATTGGCGGAAGCGGTTCCAATCGTCCGGCGGCTGCTCAAGTTCAGCGTATCGGTCGGCATCAGCACGCCGCACGCCGATGCAAGCAAGCTGAAACAAGCCGTGTTTGAAGCGGAGAACGCGCTGAGCTACCGGCTCTACGAAGGGGAAGGCTGCGTTATTCCGTACCGGGACGTTTCGGACCATGAAATGCCTGAAGCGCAGTCCTGGGAATCGTTTCTGATGGATTTGACACATGCGGTCGAGGCGGGCGATAAGGAACGCTCGCTGCACGTTCTGGCTGAACTGTTATCCGAAATCGAACGTGATTATTGGTATCCTTCGAAAGCACTTTCATTGCTGAATCAGATCGAATCCAGGCTGATCCGGATTGCCCGCTGCAAAGAGGCCGATGTCTGGAATGAGCCGAACTTGCGGCATACGTACGACCTTGAGAGCATCGGACGGCATTTGTCGGACTCCGTCAGCAAGCTGGCGGAGCGCTTCGGCAAACTGGCGCAGAGCAAAGAATTTATTATGTGTCAACAGATGATCGACTACATGAAACGTCACCTTAAGGAGCCGGTCGGCGTCCAGGAGGTCGCCGATTCGACGGGTATCAGCGTCAGCTTGGCCATCCAGGTGTTTAAGCAGGAGACAAATGAAACGATCTATGGTTATTTGACGAATCTGCGCGTGGAACGGGCAGGAGAGCTTCTGCTTCAGACGGATCATAAAATTTCGGACATCGCCTTGATGGTCGGATACCAGCACGAGAACAGTTTTATTCGTGTTTTCCGCAAATACAAAGATATTACGCCCGGCAAATATAGAGAGCTGATGAAAGACCGGAATGCCGCGCTCCTAGAATAACAATAGAAAGCGAATGCTTCCGAAGCAGACTTTGCCCTCAGGGCGGGTCATTCGGAGGCGTATCACAAAGACCTGAGGAGAAGGACATGAACAGAAAACGAATCGTTCAGCGGAATCATCCGGTTCTGACGAAAGTGCAGCCGCTGTCACCGTTATCCGTCGGAAATGGGGAATTTGCCTTCAGCGCCGATTTTACCGGTCTGCAGACCTTTCCCGAAAGCTATGACGTTCCGCTCGGCACGCAATCCAACTGGGGATGGCATTACACCGGCGGTCCGGACCGGTACGGTGACGGCGATATCGCCTATCAAGCGTTTGATGCTTACGGACGGACTATTCAATACGCAATGAAGCCAGAGGATAAAGAGGATGCGTATCACTGGCTCAGACAAAACCCGCACCGGCTGCAGCTTGGACGGATTGCTTTCCGCCTGTTAAAGGATAACGGACAGGAGGGCCCGAGCAAAGACACGATACCGGTCCGCCAGGAATTGAACCTTTGGGAGGGCATCATTCGGAGCGAATTCCGTTTTGAAGACGTTCCGGTGCTGGTGACCACATCATGCCATCCCGAAACGGACCAGATCGGCGTCAAGGTCGTATCGCCGCTGCTTCGCGAAGGCAGACTGCAGGTGTTCATCCGTTTTCCCGCACCAGATGTCACTGCGAACGGCTGGGCCAGCGCCACTTTCCCGGACTGGGGCAATCCGGACCGGCACGGAACGAAGCTCACACGCTTATCCGAGCGCGAGGTGTTGTTAAGCCGTTCCATGGATCAGGACCGGTACGAAGTGAAATGGGCATGGGACGCAGGGGAATGGAAACAAACGGATACGCACGAGTTTACGCTGTATCCTGCTCGTGACCGGGACGAGCTCGCATTCTCCGCGGCTTTCGGGCAAGCAGCCCCGATGATACAGCCGGCCGATGAGATCGAAGAGGCGAGCCGGATACATTGGGAATCGTTCTGGATGCACGGCGGGGCGATCGATTTCAGCGGCAGCGAAGATTCGAGAGCGTCCGAATTGGAGCGGCGGGTCGTGCTGTCCCAATTTCTGGCGGCCGTCCACAGCGGCGGATCGATGCCTCCGCAAGAGACGGGGTATATGTACAACAGCTGGTTCGGCAAGTTCCATCTTGAGATGCACTGGTGGCATGCCGCCCATTTTCCGCTGTGGGGACGCGCCGGTATTCTGGCCCGAAGCATGGATTGGTACGATTCGATTCTACCCTTGGCCCGCGATTTGGCCCGTTCCCAGGGCTACGAAGGCGCCCGCTGGCCGAAAATGGTCGGGATCGACGGCAAACAAAGTCCTTCACCGGTCGCACCCGGACTCATCTGGCAGCAGCCTCATCCGATTGCGTTATGCGAGCTATGCTACAAGGCCGACCCCCGTCCCGAAACGTTGGAACGCTATAAGGCGATCGTATTCGAATCGGCAGATTTCATGGCTTCCTTCGCTCATTGGGACGAAAGCAAGCACGAATACGTACTCGGCCCTCCGCTCATTCCGGCGCAGGAATGCCATAAAGTTCAGGACAGTTTGAATCCGCCGTATGAGCTGGAATATTGGAAATACGGACTTGAGATCGCGGCGGCATGGGCGGATCGCCTCCAGACCCCCAAAAATCCGAAATGGGCGGAGGTGTCGTCCGCCATGGCAGCTCCCCCGCAGCAGGATGGCGTATACTTGGCGCACGCGAACTGTCCGGATACGTTTACAAACAAGAACCACGATCATCCGTCAATGCTGGGCGCCCTTGGCATCCTCCCGGGGACGATGATTGACCGTGAAACCATGCGCCGCACGCTGCTGAAGGTAAGGGATGCTTGGGAGTGGGATTCGGCATGGGGCTGGGATTTCCCGATGTGCGCGATGACCGCGGCGCGCCTTGGCAATGGCGGGCTGGCTGTCGATTTCCTGCTGATGGAAGCGACCAAGAACACTTATTTGCCAAATGGTCACAATTATCAAAGACCCGGCCTGTCCGCCTATTTGCCGGGGAACGGCGGCTTGCTCGCCGCGGTGGCCATGATGGCATGCGGCTGGGATGGAGCACCGGACCGTCCAAGCCCGGGTTTTCCGCAGGACGGAAGCTGGTCGGTGAAATGGGAGGGCCTGAAACCCTGGCTGTAATCCGGACGCATGACTGAATGAAGAAACGGAGGGATACCTATGTCCAAAGGAAAAGTATGGCCTGCCGAATGGAAGGTTTACCGGGATCGGATCACCGGCGTTAACGTCCGCCAATTGACCGATTACAAGGCGCACAGCTGGCATTTTTATTTTACGGAGAGCGGTTGGTATGACGGTGACCGGCGGCTGTTGTTTATGTCGGACCGGGGGAACAGCACCAACCTGTTCAGCATCGATCTGGAATCCGGTGAAATCGTGCAGCTCACCGCTTACCCGGACAACGATCATTTGGATGTCTGTCTTCATCCAAGCGGAACCAAGGCTTTTATCGTCGTACGGTCTAAGGTGGTTGCTCTGGACTTGGCTACTTTGGAGGAAAGGGTGCTGTTCGAATGTCCTGCGGATTTTCGGATCGGCAATGTCAACTGCACGGCTGACGGCAAATACGCGGTGACCTGCCTGCAGGAAGATTTGTCGCATCGCATTCAAATCGATTTGGGGAACGGGTATGTCGGGCACCGGGAGCTGATGGAAGCTTCTCCGATCAGTCGGATCGTAACCATAGACGTTGAATCCGGCGAGTCGGAAACCGTGTATGAGGACCGTAATTTCATTACGCATATCAACACTTCTCCCGTCAAAGCAGAGCTGATGACCTTCTGCCACGAAGGGCCGTGGCATCTGGTCGACCACCGCATTTGGGGGCTTGATCTGCGAACGGGCAAAGCATGGAAAATCCGTGAAAGGCTGGAGCCGCGGGAGAAGGTGGGGCACGAATTTTTCCATGCGGACGGCATTCATATCGGTTATCACGGATTCAGGGAAGACGGCACCAACTTTTTCGGTAAAATCGGTTTTGACAATACAGGCATGGAAGAAGTTGAGTTTCCATTTGATACGTGGCATGCTCATACCTGCGGCTTCAAGCGGGCGGTGGTTGACGGCAAGGGCGGAGTGAAAACGTTGAACGTGTGGAACAGAACCGGAGAGACGTTCGACGGTCCCCGCACGCTGTGCGAGCTGCGCTGCAGCTTTCATTCCCAGAACGTTCACGCGCATCCCCGTTTCACAGACGACGGCTGCCGGCTGCTGTTTACGAGCGACCGGAATGGATACGGAAATATCTATTTGGTTGATATTCCCGACGATTTCACCTCATTGCCCAAGCTCGAATTATGAATCCGATTAGGAGCGTGATTAGAAATGGAAGCGAATACAAGAACAGCCCGGCAGGGCTGGTCCGTCATCAATGCAGGCAAAAACCTGTTCCCGCTCTGGAGACGGGACGGCGAGAAGAAATATGAGCAGGCGGCCCGGCTGCTAGCGGCTCAGCTGGCAGGACAGCCAAGAACGAGTGAAGGCGGCTTCTGGCACAAAAAAATTTATCCGTTCCAAATGTGGCTGGACGGCGTCTACATGTCATCGCCGTTCCTGGCTGAGTTCGGCGCAACATTCGACCGTCCCGATGCCTTTGACGAGGTTGCCCGGCAAATTTTGCTCATCGAGCAAAAAACGCGAAATACGAAAACCGGTCTGCTGCACCACGGCTGGGACGAGAGCCGGGAGCAGCGCTGGTGCGATAATGAGACGGGACGATCCCTGCATGTATGGGGACGAGCCATGGGCTGGTACTCGATGGCCGTGGTGGACGCTCTGGAGCATTTTCCGACCGATCATCCCAAACGCGGACAAATCATGGGAATCTTCGAGCGGATGGCCAAAGCGCTTAGAGTGGCGCAGGATGTTTCCAGCGGCTTATGGTATCAGGTGATGGACCATAACGGACGGGAAGGCAATTATTTGGAAGCCTCCGGCTCATGCATGATCGTATATGCATTGGCCAAGGCGATTCGCCTCCGTTACTTGGCCGAATTCGACAAGAAGATCGTGTTCAAGGCGTACGAAGGCATTGTGAAACGTTTCGTTACGGAGGATGCGAAAGGCGTACATCTGCACCGGATTTGCCACGGAGCAGGACTGGGCGGATTCCCTTACCGGGACGGATCGTTCCCGTATTATATAGGGGAGCGGGTAGTCAGCGACGCGTTAATGGGTGTCGCGCCGTTCCTGCTCGCCAGCATCGAGATCGAGAAGCTCCGCAGCATCGACAGCCAAAGCTCTTTTGTTTTTTAACCAATAAGCTTTAGAATGCGTTATGAAAATCGGAATTTTATTAAGATGCCAAAAAGGCTGACGCGCGCTCACCAACGATGCATGGGCGTGTCAGCCTTTTTTTGCCTGCTCCCGTCTAGAAGGACATCCGGTATAACGGAAGTACAGTCCTGAACGTATCCTTTACTTTCTCTAAGAAAGCATGACCATCCAGCAGAATCGGATCATTACGGTCGATCATGATGCCGCAGAGCGCTTCAGAGGCTTTGACGGTGCGAAGCCGCTCAAGCAGCTTGATCAGGCCGTCATGACCAAGCTCGCCTTGGGTGTCGCCGCCTGGAACCATATGATCACCCGACCAGACAAAATGAGCAGGGATATGCTTCTCGATCTCGTCCAGCTGCTTTAACGCATGCTCGGCAAAGACGGATTTCTTGTCGGATTCATAAATAATCGCGAACTGAACGAACAGATGGGAGCCGAACAGACCGATTTGAAAATGAGGATGTGCTTTGTAGCCGCGTTTACTGGGAGCATAGGCAACCCATGTGTCAACCGGCGGGTTGATTTTCCGGCGAGCGTGCTTGGCTACATGAGCGAACATAGGCTCTTCGCATAGTTCCGATAAGACAGGTGCGAGAATCTCGCCCAGCTGATTCAGCTTAGGGCGGATTCGATCAATCAATACGCTCATGCGGGCTTCGAGTCCCGGAACGGCAAAAACATCAAAATCATCGGATGTGAACCCTGGGAAAACTTGCTGTTGTACGATTTGTTGAAGTGTCATGGCTGCTATCGGTCCTTTCGAGTGATTACGCTAGTTAATGTTCATCATTATCAACGATATGTACGTAGGGCATAGGCTGGCTTCCACCGCTTCCTTAATTATAGCATAACGGCATGCGTAAGAAGGATGTTCATCCATTACGTGGTCTGGGCCAAGATTTCAGCAGCAGTCTATCGTATACAAGGGCCTTTCAATATGTTTTGCAGCTTAAGTTTGAAGGAGCTGCAGCATTTGCAATACGCCACGGAATCAGTTACAGTCAAATCTGGCTGCCTGTTTGGATAGCACGCTGATTTCAAGAAAATCGGGGTCTTATTCATAAAGCAGGGGAGGATTCGAACTGATGTAGGGAGAGATTGGGATTATGTTTTGGCAACAAATGTGGTTTCTCACGAATATGCTGTTTGTCATCCTGTTGATTGTTCTGTTATTTGTACATCGTTCTGTCACTATGGCAAGCCTGCAGCAGGATGCTGACAGGACTGAACGGGCAAAGCGGATCCGAATGATCATCAGTATTGCAACAGTCTTGGCTTTTATTGCGATGGCTATTTTATTCCTCGTTAATATGAGAGTAAACCGGTAGCAGTTGTGTCCAATTGATGACCGTTTCCCTTTCTTCCGCAACTTTTCATCCATCCGTGACGTTTAAGGTGACATGAGAAGCAGCAGCGCAGCCTCGTTTTTTTGGCTTGAACCATCAAGCTTATGAAGCTGTGAATGAGAGCGCAAAAGGAGACGGAGCATGAAATCTTTGAAATCATTAAATTCTTTAAAATGGTTATTGATCTTATCGTTATTACTTATTCCATTGGCTAAATTTTTCGACCAAACGGCGTCAGCCGCCGTTGGTTCAGATCAACTTATCCTGACCGTTAACACGAATGTAATGGTTCATAACGGGAGCGTATGGAAGGCCGCGCAGCCGTTAACCGCTGCGAAAGGCGTCAGCTTCGTGGCATTAAAAGGGATTGCCCAGCGTTACGGCTATACGCTCAGCTACAATTCCGCAACCAAGGAATCGATTGCTTCAAGCAGCTCGCATGTGATTCGCTTCAAGCTGGGAAGTTCGATTGTTTATTTCGATAATAAACCGGTTAAAGCCTTAGCGCCGGCTTATGTCCTGAATAATTCGCTAATGGTTCCGCTGCGCACCTGGGCTCAGCTGACAGAGAGCTCGATTAGCGTATCGGGAAGCAAAATCATTCTAACATGGAATGTTGTGAAGCTCCCAACGGCGAATTTTGAAATTCAGCCTAAGGAAATTTATGCCGGGGAAACGTACGTTACGTACATCGACCACTCGACCAGCCCCAATCATTTGCCATTCGTTGATGAACGTTGGGAAGGGAAGATGGATATTTTCCCGCAGCCGGGTTCGTATACCGTTACAAGGCAGGTGCAGGATGCTTCCGGCCAATGGAGTGAGCCTTACTCGGTGACGGTTCAGGTTAAAGCGCCGAACCAACCGCCTGTAGCCGATTTCTCTACAGATAAGCAGCAGTACCGGATTGGCGAAGATATCACGTATAACGATCTTAGCTATGATGATGAGAACGCAATCGTCAAGCGTACATGGAGCGGGAACAGCAAGGTGTTCTTCGAATCAGGCGATAAGTCGGTTTCCCTGGAAGTAGAGGATCGCCACGGCTTGACGCATACCGTCACCAAAACAATCACGATTACAAATGAAGTGCTCTATTCACGTGATGATTATTCCAGATTATTCACAGCGATTGGCGAGAAATTCCCGATTGACGGTGCTTCGGTACTGAAGATGCCGGCGCTGCCGTATAAGATTCAGAATGAAAATGCACAACTGGTGCGCAGCAACAGTCCGGAAACACTGTTGCAAGAAGGCATTGCCTACACTGCTCAGATCACCGGCCAAGTCCGGTTCATGATTCATAACCTGAACCATATCGGCTACCCGGTCAAAATATATCTATTGGCTACAAATCATAACAGCACGCCGGTAAATGTAAGCACGAGCTCTTTTGGCATGGGCGGCCCGGATCCTTATGTGGTTAACACAGGCAAGCTCTCCACCATACGCTATCTGAATTCACTTGCGGCTGATCCTTCTCCGAAGTGGAAAACGATCCGTCCCGGTAAAACAGAGATTATTATGGACGATATCAGCAAAGTGGCGCTTAAACAAAACGATGTCCTCTCTGCTTATGGCGACGTCTTCTCTGATCAAGATCTCAACTATTCCATTGTCGTCGTTGCAGCAGGCAAAAATCCGGTTGCTGCTCTGCCATCCTTATCCGTCATGGAGAGAAAAGACGTTCACGTGAGAGGCACGTTCAACAATGCAAATCGTACCATCGAGATGAATGATACGCTGGGTGTCGAGCCGCAGCGTATCACGCTTGGGGACCGCACGATGGATACGTATTTGGATGGAATCGATGAGACCAGCGGTCAGCTTGAACTGAACCTTGGCAACTTCGGGGTTCTGTACCGGTTGAAGCTGCCTCATGTCGCCCCTCATACGCTGATTGCGCTTAATGCGCGGGGGGGTTACTATACGGGAGCGTTCATGGTGAACGGCCGAGTCGTACCGGTAACCAACAGCAGTATTTTGAAGGATAACTCAGAGGCCGCTGTCCTCTATCGGACAGGTGCTTCGGAAGAATCAGTTGATATTGTCTTTACTTTGGCTGCAGGCAGCAACCTGCCGCTTGCGATGATGTTTCTCCCTCTGCCTGGGCTTCGCTGGTAGCCAGGTAGAGCACATCGTCAGCTTTAACGCAGAAAGGCCTTCTCTACGGCAGTGTTACTTTGCCGGTAGAGAAGGCCTTTCATTTTGACATTTAATTAGTAGGGCAGTTCGATCGACACTTCACGCCGCTCGTCGGAGGATCTTAGAACGCCATCGATAATCGCTTGTTGAATGACGATTTGCTGGCCAGGGATCGGTGACGGACGTCCTTCACTGACCGCGTCAACGAAGTCGCGGACTTTCTCGAAGAACAAATCGCGGGAATGCTCGATGACCGGAACCGGAGTCGATGTCTGCTGACCCATAAAGTCATGGAACAGAGTCATGTTGCCAACCTTACCGTCCCATACGCCGGACCAATTGCCGGTGCCGGCCGGATTCACCTTCAAGCCGCCGTCGGTGCCAAGGAACATCGTTGAACCAAGGGTGTCCATATGCATGGCCCATGAGATTTTGAACTGGAGCACAACATCATTCTCGAAACGAATCATGGCAGCGCCGAAATCCTCAACCTCAAAGCGGTCCGCTTCAGGATGGTACAGCTTATTCGTCCCGAAATGGTTCGAGGTGAAGGCTGATACCGTAAGCGGGCGAGGGTAACCCATCGCATTCAGCGCCATATCCAGCGAATAGCAGCCGATATCGGCCATCGCGCCGGCCCCTGCGAGCTCTTTGCGGATAAACGTTCCGCCAGGCATACCGCGTCTGCGGCCGCCGCCTGTTTCAACATAGTATACTTTGCCGAGCTTACCGGACTGCACAATATCTTGGACGAGCTTCATGTTCGGGTCATAGCGAGGCTGAAAACCGATGGTCAGGATTTTGCCGGACTCTTCCTGAGCCTTGACCATATCGAGCGCTTCCGCCAAGGTAACGGACATTGGCTTCTCCAGCAGCACATTTTTGCCTGCGCGCAGTGCATCTACAGTTGTGCGGTGATGAGACACATTTGGTGTACAGATACTGACACCGTCAAGATCAAGCTCAAGCAGCTTGCGGTGATCCTCAAAGGCTTGCGCATCGGTCAATGAAAGCGAATCCACGAATTGCTGAGCTTTGCCTGGCACGACATCGGCTACCCCTACGATTTGAACATTTGGGAGCTTTTTGTATTGATTAATGTGAGCATGAGCGATACCGCCGCTGCCGATGATACCAATTCGAATGGTTTTAATCATCTTCGGAATGATCTCCTTTATGAGTTGGATGTGTGTCTTCACTGGACATATGCTGCTTCTTGAACTGTTTAGGGGTGAGGCCAAAACGTTTCTTAAAGACATAGTAGAGATAATTGCTGCTGGCAAAGCCATGCTCTAGCGCGATCTGTTCAATCGGACTTTGCCCTTCTAAGATCGCCGTGCAAACCTGGTTCAGCCGGTAATTTTCTAAATAGGCGCTAAAGGATTCCTCCCCCTGCTCACGAAAGATACGCTGGAGCTGACGACCGCTAATCGGGATACGCTCTGCAATCTCCTGTAAAGTAAGCGGGGAGGCATAGTTATCATGAATGAACTGCGTTGCAACCTTGAATCTGTGCTCATTCATATTGCGAGAAGGAGGTTCAAAGGTCACACTCGGAATAGATGACATCCGGGAGGAACGCAGCAATATCTGGATGATCGCTTGTTTAATCGTTGAGAATGCCCCTGGCTGGCCTTCATTCCAAGCCCGGTACGCCGTCAGGAACCAAGCCATGGCATTATATTGGTCGGCAAGCGGCTTCAAAGGGAATGCATCTAGCGCGTTCATGCACATTTCTGCTTCATGACGTTCCCATTGAGCTCCCCAATCGGTCGAATCGGGTTCGTTCAATTTGGTAATCTCGATGTGTAGACAAAGCTCATCCATCGCTTCCTTGGCGTCGGCTTCCTGTTGGTGAACGACATTTGGTCCGGTGAGGTAGAATAGTCCTTCATGAAGGGGATACTCTGTATCCTCCAAGATGACAGTCCCTTTGCCGCGCGGAATAAAATGAAATTCATACTCGGAATGCTTATGGAAGCGAATCAATCTGCCCGGTGGAAATGAGGTCAGATGGCAGTGCAGCACATGAAAGCCGTAATCGCCCCAGCGAAATCTAATGTCCAGTCGATCAAGGGCATCGGCCTTCTCTGACATGAGCGTATAAGTAAACGGCTTCGCCATGGCTGCACTCTCCTGTAAGTTATTGTGAAGCGAAAGCTATCTTCATAAAGGCTGCGCTAAGTTTTTGCTAAGCTTGTGATCGTGATGTGAAAACTTAGCGCAGGCTTCGTTATTTATTACTGCTGAAGCTCACTTAGGCTGATTGCACGTTTCTGGGCTTCTGACTGGTTCGAAGCTTCCATTAGCTTAGTCAGGTCAACGGCAAGCGCAATATTCTCTTCTGCTTCCGTACCGTTTAGCACATGCTCAACCCATTGGTCATAGGCAGGGATGCGGTTGTCTTTCTTCTCGATCGTAACCCATTCGGATGCTTCGAGTTTATTGCTGCGGACACGGATGCTATCATCCGGGAGTCCATACAGCAAAGTACCTTCTGTTCCGTGAAGTTCAATAGAGAATGGGGAATGGCTGTTTACGAAGCCGGCTTCAACGATTCCGACAGCGCCATTCTCATAACGAAGCGTTGCTACTGCATTGTCTTCGACTTCTTTGCCGGTTACGTAGCCGAATGTTGCGCTAACGCTTTGCGGCAAACCGAGGAAGAGGCGAACGAGGTACATAGGGTGGCAGCCAAGATCGATCAGCGCGCCTCCGCCGCATTGCTCGAGATTGTAGAAGTGCTCAGGCAGCCAGCCTGCAGTAGCGCCGTTATGCGAGAGGCGGACACGTGCCTGGGTAAGCTGTCCCAGAAGGCCTTGGCTAATTACATCTTGGACGGTCAGTGTATAGTTATCATTCAAACGCGGGAGTGAAACGGTCAATTTAACGCCGGCTTCACGGATAGCAGCCAATATTTCATTAACTTCCTTTAAAGTAGGGGCAACAACTTTTTCTGTGAAAATATGTTTGCCTGCACGAGCTGCCTTGATCATAACATCACGGTGAATGTTGGTCGGTGTATCGACAACTACTGCATCGATATCGGTACGGGCCAGCAATTCATCCAAATCAGCGATAAAAGGTACACCAAGCTTATCGGCATTTTCTTGGCCTCGAGCCGGTATTTCATCCCATACAGCAGCGATCTCGGAATTTGGGTTTGCTTGTACTTGTTTTGTGTAATCCCAGGCATGAACATGCCAGTAGCTAAGCATTGCAACGCGAATCATTGATGATTCCTCCTAAAGGTTTTTGTTAAAAGTTTTTGTGAAGCTCCCTGGTATACATCCTAAAGAGCAAAAACGGCTTCGGAAGCATAATCCATCTGGCTGGCATACTTCCTGCGTGCAAAATCAGTGTGCATTACTTAAATACTACGCGTGATGTCGCTTCATCCAAGTTTCGATATCTCTAATTATGCGACATGAGAATACCCTAACACAAATGAAAGCGGTCTTTAATGTGTTTAAATGACAATTATACTTCAAAATTACGACATTCAAAAAATAATGGGAAATAATGGATTGTCGCACATTGACGCAAACGCATGAATAGGGCATGATTGAAGCGTAAATGCTGTATCTTTATTAATGAAGTCCAAAATCATTTGTAAGGTTTCTTTTGCAGGAGGTTGAACTGCATGCGTAAATTCGTTCAGGCGCCGATCCACTTTTACCGCCGCTTTATATCGCCGATTAAACCGCCAACCTGCCGGTTCTATCCAACCTGCTCCGAATACGCCTTGATTGCCATTGAGAAGCATGGTCCGGCTAAAGGAAGCTGGCTGGCAGCGAAGCGGATCTGCAAATGCCATCCTTTCCATCCGGGGGGGATTGATCATGTTCCTCCTACGCGGGAAGAACAGGCGCAGCAGGCGCTTGACGCCCTTGACAGCTCTGCCGCTGATTCGGTATAGTTTCAACAAGAGAAGTAATTTCACAATTGTTATTCGATGAACGGATAAGTACGGAAGAATTGGCCTTACCAGAGAGCCGGGACAGCTGAGAACCGGCAGGGCGCAGCTTTTGGAAAATGGTCCGGGAGAATCCGCTTTCAAGCTCGCAGCGATAGATCAAGCTGCAGTAAGGGAGCGGCGCCAAGCTGCGTTATCGGCTGTGCTGCCATTTCACTGGAATTGGCGCTAATGAAGCTCTCCCCGGCAAGCAGTCGGCCGAAGAGGGAAAATTGGGTGGTACCGCGTGAGCGACAAGCTTTCGTCCCATAGAGGATGAGGCTTTTTTGTGTTTTTTGGCATGTATAACCAATACTTGAGGAGGCTCTTTTCATGAGCGAAGCAAAACAATCGTTTTATATTACAACGCCGATCTACTATCCGAGCGACAAGCTTCATATCGGTCATGCCTATACGACGGTAGCAGGCGATGCAATGGCGCGCTACAAACGGCTTCGCGGCTATGATGTCTGGTACTTGACCGGAACGGATGAGCACGGTCAGAAGATTGAGCGCAAGGCGCAGGAGAAAGGGAAGACACCGCAGCAATTTGTGGACCACATCGTAGGCGGCATTCAACAGCTGTGGAGCAAGCTGGACATTTCAAATGATGATTTTATTCGTACGACAGAGATTCGCCACAAGGACGTCGTACAGGCGATCTTTGATAAGCTGCTACAGCAAGGCGATATTTACCTGGGTGAATACGAAGGCTGGTACAGCATTCCGGATGAGACCTATTACACAGAAACGCAGTTGGTTGATGTTCAAAAGAATGATCAGGGCGAAATTATCGCCGGGAAGAGCCCTGACAGCGGCCATCCGGTAGAGCTGGTCAAAGAAGAGTGCTACTTCTTCCAAATGAGTAAATATGCGGACCGGCTGCTGCAATTCTATGAAGATAACCCGGATTTCATCCAACCGGAATCCCGTAAGAACGAAATGATCAACAATTTTATAAAGCCGGGTTTGGAAGATTTAGCGGTTTCCCGTACGACCTATGATTGGGGAATCAAGGTGCAGGGAAATCCAAAGCATGTTATCTACGTATGGATCGATGCGCTGCTTAACTATGTGACTGCGCTTGGCTACGGTACAAATGACGAGGGTAAATACAATCAATTCTGGCCGGCCGATGTTCATTTGGTTGGCAAAGAGATCGTGCGGTTCCATACCATTTATTGGCCAATCATGCTGATGGCGCTTGATCTGCCTTTGCCGAAGAAGGTATTCGCTCACGGCTGGCTGCTGATGAAGGACGGCAAGATGTCCAAGTCCAAAGGGAATGTTGTTGATCCGGTTACGCTTATCGACCGTTACGGGCTAGATGCGCTTCGTTATTATTTGCTTCGAGAAGTGCCATTTGGTTCAGATGGACAGTTCACGCCAGAAGGCTTCGTAGAGCGAATTAACTTTGATCTTGCCAATGATCTCGGGAACCTGCTTAACCGCACAGTTGCGATGATTGAGAAATATTTTAGCGGGGAGATTCCTGCATATGACGGCAGTGTAACGGCATACGATTCCTCACTGTCTGGGCTGACAGCGGAAACGGTGCAGGTCGTGGAAGCCGCGATGGAGAGAATGGAGTTCTCCGTAGCGCTCGCAGCGATCTGGCAGCTTATCAGCCGCACGAACAAATATATTGACGAGACCTCGCCTTGGGCGCTTGCTAAAGATGAGTCGAAGCAGGGTGAACTGGCTTCGGTCATGCATCATCTGGCGGAATCGCTGCGGATTATCTCGATTCTGCTGCAGCCGTTCCTGACCAATGCGCCGCTGAAAATCCGCGGGCAATTGGGTATTGCAGAAGGCACCCTTACCTCCTGGGAGAGCACGAAGCAGTTTGGCCGGATCCCTGGCGGCACGAAAGTAACGAAAGGTGAGCCTATCTTCCCAAGGCTTGATATGGCGGAAGAAGTCCAATATATCGCATCGTCGATGACGGGCGGAACAGCTGCGCCGAGTGTTGAATTGGCGGAAGCGGCGGCTCCGGTAGAAGGGACAGCTAAGCAAGCGCATCAGGAAGCACCGGAGCCTAAAGCGGAGATCGCAATCGACGAGTTTGCCAAGGTGGAGCTTCGTGTGGCGCAGGTAATCGCTGCAGAACCAGTGAAGAATGCAGATAAGCTCTTGAAGCTTCACCTGGATCTGGGCTATGAACAGCGCCAGGTTGTATCGGGCATAGCCAAGTTCTATACACCGGAGGAAATAGTTGGACGCAAAGTCATATGCGTTACGAATTTAAAGCCGGTTAAGCTCCGCGGCGAAATGTCCCAAGGAATGATTCTGGCAGCCTCCCATGGCGATCAGCTGACATTGGCAGCTGTTCCGGAAGAAATGCCTAACGGCGCAATTGTGAAATAATAACGAACATAGAACCGCCGGAGCACGCAGCTCCGGCGGTTTTCCATTGACATGGCCGATGTGGACCGATATAATCTATCAGTAATGTTTACGATTTACCGGTCAATATCAATCATTACTGAGGAGTCTGTCATGAATCTGCGCAGTTATTTATATTTGATTGCTGTATTAACTGTTACAATGGTATTCCTATCAGGCTGCGGTTCCAGCGGCAGCAAGCTGATAGAAGGGAAGACGAATGTTGTGACCAGCTTTTACCCGATTTATTTCTTAGCCAAGGAAATCGGCGGCGAGCAAGTCAATGTCATTAACATGATCCCAGCCGGAGTTGAACCGCATGACTGGAGTCCGAAGAGCCGGGATTTGGATACCGTCTCGGATGCACAGCTCTTCCTATATAATGGTGCAGGGCTTGAGGGATGGGTAAATGATTTTCTGCAGGGTCTGCCTAAAGACAGTAAACTCCTTACTTCAGAAGCAAGCGACGGTATTTCATTAATAGCCGGCAAATCCGAAGCTGAAAAGAGCGTCGATCCGCATACATGGGTAAGTCCAAAATCGATGCGGATTATGGCAAAGAATATTGCAGGGAGTCTAGTGAAAGTAGATCCGGACCACAAGGCGGAATACGAGGCTAATTATGCCGAGCTGGATAAGAAACTCTCCGCTCTTGATGCGCAGTACGCACAGAAGCTCAGTCCGCTCCCGCATAAGGACATCGTGACGTCCCATCAGGCTTTTGGTTATCTGGCAAGGGATTACGGACTGCAACAAGTGGCAATAATGGGCTTATCGCCTGATGCGGAGCCTAAGGCGCAGGATCTGCTGCGCATTTCCAAATTTGTTGAAGACAATGGAGTTAAATATATCTTTTTTGAAGAATTAGTTACCGATGAATTAGCCAGAACGCTTGCCCGTGAAGCGAATGCACAGACGATGGTGCTTAATCCGCTGGAAGGATTAACTCCGGAGCAGGAGCAGAAAGGCGAGGACTATTTCTCTTTAATGGAAGCTAATTTGCAAAATCTAGTACAGGCTTTACAATAGTAAGAGAGCGACTCGGGAGGAGTGAAACGAATGCCAAACAATCAGGCGCTTCAAACGGTCCAGCCTTTTTGCCACCAACCGATTATTGAGCTTAACGATGTTTGTTTCTCTTATCAGCAGAAGCCGGTGATTGAAGACGTCAGTTTCTTCGTTCAGGAGCGGGATTTTGTAGGTGTGATCGGTTCTAACGGTGCCGGCAAGACAACGCTTCTGAGAATGATCGTCGGCTTGCTTACGCCAGACAGCGGGTCAATTAAGCTGTTCGGTCAATCGGTTCAGCAGTTTCGAGACTGGAGCAAGGTGGGATATGTGCCTCAGAAAAATTCCTTAAATCCATTGTTTCCCGCAACGGTGCGTGAGGTCGTTCTCTCTGGCCTTTACAGCCGTAACAAACTGTTCAAACGGGTGACCAAATCGGATCAAATAAAGTGTGACGAAGCTCTGCATGCGATGAAGATTGAAGATTTGGCGGGCAAACGGATCGGTCAATTATCCGGCGGTCAGCAGCAGCGTGTTTTTCTTGCAAGAGCGCTGATCAATAATCCGGCTTTGCTCATTCTGGACGAGCCTACTGTGGGCATTGACTCCGAGACACAGGAAGGGTTCTTCCATCTCATCAAGCATATGCATCAGCACCATAACATCACCTTTTTGCTTGTATCGCATGATATGGATATGATCCGATCCTATTTAGGACAGGAGCCGAAGCGGGAATGCGGGAAAATTAAGCTGTACGTGAAGCATTCCCATGATTTAGAGGATTGTGTGGAAACGAATCTGACGCATAGCTTGAAGGAGCTGCGCCATTCGATGGAGAGAGGGAAAGTAGGCGTTTAGAGTTGGATATCGTAACTAGAGAGTTTTTTCAAAGTGCGCTGATTGGCGGCATTCTGATTGGCATTACCGCGCCGCTGATGGGCCTCTTTCTCGTGCTCAGAAGGCTGTCTATGATCGGGGATACGCTGGCGCATGTATCGATTGCCGGGGTAGCGCTCGGGTTTCTGACCGGGGTTTATCCGGTCGCCGTTGGCCTTGTGTTCGCTCTTGGAGCAACATTTGCCATAGAGAAGCTGCGCAAAGCTTATAAGACCTATGCAGAGCTGTCGATAGCCATCATTATGTCTGGAGGCGTCGCGCTCGCATCGCTGCTGTTTTCGATGGGCAAAGGGTTTAATACGAGTGTGAGCGGTTATTTGTTCGGCAGCATCTATACGCTGGATACGATTGATTTGCTGTTGATCGGGATCGTAACCGTGATTGTGCTGGCTGCTGTAACCATTCATGCCAAAGAGCTGTTCCTGCTTACCTTTGATGAGGATGCTGCTGCAGTAAGCGGTTTGCCAACCCGTTATTTTAACTTTATGATTAGTGTATTGACTGCTCTTGTTATAAGCGTTTCTATCAAAATCGTCGGTGCGCTGCTCGTCTCTGCTTTACTGACGATTCCAGCGGCATGCAGCTTGGTCATCGCCAAGAGTTTCCGTCAATCCGTAATTACAGTCGTTGTTATTGCGGAGCTTGCCGTTATCGGCGGCTTGCTTATTGCTGGCGTCTGGAATTTGGCACCCGGCGGAACCATCGTGCTGCTGCTTATCGCGATCCTGCTTCTGTTGTTGAGCGCCAGAGGTAAGTTCAGCGCCTAGTCAACCTACATCGAGGTGAAAAATTGTGTCAGAAGTTACTATTTGGGCAGCCTTCGGTGCGGGAATTGCTTCCTTTATCTCACCTTGCTGTCTGCCGCTCTATCCCTCGTACTTATCATACATAACCGGTGTTTCGGTCACGGATTTGAAGAGCGAGCACCCAGGGAAGCAAGTCCGAATACGCACAATGAGCCACACGCTTTTCTTTATCCTTGGATTTTCAGTTGTTTACTATACGCTTGGCTACAGCACGAATAAATTTGCTGAATTCTTCTCCGACTATCAAACGCTTATCCGCCAGCTGTCGGCTGTGCTGATCATACTGATGGGGCTTATCCTTGTAGGATTAATCCAGCCGGCGATGCTTATGAGAGAACGCAAGCTGCCTATCAAATTAAATAAATCCGGCTACCTCGCTTCTTTTATTTTTGGAATTGGCTTCTCGGCAGGCTGGTCCCCGTGTACAGGTCCGATACTGGCAAGCATTCTGCTGTTGGCCGCATCGGAGCCCGGAACATGGTTTGAACTGACAACCGCTTATGCGCTTGGCTTTGCGATCCCTTTCTTCGTTCTAGCGTTTTTCATCGGTTCAACAAGATGGATCGTCCGTTATTCCGGAATAATGATGAAGATTGGCGGGGCCGTCATGCTTCTCATGGGCATCTTGTTATTCACGGATCAAATGACGAAGATCACGATTTGGCTCAATTCAATAACACCTGAATGGTTGAAATTTTAAGTGAAGTAGTCGATAACAGCATCAGGAAAATGTTCAAATATGCGCTCCGAGATAAATATCCGGAGCGCATACGCTTGTTCATCGGGGTATACGTATTTCCCTTGTCCCCAGCGGCCCCATTTATATTTGCGCTTCTCGATTTCCATTTCCAGCTTCGACTTGGGATATCGCTTCTCAATGACATTTTTGGCAGTCTTCGTAAAGCGGTGCTGGATAAGCTCGAAGGTCAGATTGGACGAAGCATCCTTCGGAAGAGCTTCAGCAAGCGAGGAGAAGAGCTCGGCATAACCTTCCTCCCAGCCCTCATGCCAAATAATCGGGGCCACGATGAAGCCCAGAGGATAACCTGCACGGGCTACTTTGCCTGCGGCCTCGATGCGTTCCTCGAAGCGGGAGGTAGCGGGCTCAAAGTTCTTAATGACATATTTATCGTTAACGCTAAAGCGAATCCGGGTGTGACCGTTATGCTTCAGAGAAAGCAGCGAGTCTACATAATGGAACTTCGTTACGAATCGCAGACGGCCATACTCTTGATCAGCCATAAAGGTGATAAGCTCCTCCAGGCTCCCGGTTATCGGCTCAAGACCTACAGGATCGGATGTGCATGCAGCCTCAAAGCGTGTAATCTCGGGGATTCGCTCCTCGATGTAGCTTTGTGCTGCATCCATAATATCATCCATGTTGACATATACCCTGATGTAGGGCTTAGCGCCGAGCGTCGTTTGCAAATAGCAATAATGGCAGTGTCCCATGCAGCCAGTGGCGATGGGGATGGCATATTCGGCAGATGGCTTGGATTGGTCGAATTTCAGTGTTTTACGGATGCCGACGACAAGTGTCCGTTTGGCGATTTTATATTGCTCAAGCTCTGAATTACCGGGCAAATTCGTTATCCGATTATGCGATGTTGTCATACGATAGGGAATGCCGGTTTCTTTTACCCATTCCATGATACGCTGCCCCTTAGGATAGTCGAGGGCCGCCGGTTCGAAGAAAACGAGTTCGGGAATGAACGATGAATGCGGTTTTCTTGCTGAGGGGAGTTCGAGCGTAGTCTTACTCATGAACGTTAAGCCTCCTTTGGACAAAAGCTGTATAAGTAGCTTATGCCGCTTATGCAGATCACAATCATGGAAAGATAAGTTGTACAGGTTGCGGCATGTATAGCGAGCAGTGTATGATACTAAGAGTAACGCGCAGGAATAACTCGCTAGCTGACAGATTTGCCTTAACAATAGCAGAATTCAGTGCGGGACGATGTTGAATGGAGGTTCTTTCGATGCCGACTCCTAGCATGGAGGATTATTTGGAACGAATTTACAAGCTTATTGATGAAAAGGGCTACGCCCGTGTCTCGGATATCGCCGAAGGGCTGGAGGTTCATCCCTCATCCGTCACCAAAATGATCCAAAAGCTGGATAAAGATAACTATTTGATCTATGAGAAATACAGAGGTCTTATTCTTACGAATAAGGGTAAAAAAATGGGCAAGAGATTGGTGGACCGCCATCAGCTGCTGGAATCATTTTTGACTATTATTGGTGTCCAAGATGAGAATATCTATCGGGACGTTGAAGGAATAGAGCATCACTTGAGCTGGGATTCGATTACGTGCATTGAGACATTGGTAGAATATTTCCGCCGTGACGAGAACCGGCTTGAAGAGCTGAGAGGGATTCATTCCGAACTTGAAAATGATAATTAAAGCGATAGCATAAGCCAAAGAGCCGTCTCCCTTACAGGAGCGGCTCTTTGGCTTATTTCAAGCTTCCAATAAAAAACCGGACCTTGAATGACTCAAGGTCCGGTACAGGGATTCATTCTCGTATTAATGATACTTAGGTAAATTATCATCATCTTTGCCGCCTTCAATAACACGAAATGGAATGTTCTTGCGCGACTTTGGTTTACTGGCCTGCGGATCGCGGCGATTGGCCTGTTTGCTTCTTGGTTTGGCGCTGCTTGCCCGTGCGCCGCCCGGAGGGAACTTGTAAAGCAAGTAAATAACACCGAAGACAACGACCGGGATAATAAGCTGTACGGGATTATTGAGCATCTGAGCGATAAGACCGACACCAATCAACGCCAGGATGACGATTAATAGCGGACTCATTTTTCTAGGCAAGACCCTCACCCTTCCTTTGCGAAACTTGGTTGCTTTCGTTTACGATCTGGCGACTTGACGGTCGAGCTCCAACATACGGTTAAAGGAAGCGATTGACACGGCTACCTGTTCGTCGTTAGGCTCTTTGGTTGTGAGCTTCTGCAGCCACAGGCCGGGATATCCAAGAAAGCGAAGCACCGGCATGTCGCGCAGCGCGTTTGTAAACCGAAGCGCCTCATAGGATGCTCCGAGCACAAGCGGCAGGAGCAGCACCCGCAGGTAGATCCGCTGCCACATGGAATCCCAGTGAAAGAACGAATATACGATGATGCCTACGAGCACAGAGAATACGATGAAGCTGCTTCCGCATCTGTAATGAAGCCGGGTATAACGCTGCACGTTCTCTACCGTCAGTTCAACGCCGGCTTCATAGGCGCTTATTACTTTATGTTCAGCGCCATGGTATTGGAACAACCGTTTAATGAGAGGCGTTAACGAAATAATATACAAATAGCAAAGCAGGAATAAAATTTTGATAAGACCTTCAAGAAGGTTGTGTACTATTATATTCGAGAAGCTTTGTCCAAAGATCAATTCTTCTGCAGCTGCAGGCACTACGGTAAAAACTAGTTTTCCGACTATGAAAGATAGGATCCCTGCAACGGCTACGCCGACGATCATGCTTAAGCTCCAGCCTTTTTTCTCTTCGGCTTTCTTGGCCTTGGCCAGCTTCGCTTCATCGGTCTCGCCTTCAAGTTCGTCCTCCGCATAGGATTCCAAAGAAAAGTTCAAATGCTGAGAGCCTTTTGCACTGGACTCCAATATAGCTACGATACCCCGCAATAGCGGTATTTTTTTGAGCTTCTGGATCCATGGCTTCGATGTTCGCGGTACTTCATAAAACATGATTTCATTGTTCTTGCGGCGAACTGCCGTGACGTTTGCATATTTACCTGCAAACATGACACCTTCAATGACGGCTTGTCCGCCATAAATATTACGTGAGTCTTGCGACAAGGGCGAATCACCATCCTTTAGTTCGACATTATTATATGTCTATGAATAAGAATCTTCTCAATCATATTGTACTTGATTCTGCTTCTTATTGCACGCGGGATCCTTTACCGAAATTGGCTGCGCTCCTAGAGTTGCCGCCGAATCATTTGTGCATACTATTCAGGTATAGCACAGCCTATTCCTTACAACATTGGAGGAGAGAAGAGACATGCATTCAGATCGTGTCAAATTAACAAGGAAAACACCGCATTTCAAAAAAAAGCAAGAACATCATACGAATGCATTTTGGTTTTGCGTGAAGACGGGTTTTTTCGCCGGCTTGTTCTGGGGGACGCTGCATTGGATCCTTTACACCATTCACTTTACAAAGATACTGCCTGGATTCATGGCGGATCCTTTCTTTCAGCTTTCCTTTCTCAGGACAGGCTGGGGGAATGCAGTAGGAATCGGCTGCTTCATTATTTTCTCCATTGTGGCCGCTTTGATCTATAAGTTTCTTCTGGGCCGTTTCTCGGGGCCTTGGGCGGGGGTCGCATACGGCATGCTCTGGTGCGCTGTTTTGTTCCTGGCTATCGGCCCTGCTTTGAATGTTACAAAGCCCATTCAGCAATTAGGCTTGGATACCATGATCACCGAATTGTGCATTTACACGATTTGGGGGCTGTTTATCGGCTATACGATCGCCTTTGAATTTACCGATGAAGTTTCACGTGAGCCTATAGGGGCGGCTTGAGTCAGAAAGGGTTATTCATTCGTCATCAGTTTGACTTCTCAAAGCGTGGGTCTTTGTGGTAAAATGGCAATTGATCTATGCGCCGGGAGGGCTTTCATGACAACAATACTCGTAGTAAACGGACCGAACTTGAATATGCTTGGTATCCGTGAGCCGGGTGTGTACGGTTCAACAACACTGGCTGACATAGAAGTGCTGTTAAGAGAAGCGGCTGGGGCGCTTGATGTAGAACTATTGTTCTTTCAATCGAATCATGAGGGTGCTCTCATTGACCGCATTCATGAGGCTTACGGCAAGGAAGACGGGATTATCATTAATCCTGGCGCTCTTACACATTACAGCTATGCACTGCGTGATGCGCTCAGCGGTGTGGGACTGCCGGTTGTTGAAGTGCATCTGTCGAACATTCATAAGCGGGAACCGTTCCGGCACCTATCCGTAACGGCGCCGGTTGCGGTTGGACAAATTGCCGGTTTTGGCGCGAACAGCTATGTGCTTGGACTGCATGCTCTGATACATCATCTACAGCCGCAATAGGGCAGCTGCATCACCGCCTGAACTATGAAGCGGCATGGTGAAGGGAAGAAGAACCATGACGAATAAACGTTTAGCCAATGTTAGAGAGAAGCTGCAGGAACTCAGCTTGGATGCACTTCTAATTACAAATCCGGTCAATCGCCGGTATGTGAGCGGGTTTACCGGATCCTCAGGGGTACTTCTTGTTACGTCTGCAGACAGTTGGCTGCTTACAGATTTTCGTTATATGACGCAGGCCCCTCAGCAGGCGGCCGATTTTACCGTTGTTGAGCATGGAGCAAGATGGATCGATACCGTGAAGGAGCTGTCCGCAGCGGCCGGAATTGTTAAGTTAGGCTTTGAACAAGAGCATGTTGTATTTAGCGATTACGCGGCTTGGAAGACTGCGCTTGGCGGAATTCAGCTTCAGCCCGTCTCCGGTGTTGTGGAGCAGCTCCGGATGCTTAAAGACGAAGCTGAGCTTGCGATTATGCGTGATGCTGCTGTTCTGGCTGATGAGACGTACAACCATATCCTTGGTTTCATTAAACCAGGGCTCAAGGAGCGCGATGTCGCCCTTGAGATGGAGATCTTCATGCGCAGCAAAGGCGCGACGTCTTCTTCCTTCGACACGATCGTTGCTTCCGGCGAACGTTCTGCGCTGCCGCATGGTGTAGCAAGTGATCGTATGATTGGAAGCAACGAATTCGTGAAGCTCGATTTTGGCGCTTATTACAATGGCTATTGCTCGGATATTACAAGAACAATCGTAGTCGGCAAGCCTACGGATAAGCACAGAGAGATTTATGAGATCGTTTTGGAGGCCCAAATGGCTGCTTTAGCTGCTGTTAAGCCTGGGATGACCGGCCGCGAAGCAGATGCAGTGGCGCGTGACATTATTACACGCTATGGGTATGGCGATCATTTCGGTCACGGTACAGGTCACGGTCTGGGCATGGAAATTCATGAATCGCCGAGACTGTCGAAGACAGGAGAAACGGTTCTTGAGCCGGGAATGGTCGTTACGGTTGAACCTGGAATTTATATCCCGGGATTCGGCGGCGTCCGGATTGAAGATGACATTGTCGTCACTGCAAGCGGGAATTCGTTATTAACCTCATCACCCAAGGCTTTATTGATCTTGGAATGAGTGCTTCACATAAGTTATGCTTACGAAGCATTAACTTCGTAAGTCCAAGTCAACGCTTACGAAGAGATTCTTCGTAAAATTTTAGGAGGGTATTTCAGTGGTTTCAGTTAACGATTTTAAAACAGGCCTTACCGTAGAGGTAGAAGGCGATATTTTCACCGTAATCGAGTTCCAGCACGTTAAACCAGGTAAAGGCGCGGCTTTCGTTCGTTCCAAGCTGAAAAACTTGCGTAATGGTAATACGGTTGAAAGAACATTCCGTGCCGGCGAGACCATCGGCCGCGCTCAAATCGAGAACCGTGCTGTGCAATACCTGTACAACTCGGGCTCCGAATATTCGTTCATGGATAATGAGACTTTCGACCAATTTACGCTTGATAAAAAGCAGCTTGAATGGGAAATCAACTTCCTTAAAGAGAATATGACCGTTAACATTGCCAGCTACAATACAGAAATCATCGGTATTACTCTGCCTAACAGTGTTGACTTGAAGGTTGTTGAAACAGAGCCGGGCATTAAAGGAAACACAGCAACTGGCGCAACTAAGAATGCGACCGTTGAAACAGGTCTTACAGTTCAAGTTCCTTTGTTCATTAACGAAGGTGATGTTCTTCTGATTGACACACGTGAGGGCAAATATATCTCCCGTGCTTAGTCCTTTGACCTTCAGCAAATAAGATTAGCGTAAAAGCCGTCAGGACACTCGTCCTTGGCGGCTTTTGTCATACCCAAGAGTCTAATTCTATGCTATAATCTTATTTTGGATGATTCGTTTCTTCTTAAGAAATAGAACACGTTGGGAGTGGATCAGCGTTGTCGTTGATAGTAATGAAGTTCGGCGGCAGTTCCGTCGGTTCGACAGAACGGATGCAGCGGGTCGCAAGACGGATTGCCGATTATAAAGAATCTGGCCATCAAGTTGTTGTCGTGGTTTCAGCAATGGGCGATACGACAGATGATTTAATTGATCAGTCCAAACAGCTTAATCTGAACCCGCCCACACGCGAAATGGATATGCTGCTGACAACGGGTGAACAAATCTCGGTCGCCCTTTTGTCCATGACAGTTAATCAGATCGGCCACAAGGCTATGTCCTTTACCGGCTGGCAGGCGGGTATTCGAACGGAAGCGGTACATGGTAAAGCCCGCATTACCGATATTCGCCCGGATCGTATCTTTAATGCACTTAATGATGGAAATGCCGTTATTATTGCCGGTTTTCAAGGTATGACAGAAGACGGAGAAATAACGACACTCGGACGCGGCGGCTCCGATACAACTGCAGTTGCACTCGCTGCTGCGATTAAAGCCGATGTGTGTGAAATTTATACGGATGTTGACGGTGTTTATTCTACCGATCCGCGCATTGTGAAATGCGCTCGCAAGCTAGATGAAATTTCGTATGACGAAATGCTGGAGCTTGCTAATTTAGGAGCGGCTGTACTTCACCCGCGTGCGGTTGAGTATGCGAAGAATTACAACGTACCGTTAGTTGTACGTTCAAGCTTTACGCAAAACGAGGGAACGAGTGTAAAGGAGGAAGCAGTCATGGAGCAGGGGATTGTCGTCCGCGGCATCGCTTATGACAAAAACGTAGCAAGAATTAGTATTTTAGGCGTTGAAGATATTCCAGGCGTGCTTGCGAAAGTATTCGGAGCACTTGCTACCAGCGGCATCGATGTCGATATTATTGTTCAAAGCGGTGTACAGGATGGTAAAGCGGATTTTGCTTTCACCGTTTCTTTGGGCGATAGGGAGAAGGCCCTTCGTGTAGTAGAAAGCATTCGCGCTGAGGTTCCTTACCGCGAGCTGAACTTCGAAGAGAATCTGGTGAAGGTATCTATCGTTGGGGCAGGTATGGTCAGCAACCCGGGCGTAGCTGCAAAAATGTTCGAGGTTCTCTTCAACCTGGGAATCAGCATCAAAATGGTGACGACTTCTGAGATCCGTCTATCCTGCGTAATCGCTGCTGGGCCTGTTCATGAAGTTGTACGCGGCCTTCATACGGCATATGGTCTTGACACTGCTGATCAGGTATTTGTAGGTGGCCCGCAGGATCGCCGGTAATAGTAAAGCAAGAATCTGGAGCTGGAAGAAACAACCTCCATCATCCGCTGTCTGCAGGGGATTGATGGAGGTTGTTTTTTCTGCGCGTTCCACTAAGAATTTGATATGAGCAAAATCAAAAACGCTCTAACAGATCCTTGCCTTCTGTCAGAGCGTTTTGGAATTCCTTTAATTCATACGTTCTGCAATTAGATTAAACAGTTTGAACAAGATAGCGGTAATGCCAGCTGCCATTAGAGGGCCGACCGGTATACCTCGGAAAAAAACGATGCCGATAATGGAGCCGACCACGAGACCGACAATTAGCTGGGGATCAAACTTCAACATTTCAAGTCCTTTGCCATTCACATAGGTTGCAAGCGCACCTCCTGCGATGGCAAGAATACCTGGCCAAGAGGTTAACGCCCCAACGATATCTTTGGTTTGAATTCGTTCGGAAGCGAAAGGAACGAGAACGCTAAATGTCAAGAACAGCAGACCAAGCTCTAATCCGCGCCGTTCGATGGTAGGCAGGAATCGCTGTAAATGGATGAGTTTGACGATGAGCAAAACGCAGGCCGCGGTTGAAATGATCGGTGATCGGCCTATTAATCCGACAATAATAAGAACAACAAGAACTATTTCCCCGTTCATGCTTGCATGCGCCTCCGACCTGTTAGCATCGCCGGTTATCAACAAGTCAACTGGCGTCCATACCCCATTGTATGGAACAAGCCCTCCGGATATGTCATCCCTGAACAATCATATCTCCCAGCAGGCGGGGAACAACCAAACTGCTGTCGACTTGTGCGCAACGTTCCAAATCTCGCCCGTGACCCAGTTTGGTTAGACGTTTTCCTGTTGCGCAGCCGCTCAGCAGATCCATAATACGATCTTCCGAATTCTTGTATAGGCCCAGCATCGCTGAACCAAAATCATCGATTTCGATCTGGCTGGAGCTTATGGCTTTCAACCGATCAATGAGCAGACCGGCGCATAAACCATCTTCGAGTGCAAAATCATTATGACTTCCTGCGCACAGCAATACGATATCGCGTCTAAGCTCGACAGCCATTTTTGCGCAGGCTGCAGCGTTAATGAGTGCGCCGGCCAGAACATTGTCGGCGCGTAAAGCCTTGTGAACCGCACGGGTGCCATTCGTTGTCGTGAGTACGATGCGCCGATTCTTAACCGTTTCAGGTGTGAACTCTTCAGGAGAGTTGCCCAAATCAAATCCGGGTATTTTGCGGCAGAACCGCTCTCCGGCAAGCAAGTCGCCTTCTCGGTGAAGAGTGCGCGCCTCCAGTACCGTTTCAACTGGGTAGATTCCTGATGCGCCAGCCTGTAAAGCCGTAATCATGGTGCTCGTTGCCCGGAGAACGTCGATGATTATTGCCGTCCGGTGGGTAAAACAATCCGATTGGGCTTCATTAACGCTGGAAATAACGATAATCTCCATCTTAAATCGAACTTCCTTCCTCTGTCTCGCCTTTATATCATATAAAGAAACGGAACGACGGTTTCGCCGAAATGGAAGGTGTCAGAACGCAGTCCCCGCCTTAAAGTTTCTAATGAAAGCACATCCGAGGGCGGAATATTGCCTAAATTAACATCCGACCCAAACGTTTGAAGCATTAGAACCTGCTGCTGCTTAAGCGGCGTTTCCCACATAATGCGGCTGCAGTCTCCGAGCATGCGTGTGATGGATTCGAGCACATCCTCACTGCAATCTCCTCGCTCATCGAATAACCCTACACCCTTGCCGGATTCGCGTGCTTCGACTGTGACAAGCTCCGCACCCTCAGCTAAATCCTCTTCAACGGTTAAAGCAAGTGAATTCGCATCGATCAAGGAACCGGACAGCTTCTTGCCATATTCGGTGACTACCCGCAGTCCCTGTTTAACACCTTCCCGAATCAGTTCGGTCCGCTGAGTACGAGATACCTCAATCGTGCCGTCAGACACCTCGATTCCATTAAATCCAAGACGGCAGACGGTATTGAAGAAAGCAGGCACCACCTTTTGTTGAATAGCGGCTTCCAGCAGCGTTCCGCCAGGCATGATTGTCAGGTTGTAGCGTTTTGCCAGCTCGATTTTGCTAAGTAAAATGTCGGTTGGGTAAAGAGGTGCCGTCCCGAAACCGAACTTGATGCAGTCAATATAGCCGCCAGCGGTCTCAAGCAAATCTGTAAAAGAGTGACGCCCAAGACCTTTATCTATAACCATCGTAAGTCCGCGTCCGGTTGTCCGGTTCGCGCTCTGCTCCAAGCCAGAGCGATCTGACATTCCGCGTTGACCGCTAGGGTCGTGCAAGGCCTCGGGCCAGGCTGCACGGTGAATGGATCTCATATATCAATCTCCTCGCCAATCATTCTTGTGAAGGTATGCTCGATGACACATCACGAAAGCAATATATGCATCGATTACGGGGCATGTGCCCATATCGCCATCATAAGCGCTGATATTGTCGGTATGAACCATAGACAAGCTAGCATAGGTTGTAAATAGAGAGATGCAAGGACGTAGTGTATGTGCAGAGCCGCGCAAAAACTTAGCGTATGCTTCCGATGCCGTTTTTGCTTGAAGAGCCTTGTACCTCGGCTTATCAGGCAGAGCCGCGCAAAAACTTTTAGGAGGGCCAATCATGCTTAATAAATTTGTCATGAGTATGGCATCGCTGCGAGTGCTTTCCGGGACGATAGAGATCTGCGCTGCGCTTCTTATGCTCCGGCTTAATGAGCTGGACCGGGCGCTGTTGATTAATTCATCCCTGGCTCTTGTCGGACCCATTATCCTTATTACTACAACGACGATCGGACTTGTAGGCATGTCGGATAAATTGTCTATGGGGAAAATCGCATGGGTCATCGGGGGAGTCGCATGTATTTTGATAGGGGTTATTAAAAAGTAAGTTTGACTAGTTAATAGAGCGCCAGTTCTGGCATATTTGCCCGGATTCGCGAATACACTTGGTATCAAAGATGGACAGACCTGCTCTATGAAACTATTTGATGCTTCCATTACTCTTGTTCCGGGAGGAAGGCCATATGCTCAATCGCGTGACTAACCTGCTGCCCGCAGAGCTTCTTTCCATCCTCGGCCGGATACCTGATCGGGTGAAAGCAGCTGTTGAGGAAATAAGAATTCGAGAGGGAAAGCCGCTTGAAATCAGCACATCCGAGGGATTCTGGTTTGTCAGTGTAACGGGTTCCCTGCATGCCGTGCCGGATGAAGCGTACAAGCCGTCGGTTGAAATCTGCCGCAAGCTGCTTGAGAAGGTGACCAACCATTCGCTCTACACTATGGAAGAAGAGCTCAGACGGGGTTACATCACGGTAGCGGGCGGTCACCGGATAGGAATTGCCGGCCGTACAGTACTGGAGAACGGTACGGTACGAGGAATTCGGGATGTAGCTGCTTTTAATTTAAGAATTGCCCGCGAGGTTGTTGGCGCATCTGCAAGTATACTGCCGAAGCTGCTGGATATGAGCAGAAAGTCGATTCTTCCCGCTCTTATTATCGGGCCCCCGCAGCAGGGGAAAACGACGTTTGTCCGAGATTTAGCCAGAGCGGTGAGCAGCGGTACTTGGGGGCATCCTGCGGCTGCCGGGTGGACAGGCCGCAAGGTGGGAATTGTGGATGAACGCTCAGAGATCGCCGCATGCGTACGAGGTGTTCCAACCTTTAATGTCGGGCCTCGTACGGATGTGATGGATGCTTGCCCAAAAGCAGAGGGCATGATCATGATGCTTCGTTCGATGTCCCCCGATGTCATTATTGTAGATGAGATTGGCCGTGAGGAAGACGCGGACGCTATACTGGACGCCAGTCATGCCGGTGTATCTGTCATTGCCACCGCACATGCGAAGGATCTTGAAGATGCGCGGGGACGTCCGGTTCTCAGACGGCTTCTTGATGAAGGGGCTTTCCAGCTTTGCGTGGAGCTGCGGCGCAGCAGTACAGGAGGTTTATTGAGCCGGGTATTGCCGGTTTCCGCTGTACAGCGTGCACCTACGGCTCGTGCACCTACGGCCAGCAAGGGAGGCGGCGCCTTTGGTTAAACTGATTGGCGCAGCGCTGATCCTGTTCGCAGGCACGATGATTGGCTTCATGCAGGCATCCCGATTTGCCGCAAGGCCGCGTCAAATCCGCCAGCTGGGTTATGCGCTTCAACGGTTGGAGACGGAAATCGGTTTTGGCTTTACTCCGCTTCCAGAAGCGATTGCCCGCTGCGCTGCTCATTTGGCAGAGCCGGCTGCTTCAATCTTGAGAGGTGTCAACGAGAAGCTTGGCGAGGGCAATGAGCTAACCTTCCGTGAATGCTGGGAAAGCGCCATTACTTCAAGTTGGCCGGGGACAGCAATGAAGGCAGCTGAGCAATCCGCGTTAATACGCCTTGGCGCAACGCTTGGCATTAGTGATCGCGATGATCAGATGAAGCACCTGCGGCTTGCCATGCAGCAGCTCAAAGCAGAGGAAGACGCGGCGCGGGATGATCAAGCGCGGTATGAGAAAATGTGGAAAAGCCTCGGGGTTCTCATCGCGGCGCTTGTCGTCATTTTGATCGTTTAGTGGGGTGCCGATTGAATGGATATTGATGTAAGTGCGATTTTTCAAATTGCGGGCATCGGCATAGTAATCGCCATGATTCATACGGTGTTGAAGCAGATGGGGAAAGAAGATATGGCTCATTGGGTGACACTTATTGGGTTCGTAGTCGTTCTGTTCATGGTTGTGAGAATGCTGAATGAACTATTTCAAGAAATCAAAACCATTTTTTTATTTCAATAAACAGGTGAACGCAAGGCGGGTGAAACGGGCTTGGAAATAATCCAGATCGTCGGCCTCGGGCTGCTGTCAACCATCTTGATCCTGGTCGTACGTGAGCAGAAGCCCATGTTTGCGTTTCTACTCGCCGCTTTTACCGGATTATTCATCTTTCTATATGTCATTGGCAAAATAGAAGCTGTCATCAGCGTGCTGGAACAGCTGGCAGAACGTTCAGGCATTCCGTCTATCTATCTCAAAACGATTCTGAAGATCATCGGGATCGCCTATATCGCGGAGTTCGGTGCTCAGATCGTACGGGATGCGGGTCAAGAAGGGATTGCTTCCAAAATCGAGTTTGCCGGCAAGATCCTCATTCTGGTCCTGGCGGTTCCTATAATCAATGTGATTGTCGAAACAGTGCTCGGCCTTCTGCCGGCGGGGAGTTGATGCTTAGATGAAGCTGCAAGCGCTCCGATTTCCGCCTATGCTGGCGACATTCATCCTGCTGATATTAACGACGCTGCCGCTGCTCGGAATTGTACTGACACCGTCTCAGGAAGTTTCGGCGGCTGCGCCGGAGCATGCGGAACAGTCAAATTCCTCTCCTGGACAAGCGGCATCAGATCCGCCGGATCAGCAGAATGCTTCTGACGTTAACAACAGTATCGCCGGTGATCAGTTGAGAGGCATTAACACCGAGGCGGTGGAAACATATTGGAACCGGTTGATGAAGGATTACGGCGGATTTTTTCCTGATCAAAAGGTACCGAGCTTTATGGAGATGATCATGCCGGGAGGAGAAGGGCTGAAGCTGACGACCGTGCTTGCGGGACTGCTCAGATATGTTCTGCATGAGGTCCTCTATAGCGGCAAACTGCTTGTCACCATCGTTATCCTGACCGTGTTCAGCATGATGCTGGAGACGATGCAGACGGCCTTCGAACGCAACGCTGTCAGTAAGGTCGCTTACAGTATTACGTATATGGTTATGATTGTGCTTGCCGTAAACAGCTTTAACGTTGCGATCGGCTATGCGAAGGATGCCATCACCGGAATGATCCAGTTCATGATGGCGATGGTGCCGCTGCTGCTTACACTGCTGGCTACGATGGGCAGTGTAGTGACCGTATCGGTGCTGCATCCATTGATCATCTTTATGATCCATGCCGTAGGGACTGTCATTTATACGCTGGTGTTCCCACTGCTGTTCTTCTCGGCGGTGCTGCATATAGCAAGTGCAATTTCAGACAAATTCAAGGTGACTCAGCTGGCGAATGTGCTGCGAACGTTCGGTGTTGGACTTATGGGTGTGATGCTTACCGTCTTCCTTGGCGTCATCTCGGTTCAAGGCGCGACCGGATCGGTGACCGACGGCGTGACGATGCGCACAGCTAAGTTCATCACAGGGAATTTCGTACCCGTCATTGGACGGACCTTCTCCGATGCTGCTGACACTGTGATGTCCGCTTCCCTGCTGGTTAAGAATGCGATTGGTATAGCTGGTGTGGTCATACTCATCTTCTTATGTGCGTTTCCAGCGATCAAAATCTTAACCCTGGCGCTGATCTATAGTCTCTCAGCCGCAATTATGCAGCCTCTTGGAGACAGTCCGATCGTCAACTGCCTACAAACCATCGGAAAGACGCTCATTTACGTTTTTGCGGCTGTAGCTTCGGTCGGACTGATGTTCTTCCTTGCAGTAACGATCATATTAACGGCAGGGAACGCAACGGTTATGGTTCGTTAAGCTGTCTCTGCTGACAGTGTAGCGGCCATACGGGAAAGGGGGAGCGCTTATGCTGGACTGGCTCAGCTCTTGGCTGCAGCAAATTATTGCAGTTGTGCTGCTGGCAGGCTTGATCGATTTGCTGCTCCCTAATAAAGCGATGCAGCGGTATGTGAGGCTTGTTGCGGGACTCATTATTTTGCTGACGATTATGACTCCGATCATTCGTGTACTGCAGGGTGATTTTAATGCCAAGCTGGATCAGGATGTAGAGGGATGGTTTCAAGGCGTGCAAAGCAAAGACATGCGGATGCCGACGCTCGAGGATATTAAGAAGGATGCGGATGTCATCAAGAAGAATCAGCAGACTTCTGCTTTAACGCTGACTCAGAATAAGCTTTCCGAGGAGATGCGTCAGAAGATTGAACAGCGCACCGGCCGCGAGGTGGAGGATGTAGCCCTGCAATTACAAGTGGTAACGACAGGAGTCACCGAGGGAGCGGTTATCAAATCCGTTGCGGTAACCATGTCTGCCAAACCGAAATCTCCTGAAAAAACCGGTCAATCTCCTGTTGATGGTACAGAGGCAGCGGCAGGAGATGGCCCAGCAGTGGAAGAGGTTGAATCGATTGCCGTTTCCGTTCAGGTCGAGCCGGATGCAGCAAGCTCGGCGGGCAATCAGCGAACAGAGGGCTTCACAAGCTTGCCGGCAGACAGTCAGCTGGCGCAGGCAATTACACAGCTGCTGCAGGATTCATGGTCAGTTGCACCAGGGATCGTCTCCATCCGAGAGCGGCAGGATGATGAATCAACGGGTCCATAACGAAAGGAGAGAAAGTCGGTGGCCAAATGGTTGGAAGGGCTCGAGTCGGCGGTCGGCGGAGGCCCAGGCGGTCCGAAGCGGGTTAGAACACTTCGATGGCTGTTGGTCATTGGCGGTGTGGGTGCGATGCTGATGCTCCTGAATTCTTTTCTTACGTTCAAGAACGTCGATCCATCATCATCGCCGCAGTCCAATCCGCCGGCTGCGGCTGCTGTTGGCCGGAGTACGGGCGCAGAGGACTCCTTTGAAGCGATTGAAGAGCCGCTCGAAATTCGGCTCAAAGATATTTTGGAGAAAATCGTTGGTGTCGGGTCGGTTGATGTTCTTGTCACGGTGGATTCGACAGAGGAGGTCGTCGTTGTGCAGGATGAGAAAGAAACCCAGCAGTCAACCAACGAAACAGACAAGAGCGGGGGCAAACGAAATATCACCTCCATTACGAAGGATGGACAAGTGGTGCTGTATAATACTTCGAATGAACAATCGCCAATCGTTCAGAAGCGTATTAAGCCGAAGATCAGAGGCGTTCTCATAGTTGCAAAAGGAGCAGAGAATCAAACGGTTAGGCGTCTAATCATAGATGCCGTCGAGAAGGGCGTTAACGTTCCTGTCAATCGCATCTCGGTTGTACCTAAGAAGCATCAATAAATTTGGAACCTACTAAGGGAGGCTGTTTCTTAATGAATACGAAAAGACAAACCGTGTGGCTGGTATCCATGCTTAGCTTGATGGTCATTCTATCCGCTTATTATTTGTTTACAGAAGACGTCAACAAGTCCAGTGACCTGCTTACAGACGGCACACAGCAGCAGGAGCAAGTCGTAACTGATGCGACTGAAGCAGGTGGAGACGCTGCTGCGACAGACGGAATTAATGTAACCGAGGTTAGCAAAGATGTACCGGCTCCAGACGGAGCAGCATCTTCGGATGTAACGGCGGAGGATGGAACAGCGGTTTCGGATGTAACAGATGATACGGCTGCAGCAGATGATGGCGCGATCAGCAAGGAAGATCAGGCTGCGCTTGATAAAGTAGAAGCATCCGGTGTAACCAGCGTATTCAGTCAACTGCAGGAGAAACGCGATACGCAGTTTAACGAAGAATATAATAAAGTCTATGGTGCCATCTCGGATACGACGCAAAATGAGAAGGATGCCGGCAAGGCGGTTGATCAGCTCGATCAGCTTGAAGAAAAAAGTGCCAAGATTACCGGTCTTGAGGAAGAGCTGCAAAAACAGTACAATCAAGCAGCAGTTTCTCCTGAACCAGACGGCAAGTATAAAATCGTAGTTGAAAGCGAAAAGCTTGAGCGCAGCCAGGCTGACGGCATCATGCAAATGGTTATTAAAGAGCTGGGAGTTACTGCGGATCAAGTTATTGTACAGTTTATTCAATAGTTGAAAATAGAGATGGCCCCGCTGCTCGAATAGGGTGGTGGGGCTTTTTTCCATTAAGGCTGTGTAAAAAATGGGTTCGTGTTCGGCGGCGTTTGTGCTATAATAGGTCTGTTATGAGCATGTTTTGGTATTTTGTACCGTTTTTTAATTGATGTTTGGATTTCATTCAAGAAATATCGCAAAATACAAATGATGATGATGATGAAGTAAATTAGAAACATGCTGATGCTTACGAAGTGAGTTTTCTGCTCACAATGCATCATAGCCGAAGAAGCAGCACAGAAAACTTTTAGGCTTATGCCCGCGAAATGAATTTTGCTCGTTAAGCAGCATAACCAATGGAGTATCGTAAAAACTTTTAGGAGCTGAAATAATGTTCAAGCTAAGCGAGATTAAAGAACTGATCAAGCTGGTTGATCAAACATCTGTACATGAACTTGAAATTGAAAACGAAGGCGCACGCCTGCTTATTCGTAAGCCGGGTAAAACAGAAGTGGTAAATGTACAGTCCGCGTCGATCGTTCCTACATATTCGCAGGCTTTCCAACCTCCTGTTAATCAGCCTGCAGCTGCCCCGGCGGTACAAGCCCCGACAGCAGCTCAACCCGCTGCAACGAATAACTACCACCAAATCGTTTCTCCAATGGTCGGCACATTCTACCGATCTTCTTCACCTGAGAATGGTCCTTTCGTAAACGTAGGAGACCGCATTAACGAGAAATCAGTCGTTTGTATCCTTGAAGCTATGAAGCTGATGAATGAGCTCGAAGCAGAAGTAAACGGCGAAATCGTTGACATTCTTGTTGAAAACGGACAGCTTGTAGAGTTCGGCCAGCCGTTGTTCCTGGTAAAACCGGAGTAAGCCGGTCGCTAGCAGCAATTACCGGGTACGAATGCGCACGAGAGGAGCTTTAATACGTGAAATTCAATAAAATATTGATTGCAAACAGGGGCGAAATTGCTGTTCGAATTATTCGCGCATGCCGCGAGCTCGGTATACAAACCGTAGCCGTTTATTCAGAGGCTGACCGCGAATCCCTTCATGTCCGACTTGCAGACGAAGCTTACTGTATTGGGCCTGTTGCTTCTAAAGACAGCTATTTGAACCTGACGAATATAATGAGCGTTGCAACTTTAACGGATTGCGACGCTATTCATCCGGGCTATGGATTCTTGGCGGAGAACGCTAATTTTGCCGATATCTGCGAATCCTGTAACGTCGTCTTTATCGGACCATCCCCGCAAGCGATCAGCAAGATGGGGGATAAATCCGTTGCGAAGCAGACGATGAAAGAAGCGGACGTACCGATTATTCCAGGCTCGGACGGCTTGATTGAGGATATGGATGAAGCCATTCGGGTTGCTCGTGAAATCGGATATCCTGTCATCATAAAAGCGACTGCAGGCGGCGGAGGCAAAGGGATCCGCGTTGCCGAAGATGAAGAAACGCTGATTTCCCAAATTTCAACGGCTCAGCAGGAAGCGCAAAAAGCTTTTGGCAACGCCGGCGTTTATTTAGAGAAATATTTGACTGGCATGAAGCATGTTGAAATTCAGATCATGGCGGACAAGCACGGCAATGCGGTTCATCTGTTTGAGCGCGATTGTTCCGTTCAAAGACGCCGTCAGAAGCTTGTTGAAGAAGCTCCCTGCTCCATTCTTACTCCTGCACTGCGTGAGCGTATGGGTCAGGCTGCAGTGCGTGCGGCGCTGGCTGTACAATATGCGGGAGCGGGGACACTGGAATTCTTGCTTGGACAGGATGGGAATTTCTACTTTATGGAGATGAACACCCGGATTCAGGTTGAACATCCTGTAACCGAAATGATTACTGGTGTTGACTTAATTAAAGAGATGATTTCCGTGGCGGAAGGCAATCCGTTATCCATCAAGCAGGAAGATCTCGTTATTAACGGCTGGTCGATCGAATGTCGAATTAATGCCGAAGATCCGGAACGGAATTTCATGCCGTCTCCAGGACAAATACAGTTTTACCTGCCTCCAGGAGGGCTTGGCGTTCGCATTGACAGTAGCGCCTACCCAGGCTATACGATTTCACCGCATTACGATTCCATGATTGCCAAACTGATTGTGTGGGGAGCAACTCGTGAAGATGCAATTGCCCGTATGAAGCGTGCACTGGCTGAATTTGCGATAGACGGCATTCGGACAACGATTCCTTTTCACATGAAGCTTCTCAGTCATCCGAAGTTCTTGAGCGGTGATTTCGACATTAAGTTCCTTGAGGAACACGATATCAATATTGTTGAAGAATAGATAACGATCATACGCTTAAATAAATAGTGTCCAAGGTTACTGTGTTGTTTGTCATATTTCCACCAGAATGCTATAGTATAGGAATAAGATGCGGATGAGCTATTGGCCTTAAAAAGGCAGGCGCCGCGCAACTTTACGGGAGGTGTAGGATAACCATGAGTACGCTAGCAGCGGACTACGAAAAGACCGACATGGGCACTATTCAAATCGCACCCGAAGTCATAGAAGTCATTGCAGGACTTGCGGCCATTGAGGTTCAAGGCGTTGCGGGCATGAGCGGTGGATTTGCCGGCGGCATTGCTGAGTTGTTGGGACGCAAAAATTTGTCTAAAGGCGTTAAAGTAGAAGTTGGACATCGCGAAGCGGCTGTTGATGTTTCCATTATAGTGGAATACGGCAACCGTATTCCTGAAATAGCTGCGGAAATTCAGCGCAACGTGAAACGTTCGATTGAAACGATGACCGGATTGCATGTCGTTGAAGTAAACGTACATATCCATGACGTTCATTTTAAGACGACTGAGAAAGTGGAAGACGAAGAAACACTGCTGCGCGTCAAATAACGCTAGGCTGTGTAAATTAATGATAGCATACCCCCTGGTGGCTGGGCTTGCGCTCGGCGCTTGGGGGTTTTATCTAGTCCGCCCCAAGGAGGAATTTCTCGGTGATCAGAGTGTTGGACAAGCTGTTGCTGTTCTTGTATAGCTTAGCAATTGGAGCGCTTTCGGTTATAGCTTTTTGTGCAGCATTTAACTGGTTCCCAGAGGATTGGTTAAATAATCTCGTCCACAACTTGTACAATGGCCGGGAAGAGTGGCTTCAGATTACGGTAATCACGGTCTCTGTTGTATTATTTCTTATCAGTCTGCGTTTTTTTTACGTATCTCTTCGTCGCAGCAATTCCTCCGCTCCATCCATTGATCAGCGGACTGAATTCGGTGATATTCGAATTTCATTGGAAACCGTGGAGAACTTAGCTTTGAAAGCTGCTGCACGTCAACGAGGCGTTAAAGATCTAAAAGCCAGAATTCGGATCAGTGAATCCGGTATCGATATTTCATTGCGAGCGATTGCGGATGGGGAAAGTTCCATTCCGACATTAACCGAAGACATTCAACGGGCAGTTAAGTCGCATGTTGAGGAAATTACAGGTATTCCGGTTGCAACAGTGTCGGTATTCGTGGCGAACATCATCCAAACGGCAAACTTTAAAAGTCGTGTGGAATAGGGGTGCTGCCGATGATGTGGATTGAGCTTTGGAGGAATTACGGTGGCCGGATTGCAGGCGTTACTGTAGGCATTATTCTTGGAATTCTTTATTTTATCGTCGGCTTTTGGGATATGCTATTCTTTGCACTCCTACTTTGGATCGGTTACACCATTGGTAAAATGAAAGATGAACAAAGCGGCCCGATCATTCCTTGGCATCGGTTAACGGAATGGCTTATGCAGCGATGGAGACCGTTTAAATAGTAATATGATCTCCTCCGTACCCCGGACTATTGGACGTGTCTGTTCGGGGCAGGGAGGAGATCATATTTTCTCGACATTATTAGAATGGAATTGTCAGGAGGCCCCATGAAACGAAGGCTTGCACGGGAGATTGTGGTACAAAGCTTGTACCAATTAGAAATGAATGAAGAGGCAACGGCCGAAGATGCTGTGACCATGATTATGGATGAGGTCAATGGCGAGAATGAAATCGAAGCGAATGCAGCGGACGTGAGTCGCATCGATGAGCATGTAAGGGGATTGACTCAGCACGTTTACGAGAAGAAAGCAGCCATCGATGATATGCTGCAGGACTACCTGACCGGATGGCAGGTTGACCGCTTATCGCGTGTTGACCGCCAAATTCTTAGACTGGCTTGCTTTGAGCTGGTCTTTCGGGATGATGTACCCCCGAAAGCCGTTATCAACGAAGCGATCGAGCTTGCTAAGCATTTTGGGACAGATGAATCAGGGAAGTTCGTTAACGGCGTTCTAGGCCGTCTGCTTCAAGCTTTAGATCAGCTAAAACCCAAAGCCTAACGGCTGCATCCCGAGTGTAAGCTCGCTCTAGTGTCAGAGAGCGCAGCTCTTAAATCACCTTATGAAGGAGACTTAAGGGGATGCTCTACATAACCAAAAGTGAGGTCTATTTATGAGCGCACAACGAATCGAAGGTAAAGCAATATCTGATGCAATACGTCTTGAAATTGGTGAAGATGCTGCTAAACTGGCAGCACGAGGCGTTAAGCCGGGACTAGCAGTTGTTCTCGTCGGTGAAGACCCTGCTTCGAAGGTCTATGTTGGAAGTAAGGCAAAAGCATGCGAGCAGCTCGGGTTCTATTCCGAAGTTCACCGGCTGGATGCAGCCGCTTCTCAAGATGAGCTTCTGGAGCTGATTGATAAACTCAATAATCAATCCAACATACATGGAATTCTTGTGCAGCTCCCGCTGCCTAAACATATCAATGAGAAATCGGTTATTGATGCGATAAGTGTGGCCAAAGACGTAGACGGGTTTCATCCGGTCAGCGTAGGTAACCTTGTCATTGGCGACGACAGCTTACTCCCATGTACACCAGCAGGCGTCATTGAACTTATTAAACGCAGCGGTATTGAAATCGCGGGCAAGCATGCCGTTGTCATTGGAAGAAGTAATATTGTCGGTAAACCGGTCTCTATGCTTTTGCTTCGTGAACATGCTACCGTAACGATTTGTCATTCTCGGACCGCGAACATGGAAGCCATCGCGAAGACAGCAGATATTCTGGTTGTAGCAATTGGCAAGGCGAAGGCAATTGGAAGTTCCTTTGTCAAGCCGGGTGCTGTTGTTATTGATGTTGGTATCAATCGTCTTCCAGACGGCAAGCTCGCGGGCGATGTGGACTACGAGGATGTGCTGGATACAGCAGGTTATGTAACGCCGGTGCCGGGCGGAGTAGGGCCGATGACGATTACGATGCTGATGCTCAACACGCTGAAAGCAGCGAAAAAACTAAATCAAATCGGGGAGTGACGAATCCGAATGGCAGACGGATCGCGCATTTTTTCGATCAAAGATATCAATCGCTACATCCGTATGAAGCTGGAGTCCGATCAATTACTCGGTGACGTCTGGCTGCGCGGAGAAATATCGAATTTTACACATCATTCTAGCGGGCATATGTATTTTACGCTTAAGGATAAAGACAGCAGGCTAAAATGCATCATGTTCGCTTCCCATAATCAGAGGCTCCCTTTTATACCGAAAGAAGGTATGAAGGTACTGGCGCGCGGGAATATTTCTGTGTTTGAACGCGACGGTAATTATCAATTTTATGCTACGCAAATGCAGCCTGATGGGATCGGAAGCTTATACCTTGCATATGAGCAGCTGAAACGCAAGCTTGAGGCTGAGGGCTTATTTGATGCATCACGCAAACGGTCCATTCCACGCTTTCCAACTGCCATTGGCGTTATCACTTCCCCTACCGGAGCAGCTGTGCGGGATATACTAATAACCTTGCAGCGCCGCCATCCATCTGTGCCGGTGCTGCTTTTTCCCGTGCTTGTGCAAGGGACGGGATCCGCACCAGCTATTGTGAAAGCGATCGAGAAGATGAACCAAATGGCAGAAGTTGACCTGCTGATTGTAGGACGAGGCGGAGGTTCGCTGGAAGAGCTGTGGGCCTTTAACGAAGAAGCGGTTGCCCGAAGCATTGCCGCTTCAGTGATTCCTATTATCTCGGCAGTGGGTCATGAAACGGATTTTACGATTGCTGACTTCGTAGCTGATATGAGAGCGGCTACACCAACTGCAGCAGCGGAATTAGCTGTTCCGAATGTTGCTGAGCTTCAATCGCAGCTGTATCAAATCCGCTCACGTATGGTTCAAATGTTAAGGATGACGTTAAGAAATCGTCAGGACCGGTTAACACGTGTCAGGAGATCGCCTTTGTTTGCGAATCCGCGCAAATATATGCTGCAGCAGGCACAGCGGCTGGACCGCCTGAAAGACCGGCTCGAACAGCGAACACTTAGAAAGACAGAGCGAAGCCGCGAGAAGCTGATGAGATTGAATGCATCCTTGGCGGGTATGCATCCAGGAGAGAAAGTAGCTTTTGCGGCGAGAAGATTGCAAGGGACGACCCAGCGGTTGGAGTCATCCATGGCTACAGGAATGAAAGAGCGCAGAATGCAATTAACCGGCGTCATCCGCCAGTTAGATGCGCTTAGCCCTTTGAAGGTTATGTCCCGCGGCTACAGTCTTGTGTATGACGAGAAGCAGGAGAGACTGATCAAATCAATCCATGATGTTCAACCAGGCGATTCAATAAAAGTTAAGCTCTCAGACGGACAATTAGATTGTCAGGTATGGGAAATGAAAGGGGAGGCGTAACCGGATGGCTAAGGCGAAAGCGGAGCAGCAGCAGCCACTAAGCTTTGAAGAAGCGATAGAGCGTCTGGAATCAATTGTAAGCAAGCTTGAGAGCGGAGATGTGCCTCTGGAGGCCGCAATTGAACTGTTTCAAGAAGGCATGCAGCTCTCCCAGCTGTGCGGTGCCAAATTGGAGCAGGTTGAGAAGAAAATTGAAGTATTAATCGAAACCGAAAATGGGATTCAGAAAAAACCGTTTGCTGCCGCAAATGAAGATAAAGGGGAATGAGCTTGAACGTGCCGGCTTCTACTGCAGATTATTTGTCTCGTTCCGCCTGTGAAATCGAAGAAGCACTGCTTACAGCACTCCCAATAAAGTGGCAAATTCCGGAGCAGCTGCGGGAAGCTATGATGTATTCCTTGCAAGCAGGCGGCAAAAGGCTCCGTCCGATCCTGGTATTGGCTGCTGCGGAAGCGGTTAAAAACAGCCGGAGCGCTAGAGATTCAGCGATGCCCGTGGCATGCGCGATTGAGATGATTCATACGTATTCCTTGATCCATGATGATCTTCCTGCAATGGATAATGATGACTATCGTCGGGGAAAACTAACCAATCATAAGGTGTATGGTGAAGCAATGGCGATTTTAGCGGGCGACGGCTTGCTGACACATGCTTTCTACGCAGTTACGCAGACGGTCAAGCAAGGTGTTCCGCCGCAGGTTGCACTTGATATCGTTTCCGATTTGGCTAAACTAGCCGGTGCATCGGGTATGGTTGGCGGACAAGCAGCTGATATCCTTGGCGAACAAGGGGTTACGTCATTGGAACAGCTCGAATATATACATCTGCATAAAACGAGTGATCTCATCATGTTTTCGGTTACCGCTGGCGCTCGGGTGGGCGAGGCTTCAAATGATCAGCTGCTTGCTTTGCAGGAGTTTGCCATCAAACTGGGTCTTGCCTTTCAAATTCAGGACGACATTCTCGACCTGATTGGGGACGAAGTAAAGCTGGGAAAACCGGTTCAAAGCGATGTGCAGCAGCAGAAGGTTACATATCCGTTCTTAATTGGACTTAAAGAGAGTCAGGCTCTCGTTGAACGATTAACTGCGGAGGCCAAGCAGGCGCTTATGAAAGCTCATCTTGCCAAGCCCGAAAAGCTGTATGCGATTGCCGATTACCTGATGAACAGAGATCACTAAACTTGCAGTGCTCTTGGGTATCTGAAGCGTCTATGTTATAATTTAGACACAAATGTTAGACGTTCATTGGACAACGAAAGACGTTGGCCGGGAAAGCGAGGAATTAACTTGTTGCTCGAACAAATTAGAGGGCCTCAAGATTTGAAGCCATTATCTATAGCCCAGCTTGAGGAGCTTGCTGCGGAGATCCGCAAGTTCTTAATCGAGAAGCTGTCTGCTACAGGTGGACATCTTGCGCCGAATCTTGGCGTGGTGGAGCTTACGCTTGCTCTGCATTTTTTATATAACAGCCCCAAAGATAAATTCATATTTGATGTAGGACATCAATCCTATGTTCATAAAATACTGACCGGTCGAAAAGACCAGTTCGATACGCTGCGCAAATATAAAGGGTTATGCGGGTTTGTTAAACGTTCCGAGAGTCCGCATGACGTCTGGGAAGCCGGACACAGCAGCACATCGCTGTCTGCAGCAATGGGAATGGTGCTCGCCCGTGATTTGAAGGGTGAGAACAACAAGGTCGTCGCTGTTATTGGCGATGGTGCGCTAACAGGCGGTATGGCGCTTGAAGCGCTTAATCATATCGGCCATGAGAAGAAGAATCTAATGGTTATTTTGAATGATAACGAGATGTCGATTGCGCCGAATGTCGGAGCCTTACATCATTATCTTGGCAAAATAAGAACGGACCGCCATTATCAGAAAGCGAAGGATGAATTAAATCAGCTGCTTAACAAAATTCCGGCCATTGGCGGCAGGCTTGCCAAAACGGCTGAACGCTTCAAAGACAGCATCAAATACTTGCTGGTAAGCGGTATTTTGTTTGAACAGTTCGGGTTTACTTATCTGGGTCCGGTGGACGGTCATGACTTTCATCAGCTAATTGATGTCATGGAACAGGCGAACAGTGTCAGCGGGCCGGTACTTGTTCATGTCATTACGATTAAAGGTAAAGGCTATCTGCCTGCTGAAGCGGATTCGTTCAAATGGCATGGCATTACGCCTTATAAAATTGAGTCTGGCCAGGTTCTTAAAGCGGTCGGACCACCCATGTATACAGAGGTGTTCAGCGATGCGCTTATGGAGCTTGCCGAGCAGGATAACCGTATTGTCGCGGTAACTCCAGCTATGCCTGGCGGTTCCGGCTTACTGAAATTTGCAGAACGCTACCCGAATCGAATGATTGACGTTGGAATTGCGGAGCAGCATGCAGCAACGATGTGCGCCGCGATGGCGATGGAAGGTATGAAGCCCGTCTATGCTGTATATTCGACATTCCTGCAGAGAGCTTATGACCAAGTCGTTCACGATATTTGCAGACAGAATGCCAATGTTATTTTTGCGATCGACCGCGCTGGTTTTGTAGGACCTGACGGTGAAACCCATCAAGGGGTGTATGACATTCCATTTCTTCGTCATATCCCTAACATGGTATTGATGATGCCTAAGGATGAGAATGAACTTCGCCGTATGATGAAAACGGCGGTTGATTATAATGAGGGTCCAATCGCGATTCGTTACCCAAGAATCAACGGTCTGGGAGTTGCGATTGATAAAGAAATGACTCCGATTCCAATCGGTACTTGGGAAACGGTACGTGAGGGCGATTCGGCCGTTATTGTAGCCATCGGGCCAATGCTGCCAATCGCAGAAGAAGCGGCCGAACAGCTCAAACGGGAAGGTCTGTGCGTTCGCGTTGTGAATGCACGGTTCATTAAGCCGCTGGATGAAGCCATGCTTCTTAAAATTGCCGGGGAGAATCTGCATGTTCTTGTTTTAGAAGAAGGTTCTGAGCAAGGTGGTTTAGGCAGTGCGATACTGGAGTTTTATTCCCTTCATAATAAACAAGGTTTAAGCGTGCGGATTATGGGTGTTCCAGATATATTCGTTGAGCATGGCTCGATTAAGGAGCAGCGTCAAGAGGTGGGGCTAACCACTGAACGTGTTGCGACTGAGCTTAAAGCTTTGCTGCCGCGTATGCGTAAGCGGGTTAACGGCCCAGCGTAAGAACGGGAGAGAGCGGCGGATGACGATAGTGAAGGAACGGATAGATGTCTTACTGGTGGAACAAGGGTTTTATGAAAGCCGCGAGAAAGCCAAAGCCGCTTTGATGGCTGGTTTGGTCATTGTAGACGGTGAACGGATGGAGAAAAGCGGAATGAAGGTTCCGCGAAATGCGGATATCATCGTCAAGGGTGCTCTGCATCCTTATGTAAGCCGCGGAGGTCTAAAGCTCGAGAAGGCAATCAAGCAGTTCGAGCTGAATATGAACGGCGTGGTCATGCTGGATATTGGAGCTTCCACGGGTGGTTTCACCGATTGCGCCTTACAGAACGGGGCTTCCTATGTCTATGCGATTGATGTGGGCTATAACCAGCTTGATTGGTCCTTGCGGCAGGATGAACGAGTTCAGGTCATGGAGCGAACGAACTTTCGTTATACGCAGCCGGCAGATTTAATTGGTCCGGAGCCTACTTTTGCGACAATAGATGTATCTTTTATCTCTTTGAAGCTTATATTACCTACACTCGGAACCCTGCTCAAATCAGGGGCTCAGATTGTGGCGCTTATTAAGCCGCAATTCGAGGCCGGACGTGAGAAGGTTGGAAAATCAGGTGTCGTGCGTGAGCCGAGTGTTCACAAGGAAGTGTTAATGACGGTTCTCGGCTTTGCAGCCGAACAAGGCTTTGGTCTTGAACACTTGACGTTCTCGCCTATTACAGGCGGTGAAGGTAATATTGAGTTTCTTGCCCATTGGCAATGGCAGCCTGGGATACCGGGCCTTCCTCCTGATGAGGAGAAGATAGCTGCGCTTGTAAGTGAGGCTAATCAGACCTTTACCAAGAATCAAAAGCATGGTTAAGCAAGAATGGGAAAGTTAAACTGGAGTCTTTTTTCGGGAATAGCCGAAAAAAAGGCTCTTTTTCTTTGAGCGGAGTTTTAATGACGGATGTTCCTCTTTTCAGATTCGAAAATATTTGATACACTAGAAAAAACCAAACAAGCGTTCGGTTTTGGCAAAAAGGATAAATCCCCTCACAGCGCGAACTGTTAAGTTAACCGATTCGCACGCTGCTGCAGGAGGGATATGAATGGATAAATATGGCGACTGGCTCATCATGCTTATCGCCGGAAGTGTACTGATCTACTGGGTGTACCGGATGTTTTATCGCTGGCTGCATGAGCCGCCTGGCATGAATTCGAAGCTGCTGCTCAGCAGAGCGGAAGAGGTACGCGAGGATGATGAGAGCGTTATCTTTTTGGAAAGAGCCGGGTATGAAGTTACACATGGCAAATATCGTGTGCCTATCACAATTGATTTGGACGGACAAGCCCTGCAAAGTCGATTGTTCATTGATTTAATTGCTGAGAAAGATGGCAAACATTATATTGTAAAGACTGCACGGGACCGGATGCCAATCGACTGGACAGGGAGCGGCGTAAGAGATCGCTTGCTCGTTTATGCATTGTTGATGCCGGAATGTGAAGGAATTTTGTTTGTCGATCAGAGAGAACGTACGATACGAACGATAACATTTCGTTTTGGGTAAGGGCTTCAACCAATTGAGGAGGACGTCATGAAAAGTGTTAGACATATGAGAATTCGTGAATTGATTAACCATTCAATTATAGAGACTCAAGATGAGCTTGTAGAAGGCTTGCGTGAAGAAGGACTACAAGTAACACAAGCTACGGTATCGCGTGATATTAAAGAAATGCAGCTCATTAAAGTGCCGGCGGAAGACGGCAGGTATAAATATTCATTGCCGCAAGAATTACGTACAAACTCCATTCATAAGCTGAAGCGGACACTGACGGATCATTTTGTTCACATCGATTACACAGACAATCTCGTTGTCATGAAGTGTTTGCCTGGCACGGCAAATGCGATCGGCGCCATGATTGATAATATGGAATGGACCGAAGTCATGGGGACCATTTGCGGTGATGATACGATACTAATCATTTGCCGAACGAAGATTCAAAGCGCTGAAGTCGTTGATCGTTTGCTCGGATTGATGAATTAAATTTTGATAAGAGAAGAAATTAACATGGGCTCAATCAAGGAGGAGAAATATTCATGCTTCGCGAACTATCGATACGTAATTTAGCTGTCATTGAATCGGTAACGGTTCGATTTCATGAGGGATTTCATGTTTTGACAGGTGAAACGGGTGCAGGTAAATCCATTTTGATCGATGCTTTGAGCCTTGTAGTCGGAGGCAGAGGCTCATCTGACATGGTTCGGTACGGCTGTGATAAAGCTGAGATAGAGGCTATGTTTGAGCTGCCTTGGGCTCATCCAGTATGGAGAACACTCCAATCCTTCGGAATTGATGCCAAGCCTGAAGAGGGACTTGTGATTCGCCGGGAGCTCTCGTCGCAGGGGAAGAGCGTAAGCCGGGTTAACGGGCATATCGTAACGATGTCGATGCTCCGCGAGACAGGAGAATGTCTCGTCAACATCCATGGACAGCATGAACATCAATCGTTGTTCAGGACAGAGAGGCATCTGGACTGGCTGGATTCTTATGCTGGCGATAAAATCGCCGGCACTTTAGCAAAGTATAAAGATGTATTCAAGCAGTATGAAAAGGTACGTCATCAGCTCAGAGAGCTTGAAGACAGCTCCCGTCAAAACATGCAAATGCTTGATCTGTATCGTTTTCAAATCGAGGAAATCGCTGCAGCAAGGTTAAAGCCCAATGAAGATGAACTGCTTACTGAAGAGAGATTAAAGCTTGTCTCCTCTGTTAAACGCCGCGATTCAGCTTCTGAAGCATACGCGCTTATCTATGGGAATAAGGGATTGGATGCAATCAGCCGTGCTGTTAGCCGGGTATCTGATATTCGTGAGTATGATCCAGAGCTGATTGGCCCAATATTAGAACAGCTTCAGTCAAGCTTTTATCAATTAGAGGATGCAGCATTTCAGCTTAGAGATTATCGCGATGCTGTGGATTCGGATCCAGAGAGGCTTCATTTTATTGATGATCGTCTTGACCTCATCCACAGCTTAAAACGTAAATACGGTGAATCCATTCCTGATATTTTAACCTATTTGGACCGAATTCAGTCGGAGGCAGATAAAATTGAAAATCGGGATGAGCATACAGCTCGTCTCCAGGCCGAGCAAAGCCGTTTACATGATGAAGCTATGCAGCTTGGAGGTACATTATCAGATATTCGACGCGCTGCGGCAGACAGGCTTTCAGTCGCAATCGAATCTGAATTAAGGCAGCTTCAGATGGAACGCACAACTTTCCGAGTAGAGCTGAATCAACAGGCGGATGGTGATTCCTATCGTTTACTCGCCAATGGAATTGATGAAGCTGCATTTCTAATCGCGCCAAATCCCGGCGAACCGCTTAAGCCGCTTAATAAAATTGCGTCAGGCGGAGAAATGTCGAGAATCATGCTCGCACTGAAAACGATATTTGCTGCAATCGACCTTGTACCTGTTCTTGTTTTCGATGAGGTGGATACGGGAGTCAGCGGGAGAGCTGCACAAGCAATTGCCGACAAGATGTCTCGTTTATCTGCGCAATGCCAAGTATTCTCCATCACCCATTTACCGCAGGTTGCTTGTATGGCGGATCATCATTACGAAATACGGAAGAATATTATTGACGAACGTACTTCAACAATTGTCACCGAGCTTGTTGCCGGAACGCGAATTGAGGAATTAGCCCGTATGTTGGGCGGAGTGGAAATAACGGAAAAAACTCGTCATCATGCACAAGAAATGCTTGACTTGGCTTACAAACAAAAGGGGGCCTAATGGAAGGTATTTTGGGAATGTTTTTGCCGACATAAAACTAAAGGGGCAGGGTTACCTTAAAGGTACGCAAATGGCGAACACCTTTCTCGTCAAGCGATTTAGCAGCAGGGAGCGTGAAGTCATTGAATCCCAATAAGCGAAAGCGGTGGCTTGGACTTGTTCTCGTTATCATCGTTTGTATGCTGGGTATCTCTTCCCCTTTTCAGCATTTCGCCGCATTTCCGAATGAGCTCCGGTTATTTTCAGGTCAGTTAAAGCAGTTGGACTATGGTATGCCAGTCCATGCAGAGGTTACCGTAGATCCGGACATGCTTAATGTTAACGGGTCAAAGAACCGATCATCATCAGTGAATCTGAACAGACCATTATCCATTCAATCTCATCATAGCGGTGAAACTACGATGCAATTGAAGCTGTTCGGAAAAATTCCTTTTAAAACCGTTAAAGTAAATGTTGTGCCTGACCTAAGGGTAATTCCAGGTGGTCAAACAATTGGTGTTAAAGTGAAATCAGCAGGTATTATGGTTGTCGGTCATCACCAGGTCATTAACGGGAAAGGGGTTAAGGTATCTCCTGGAGAATCGGCAAATTTGCAGCTGGGTGACCTTATCATTCGAATTAATGGAAAGTATGTCAATGAGGTCCATAAGGTTGCAGAGATGGCTGAAGAAGCAGGCGGTTCCAAACAGCCTCTGCGTTTGACGGTGAAGCGGGGAACGCATCAATTCCAAACTAAGCTGTCCCCTGTCTTTGATGTAGAGGATCAAGCATGGCGCTTGGGGCTTTATATTCGAGACTCAGCGGCAGGAGTCGGTACATTGACGTTCTATGCTCCAGATCAAGGTGTATATGGCGCACTTGGACATGTCATAACGGATATGGATACGCAAACTCCGATTGAAGTCGGCGAAGGGCAGATCCTTCAATCGAATGTAACCTCCATAAATAAAAGCCAAAATGGTGAACCAGGCGAGAAACGAGCGCATTTCGTTAAAGAAAGCAAAATATTGGGCAATATCGAAAGAAACACCTCATTCGGTATTTTCGGTAAGATGCAGGAGCTCCCGTCACATAGCTATAATGAGCAGCCAATTCCTGTGGCCTTTGCAGAGGAAGTCAAAGAAGGTCCAGCTCAGCTCTTAACTGTAGTTAACGGTCAGAAGGTGGAACGATTTAACGTAGAGATTGTCCATGTTACTCGCCAGGCCTCGCCGGCAACCAAAGGCATGGTTATAAAGATTACTGATTCTCGGTTACTGGAGCACACCGGTGGAATTGTACAAGGAATGTCGGGAAGCCCGATAATCCAAGACGGGAAACTGATCGGAGCCGTAACTCATGTTTTTGTGAATGATCCGTCTTCTGGATATGGCTGCTTCATCGAATGGATGCTTCAGGATGCAGGTGTACTTCTAAAGCAAGCAAGCGTTAATCTTAAGGCGGCTTAAGCCCCCTTAAGATTTTCATTTGTTTTTGGGGTAAAAAAGGAGATTGAACCAGAGGTTTTGGTTTAAACGAGAGATCGAATGATTCCGATGCAATTTGTCGAAATTGTTCGAATGGTAAGGATTCTTGAATTAAATTATTAATTATAATTGATCGAGAATTAAAAATAAAGAAAAATATTATTCGACAGAAGGAATTTTAGTTCTCATGTCGAAAATATTATACAGACAGGAAGGTTAGACCGAAGCTTTAATTCTTACACTTTAATGACGGAATTGAGTCTAAGGAGGACTATACTTTGCAAAGAATTGAAGTGTTATTAGCTGACGACAATCGGGAATTTACAAATTTGTTATCGGAATATATTTCGGAACAGAACGATATGGTCGTGACAGGAATCGCTTACAATGGTGAAGAAGTGCTGCGTTTGCTTGAAGAAACACGTGAAGTACCTGATGTACTGATTCTCGATATTATCATGCCTCATTTAGACGGATTGGGTGTATTGGAAAGACTCCGTGAAATGAATTTGTCGCCTATGCCCAAAATCATTATGTTAACTGCTTTTGGTCAAGAGAATATTACTCAAAAAGCGGTTCAACTTGGGGCTTCATACTACATATTAAAACCGTTCGATATGGAAATTCTGGCCAATCGAATTCGTCAGCTTGTTAGCAATTCAACGGTTATTTCTAATGCGTCAACGTTCTCATCTTCATCGATTTCCAAATCCAATGTAGTGCCAATTGCAAAAGGTAAAAATTTAGATGCAAATATTACCAGTATCATCCATGAAATTGGTGTGCCTGCCCATATTAAAGGATATCAATATTTACGTGAGGCCATTACAATGGTTTATAACAATATTGAAATTTTAGGGGCGATTACAAAGACGCTTTACCCTGCAATTGCAGAAAAATTCAAAACAACGCCTTCCCGTGTTGAACGTGCCATTCGCCATGCCATTGAAGTTGCTTGGACACGAGGTAATATTGACAGCATTTCGCATTTGTTCGGCTACACTATCAACATCAGCAAGTCGAAACCAACCAACTCGGAATTCATCGCGATGGTGGCGGACAAACTGCGGATTGAGCATAAGGTGAGCTGAACTCCCGCTCTTACTGAAGATCCGGACGATCTTCGGTAGCTGAAACGGTGAATTTACGGACTTTGTAAGCGTTACCGTTCCGATAAACTTTTGCGTCGCAATTGCGTTAAACTTTTACGTTTCACCTCGCTTTCTGGCGTAAGTTTGTCGGTGGCTGCGTACTGACAGTTTACACGATTGTTCGTACATGTTCAAACGTTTGTTCGTACCAAATCGAATAAATACGCCCACTAACGAAGCTTCTACGTTTAATTCAACGTTAAAGTATCGAAAGTGGGCGTATTTTTTATTTTCGTTAGGTGGATAAGAACTATTAACATTATTGGAAATCTGTAGCATACTTAAAAGAAAAACGCTATGGAGGCAATCATTTATGAGCATTAAGAAAACGATTCAAACTGCGTTAATTGGTATATGTTTATTCTCATTCTCACAGTCGGCATTCGCAGACTATGACGGCGGGGGCGACTCGCCTACATACGCCAAACCGTTTAACCGAGGTGAGTTCGCGTCGGGATATATCGATGATCGGTATGATGTTGATTGGTTTAAATGGACAAATGATACCGGCATTACGCAAACAGTCAACGTATACTTGTCGACGCCGTATTGGGAAAATTACGATATAATAGCTGTATACAAGTTACGTGACGGAAGCTACTTAACTAGTCAGGATATCGATAGAGGCTCGAAAGGTAATTTGGATCATTATAAATTTTATTACATTTCACCAGGATACACGATTTATTGGAAGATCGTGCCGCATACGAGAAATGACTTCAGCACAACGAATAAATACTTTACGTGGTTCACGTTAAGTTAATCGAATACATACGAACGAAGCCGCTCATTATCGAGTGGCTTTTTTGTTGCATATCGAACGTCTATTCGGTATATAATAAGATCATACGTTCGTATCGGGGGGGGTTTTCACATGTCTGTAGCTTCACCGGATGAATTACGCATAATCAACGATTATATTTTGCTGCCGATGATTATTACGATGGTTGAACGGAGTCGTGACGATATTAAAGAGAGCGGCATTACACTCGCTGATTTATACGTTAAAACAACGAATATCATCGGCTCCGTTATTGTAAGGGAATTGACGGAGACTAAACGCACCTTACGCGGACTTAATATCGTTGTGTATAGTGCTGTAAACGTCGAAGACGGCGCCAAATACCGCTATAGAGTGCGCGGCAAGGAGGACCATTTCGAACTCACGCGCGAATATGTGCGGACTGAGATCGTAAAGCGGATCGCGGACTATACGGCGGCGCTGTTTCAAAAGGCGTAATAAAAGTGCAGCCAGCCGTTGAAGGTTCGTTGATTTTATTGAAACATGACCTTCATAATCCGTTGGAAAGTTTATACGAGGAATAACGAAAAAAATACCGTCATCTCTTTTACGAGGTGGTATTATCCCCTTCAAGTAGACACTCAGAAAAAAAACCTTATGGTACCATAAGGAATGAGTGAAC